>JAGQTO010000198.1:1042-2231 GCA_020439025.1 Mycobacterium sp. | reverse complement strand
ACGCCCCCGGGCCGGATGTAGGCGTTGTTCATCCGCAGGCCGGTGATCGCCTCGAAGAGGGTCAGGATCAGCTCGCGTTCGCGGAAGCCGAAGAACATCGGCGTCATCGCGCCCAACTCCATCCCGCCGGTGGCCAGTGCCACCAGATGCGAGGAGATGCGGTTGAACTCCATGAGCATGACCCGGATCACCGAGGCCCGCTCGGGGATGTCATCGGTGATGCCCAGCAGTTGCTCCACCCCGAGGCAGTAGGCCGTTTCGTTGAAGAACGGCGACAGGTAGTCCATCCGGGTCACGAACGTCACGCCCTGGGTCCAGGTGCGGTACTCCAGGTTCTTCTCGATCCCGGTGTGCAGATAGCCGATGCCGCAACGGGCTTCGGTCACCGTCTCGCCCTCGATCTCCAGGATCAGCCTCAGCACGCCATGGGTGGACGGATGCTGCGGGCCCATGTTGACCACGATGCGCTCACCGGCCTCGCCGGACCGCGCGGCGGCGACGATCTCGTCCCAGTCCTGGCCGCCGAGCACGACTATGGGATCGCTCATTGGTAGGACCTGCGCTGGTCGGGTGGTGGTATCCGGGCTCCCTGGAATTCCACGGGCACTCCACCTAACGGGTAGTCCTTGCGCTGCGGATGGCCGACCCAGTCGTCGGGCATCTCGATGCGGGTCAGGCCTGGGTGCCCGTCGAAGACGATCCCGAAGAAGTCGTAGGTCTCGCGCTCGTGCCAGTCGCAGGTCGGGTAGACCCCGAACAACGAGGGGATGTGCGGGTCGGCGTCCGGGCAGGCCACCTCGAGGTTGATCCGGCGGTTGTGGGTGATCGACATCAGCGGATAGAAGGCGTGTAGCTCACGGCCGGTGTCGTCGGGATAGTGCACACCCGATACGCCGCAACACAATTCGAACCGTAACAACTCGTCGTCGCGCAGCGCGGAAGCCACCGTCGCCAGATGCTCGCGGCGGATGTCCAGGGTGAGTTGGCCGCGGTGCACGACGACGCGTTCGACGGCGTCGTCGACGTCGTCGAGGACCTCGGCGAGCCGGTCGACCACGTCGTCGAAGTACCCGCCGTAGGGTCGCGGGCTGCTGCCCGGCAGGGTGACGGGGCGGACCAGCCGCCCGTAGCCGGAGGTGTCACCGCTGCCCTCGGCGCCGAACATGCCGCGACGCACGCCGATCACCTC
>JAGQTO010000198.1:0-984 GCA_020439025.1 Mycobacterium sp. | reverse complement strand
CGGCCAGGGCGGCCTGCTCGGCGGCGGCCACCGCCTGCGCCCGGTGCACCCCGAGGGGCATCTCGGCGATCTTGGCGTGCAGGGCCAGGATCGCGTTGAGCAGCATCTCCGGCCGCGGCGGGCAGCCCGGTAGGTAGATGTCGACCGGCACCACATGGTCGACGCCCTGAACCACGGCGTAGTTGTTGAACATCCCGCCGCTGGAGGCGCACACCCCCATGGCCAGCACCCACTTGGGTTCGGCCATCTGGTCGTAGACCTGCCGCAGCACCGGAGCCATTTTCTGGCTGACCCGGCCGGCGACGATCATCAGGTCGGCCTGGCGCGGGGTGGCCGAGAACCGTTCCATACCGAACCGGGCGATGTCGAAGCGGGGACCCGCGGTGGCCATCATCTCGATGGCGCAGCAGGCCAATCCGAACGTGGCCGGCCACAGCGAGCCCTTGCGGACGAACCCGGCCACCTTTTCCACCGTGGACAGCAGAATGCCCCCCGGCAGCTGCTCCTCTAATCCCATTCCAGCCCACCCCGTCGCCACACGTAGGCATAGGCGACGAACACCGTAGCCATGAAGATCGCCATCTCGACCAGGGCGAAAGTCCCGAGCCGATCCACCGACACCGCCCACGGGTAGAGGAAGACGATCTCGATGTCGAAGACGATGAACAGCATCGCGGTCAAGTAGTACTTGATCGGGAAGCGCTGGCCGGCGGGTTCGGTGGCCGTCGGCTCGATGCCGCACTCATAGGCCTCGAGCTTCGCGCGGTTGTACCGGCGGGGACCGACGACAAGCGCGACCACCACCGAGACCAGCGCGAAGGCCGCCGCGATGGCGCCCAGAACCAGGATCGGGGTGTAGAGGCTCATGCCGTCCCGCTCCTCGCTCGCGCGCCTGTTGCCAACCGTGTTGTGATCTCAGCCACAAGACTAGCGGGGGCCTACCCGGCCGGCGACCGAAGCAGCCCGGCCACCGCATCGGCGAGT
>JAGQTO010000197.1 GCA_020439025.1 Mycobacterium sp. | reverse complement strand
CAACGGCTCCCCGCTGCCCGCGGGTGACTTCGTACGCTGGTGCCGCCAGGTGCTTGACCTGCTTGATCAGGTGCGCAACGCAGCCCCCGACGCCGCCACCCGCAAAGCCGCGAAACGCGCCATCGACGACATCCGGCGCGGCGTCGTGGCTGTTGACAGCGGGTAGGGTGTTGCAAACGCTACGGTTGAGACCGTTCTGTTCGGGGCGAGAGCTCCTGACACCGTGAGGAGAGACGATGAGCGGACCGCAGGGATCTGACGCCAACCAGTGGCAGGCATCGGGACACGATCAGCCCGCCACCGGCGCAGAGCAGCCCTCCGCCGCGCCCGAGGCCCCGTCCTGGCAGCCGCCGGGCAGTGAGGCCCCGGCCTGGCAGCCGCCCGCCTACCCGCCGCAGCAATATCCGCAGTACGGGCAGCCCCCAGCGGCGCCCGGCTACCCGCCCGCAGCGCCCTACGGCGCCCCGCCCGAGTACAACCCGGCCGCCTACGGGCAGCCCGGCCAGTACCCCCCGCCGCCTCAGTACGGCCAGCCCGGTCCCTACGGCCAGCCGCCCCAGTACGGGCAGTATCCGCCGCCTCCGCCCGGGCAGTTCCCGCCGCCGGGCCAGCCGGGTCAATACCCGGGCTATCCCCAGCCGGGGGCCGAGGAGGCCTCGAAGAAGTCGGTGCGTGCGCTCGGTACCGTCCTGGGTGTGCTGGCCGGACTGGTGCTGCTCGTCGTGCTGGTGACGGGCTTCTGGAAGCCGGGCTTCTTCGTGACCACCAAGCTCGACGTCGACAAAGCCCAGCAGGGTGTGCAGCAGATCCTCACCGACGAGTCCGGCGGATACGGCGCCAAGAACGTCCAGGACGTCAAGTGCAACAACGGCCAGAATCCGACGGTGAAGAAGGGTGACACGTTCACCTGCGAGGTCAGCGTCGACGGCACCAAGCGTCAGGTGACGGTGACCTTCCAGGACGACAAGGGGACCTACGAGGTCGGCCGGCCCAAGTAGCCCTCTGCCGCTCCCCCTCCCCGCCGCGAGCGTGCGTGTCGGTTCGGCGACACGCCGCAGAAGTGGGACTTCCGCGCACGCTCGTGCGGGTCTAGCTTGGCAGGCCCAGCTCGCGCGGGTTCTAGAGCGCGTTCAGTGCCTTCTGCAGACGTGCCACCGGCGAGGTGATTCCGTACTCGGAGGCTAATGCGGCGAGCCGGCCCGGGTCGGCGGGATGCCGGGGAAGCCGGTCGTCGGGGGTGTAGATCCGTACCGGGGCGTCGCGGGCCACCCGGACGACCGGTTCGGCCGCGGCGATGTAGTCGCCCGCCGCCAGGATCTTGGCCCGGAAGGCCTTGGGCAACGCCGAGGCCGGATCGTGGGCGGCGGCCAGGATGTCGGCCAGCGAGCCGTACTGGCTGAGCATCGTCGCGGCGGTCTTCTCGCCGACCCCCGGCACACCGGGCAGCCCGTCGGAGGGGTCCCCGCGCAGCAGGGCCAGTTCGGCGTAGGCCGTGCCGGCACGCCCCAGGGGAACGTGATATTTCTCGGCGACCTCGGCCGGGCCGAACATGACGGCCTTGGACAGGCCCCGGCCGATGTAGAGCACGCGGACCTGCACCGGGTCGTCGGCCACCAGTTGCAGCAGGTCGCGGTCGCCGCTGACCACGACTACCGGGTCGCATCGCTCGGTGGCGGCCAGGGTCCCCAGCACGTCGTCGGCCTCGAAGCCTTCGGCGCCGGCCGTCGCTATGCCGAACGCGTCGAGCACCTGCAGAATCATGTCGACCTGGGGGCTCAGGTCGTCGGGCACCTCCTCGGCCTCGACCGGGTCGGCGCCCTCAGGGGTTTCCCCGACCGCGCTGCCCTCCTCGGCGACCCGGTGGGCCTTATAGGACGGGATCAGCCTCACCCGCCAGGCTGGCCGCCAGTCGAGGTCGAGGCAGACCACCAGCCGGTCCGGGCGCTCCCGGGCGATCAGGGTCGCGACGCTGTCGAGGAACCCGCGGACCGCGTTGACCGGTCGGCCGTCCGGCGCGGTGATCGACGACGGCACGCCGAAGTAGGAGCGAAACCACATGCTGGCGCCGTCGAGGAGCAACACCGGTGCGGACATAGCTGCATTGATACACCGGCGGCTAACCTGATCGCCATGCGCGCCGCCCGTTTCAGCAGCCAGACCTATGCCCGCCGGCTCTCCGCTGCGGCGGACGGCGCCCGGGCCGCCGGGCTGGCGGGCCTGGTGATCACCCCCGGGTACGACATGCGCTACCTGATCGGCTCACGCGCACAGACGTTCGAGCGCCTCACCGCGCTGGTGGTGCCGGCCTCCGGCGGGCAGGGGGCCGCCAATCCGACCCTGGTGCTGCCGCGGTTGGAATTGGCCGCCCTGAAGCAGTCAGCCGTCGCCGACCTGGGCCTGACGGTGCGCGACTGGGTCGACGGTGAGGACCCCTACCGGCTGGTCGCCGATGCGCTGGGCCATGACCCCGGCTCCGGGGATGTCGACTCAGGGGCGACCCAGGTGGCGGTCACCGACTCGATGCCGGCGCTGCACCTGCTGCCGCTGGCCGGTGCTCTGGGGGCTGTGCCGGTGCTGGCCACCGGCGTGCTAGCCACCCTGCGGATGATCAAGGATGCCGACGAGATCGAGGCGCTCCGCGCCGCCGGTGCGGCGATCGACCGGGTGCACGCCCGGGTTCCCCAGCTGCTGGTCCCCGGCCGCACCGAGGCGCAGGTGGCCGCGGACATCACCGAAGCCATCGTGGCGGAGGGGCATGCGGAGGCGGCTTTCGTCATCGTCGGATCGGGACCCAACGGGGCCGACCCACACCACGAGTGCTCCGAGCGCATCCTGCAGCCCGGGGACATCGTCGTCGTGGACATCGGCGGGCCCGTCGAACCCGGTTACAACTCCGACTGCACCCGCACCTACAGCCTCGGCGAACCCGACCCGGAGATCGCCGAGCAGTACGCGGTGCTGCAGCGCGCGCAGGCCGCCGCAGTGGCCGCGGTGCGTCCCGGGACCACCGCCGAACGGGTCGACGCGGCCGCCCGCGAGGTGCTGGTCGCGGCCGGCCTGGGCGAGTACTTCGTCCACCGCACCGGGCACGGCATCGGACTGTCGGTGCACGAGGAGCCCTACATCGTGGCCGGCAATGACCTACCGCTGGCCGCGGGGATGGCCTTCAGCGTCGAACCGGGGGTGTATCTACCCGGCCGGTGGGGGGCGCGTATCGAGGACATCGTGATCGTGACCGAGGACGGCGCCGCGCCGGTCAACAGCCGGTCGCATGATCTGACGGTCGTTCCGCTGCCCGGGCACTGAACACCCGCCCGCCGCCGCGGCCGGTCAGTCGGTGCTGCGATCGAGCAGTGTCGACGAGCCCAGTACCCGCTTGATCAGCACCTCGATGACCACCCGCCGCGGGTTCGGCTTGGGGGTGCGGTAGCGCTGGGCGTAGCGCAGCTCGGCGTCGCGGATGGCCTCCGGGCCGCGGTTGACCCCGGCGACGCCCTCCAGGGACAGCCAACGGGCGCCGTCCACCTGGGAGAGCACACCGACGTTGCTGCGCTCGGCGTTAACCGCCTTCTGGGACCCGTCGCTGGTGATCACCCGCGCGATATGGGTGTGCGGGTCGAAGGTGAATCCCACCGCGACCACGTGCGGGGAGCCGTCGGCGCGCAGTGTGGTCAGCATGGCGAGGTGCCGTTCGGTGAGGAACTCCAAGGCGTCGCTGGTCAGCCGTGTCGTGGTGTTGGCCATCGGAGTCCACGCTAGCGCAGTGAATAATCGCAACCGTGGAGGACACAGCGAGCGGCGCCGTTCATTCGGGCGGTGCCGTTCACTCGGGCGAAGTCGTGGTCATCTTCGGCGGCCGCAGTGAGATCGGCGTCGAACTGGCGACGAGGCTGGCTCCGCGGTCCACGGTGGTGCTTGCCGCCCGCGGCGCCGACCGGCTCGGTCCGCAGGTCGCGGCGGTGCAGGCCGCCGGAGCCCGGGAGGTACGCACCGCGGAGTTCGACGCCGACGACCTGGCCTCGCACGGCCCGCTCGTCGAGCGGCTGATCGGCGAGTTCGGGCGGATCGACACCGCGGTGCTGGCGTTCGGCATCCTCGGCGAGCAGGATCGCGCCGAGACCGACCCGGCCCACGCGGTCGCGATCGTGCACACCGACTACCTCGCCCAGATCAGCCTGCTCACCGTGCTCGCCACGGCGATGCGCGCCGCCGGCGCGGGCGCGCTGGTGGTGTTCTCGTCGGTGGCCGGCGTTCGGGTGCGGCGGGCCAACTACGTCTACGGCTCGGCCAAGGCGGGACTGGACGGCTTCGCCAGCGGGCTGTCGGACGCGCTGCATGGCAGCGGGGTGCGGCTTCTCATCGTGCGTCCCGGATTCGTCATCGGCCGGATGACACAGGGGATGGACCCCGCGCCGCTGTCCAGCACCCCGGCGCAGGTCGCCGACGCGGCCGTGCGGGCGTTGTCCCGCGGCCGGCGCACGGTGTGGGTTCCGTGGGCGCTGCGTCCGCTGTTCGCCGGAATGCGCTTGCTGCCCCAGTCGGTCTGGCGGAGGCTTCCCCGATGATCGTAGTGGTGGGGATCGGCGCCGACGGCATGTCCGGTCTGGCCCGGGAGTCGCGGCGCGAACTTCGCCGCGCCGCGGTGATCTACGGTTCGCCCCGCCAACTCGCCCTGCTCGACGACACCGTCACCGCTCCGCAGCGGTGCTGGCCCAGCCCGATGCTGCCCGCGCTGCAGCGTCTGCGCGACGACGAGCCGGAGGCCGACGTGCACGTCGTGGCCAGCGGCGACCCGATGGTGCACGGAATCGGTGCGACCCTGGTGCGCCTGCACGGGGTCGACCGGGTGCGGGTGCTGCCGCACGTGTCCTCGGTAAGCCTCGCCCGCGCACGGATGGGCTGGCCCGCCGAGGGCACCGAGGTGATCAGCCTCGTGACCGCCCCGGTGCACACCGCGGTGCGCCGCGGAGGCCGGGCCGTGGTGCTCTGCCGTGACGCCGACACCCCGCGGGCTTTGGCCGTCGAGCTGACCGAAACCGGCCGGGGTGCTTCGGAACTGACCGTCCTGGAACAGCTCGGCGGTCCGTCCGAGCGCGTCCGCAGCGGCGCCGCCGACGCCTGGGCGGCCGCGCCACCCACCGATGTCGACGATCTCAACATCGTCGCCGTCCGCTACCTGCCCGACGCCGACGACCCGCAACCGTTGCCCGACGATGTGTTCAGCCACGACGGCCAGATCACCAAGCAGACGATCCGCGCGGTGACGCTGGCCGCGCTCGCGCCCCGGCCCGGTGAGTTGCTCTGGGATGTCGGCGCCGGTTCGGGCAGCATCGCCGTGCAGTGGTGCCGCGATGGCCGGGGCTGCCGCGCGGTGGCGTTCGAGGGCAACCCGGAGCGTCGGGGCCGCGTCGAGGCCAACGCCCGGGCCTTCGGGGCCGATATCGAGATCCGCGGCGAGGCGCCCCGCGAATTCACCGGGGCAGCGCGGCCGGACGCGGTGTTCATCGGGGGCGGCCTGAGCGTGAGCGGTCTGGTTCAGGCCTGCCTGGACCGACTCTCGCCCGGCGGTCGGCTGGTGGCCAATGCGGTCACCGCGGAATCCGAAGCGACGCTGGTGGACTGGTATTCCCGCCTCGGCGGGGAGTTGCGCCGATTCCAGCACTACCGCGGGGAGCCGATCGGCGGGTTCACCGGCTGGAGACCGCAGATGCCGATCACCCAGTGGGCGGTGACCGTCCTGTGAGGCCGGGGATTTCGGGGCCGGGGATTTCCCGGTGACCGTGTACTTCATCGGCGCCGGACCCGGTGCGGCCGACTTGATCACGGTTCGCGGTCAGCGGCTTCTGCAACGCTGCGGTGTCTGCCTCTACGCCGGGTCGATCATGCCTGACGATCTGCTGCAGTTCTGTCCGGCGGGGGCCCGGATCGTCGATACCGGTCCGCTGACCCTCGAGCAGATCATCGACGAGCTGGCCGACGCCCACGCCAACGGGCACGACGTCGCCCGGCTGCACTCCGGTGACCCGTCGCTCTACAGCGCCGTCGCCGAACAGTGCCGCCGGCTCGACGCGCTCGGCATCGACTACGAGATGGTGCCGGGAGTGCCGGCCTTCGCCGCGGCCGCAGCCGCAATGGGCAGGGAGCTGACCATTCCCGGGGTGGCCCAGACGGTGACCCTGACCCGGGTTGCCACCCTGTCCACCGCGATGCCTGACGGCGAAGATCTGACCGTCCTCGCCGCCGCGGGGGGCACCCTGGTGATTCATCTCGCGGCGCATCGCATCGACGCCGTCGTCGCGGAGCTGCTGGACGCCGGTCGCGGCCCCGGCACACCGGCGGCGGTCGTCGCGTTTGCAAGCTGGCCGCAGCAGGTGGTGCTGCGGGGCACTCTGGCCGACATCGCCGGGCGGACGCACGAATCGGGAGTCAGCCGGACCGCGGTGATCATCGTCGGCGATGCGCTGGCTGCCAACGGATTCGCCGACAGCTACCTCTATTCGACCGACCGCACGCGCGGCCAGCGGCACTGATGAAGGGGCACTGATGCGGCTGTTGCTGCTCGGCGGCACCGCCGAGGCCCGCGCGCTGGCCGACCGCCTGCACCCCGGCGTCGACCTCATCAGTTCGCTGGCCGGCCGGGTACCCGATCCCGCGCTACCGGTGGGCCCGGTCCGCATCGGCGGATTCGGGGGCGTCGCCGGATTGCGAAAGTGGTTGGCCGACAACGGGATCACCGCTGTGGTCGACGCCACTCATCCGTTCGCCGCCGCCATCACCGAGAACGCCGCGCAGGCCTGCCGCGAGCTCGGGGTGGCTCACCTGGTGCTGCACCGGCCGCGCTGGGACGTCGAGTCGGCGCTGACGGTGGGATCCGATGCCGAGGCAGCCGACCTCGTTGCTGCCAAAGGGTATTCGCGGGTTTTCCTGACGACCGGGCGCTCCGGTGTCGCGCCCTTCGCCGACAGTCGGGCCTGGTTCCTGATCCGCGTCGTCACCGCGCCGGATCCGGCCGCGCTCCCGGCGCGCCACGAGATGCTGCTCTCTCGCGGGCCCTACCACTACGACGGCGAACGCCAACTGCTCGCCGGGCAGCGCATCGACGCACTGGTGACCAAGAACAGCGGGGGAGCGATGACCCGGGCGAAACTCGATGCCGCGGCGGATCTGGGGATCGACGTGGTGATGATCCGCCGCCCGGCGCTTCCGGTGGGGGTCAGGGTCGTCGGATCGGTGGGCGAGGCCGCCGACTGGGTGCACCTTCAGCCCGGATAGCGGCGCGGGGTGAAGACCACGTCGCCGTACCACTGGGTTTGGGAAGAGCCCACGATGAGCAGGCAGCGCATGTCGACCTCGGCGGGGTCGAGGTCGGCCAGTCGCACCACCCGTACCGACTCCGCCGGGCCGGAGACGTCTCGTCCGATCACAACCGGGGTGCCGGCGTCGCGGTGCTCCAGCAACAAATCCCGCATGGCCGCCACCTGCCAGGTGCGGCTCTTCGAGGCCGGGTTGTATATCGCCAGCACCAGATCGGAGGCCGCCGCGGCCGCCAGGCGGGCGGCGATGACCTCCCAGGGTTTGAGCCGGTCCGACAGCGAGATGACCGCGTAGTCGTGACCCAAGGGCGCGCCCACCCGGCTGGCCACCGCCTGCGCGGCGGTCATCGCAGGGATGACCCGGACCTGCACCCCGGGCCACTGCTTGGCCTCCTCGAGGACCGCGGTCGCCATCGCGAAGACACCCGGGTCGCCGGAGGACACCACCGCTACCGCGCGGCCCTGCTCGGCGAGCTCACAGGCCAGTCGGGCCCGGGCCGGCTCATCGGTGTTGTCGCTGGCGTGGCGGCGCTGACCGGGGCTGACCGGGACCCGGTCCAAATAGGGTCCGTAGCCGATCAGGTCGGTGGCCGACGCCAACTCGCGGCGGCTCTGCGGCGTCATCCACTCGATGTCGCCGGGCCCGAGGCCGACCACCGCGACGGTGCCGTTGCGCGCCGAAGGGTGTCCGGTTCGTCCGCTGCCGGGCAGGACCGCCAGGGAGAAATACGGAACCTCGGCCCCGTCCATCGCCGCGGCGGGCAACACCCGCTCCCCGTCGGTGCTGGCCCGCTCGACATAGATCGCCTCGTCGAGCCGACCAGCCATCGCAAGTGCTTCGCGCACTTGCGGATAAGTCCGGCCCAGCTTGAGCACCACCGCGGCGTCGGTGTCGGCGAGCCGGCGGGCCAGCTCGGCGGGCGGAAGGGTTCCGGGCAGGATCGAGAGCACCTCCTCACCGGTGACCAGCGGTGTCGCGGTCGCGGCGGAGGCCGCGCTGACCGATGTCACCCCGGGCACGATCACCGCATCGAACCGCTGAGTCAGCCGGGTGTGCATGTGCATGTAGGAGCTGTAGAACAGCGGATCGCCCTCGGCGAGCAGCGCGACGTCGCGACCGGCGGCCAGATGTGTCGCGATGCGCTCGGCGGCCAGCGTGTAGAACTCCTCCATGGCCGCCCGGTAGCCGCCGGGGTGCTCGGTGGCCTCGGTGGTCACCGGGTACACCAGGTGCTCCTCGATCTGGCCCTGCCGAAGGTACGGTTCGGCGATGCGACGCGCGATGCTGCGCCCGTGGCGCGCACTGTGATAGGCGACCACATCGGCCTGGCCGATCACCCGGGCCGCCTTGACGGTCACCAGTTCCGGATCGCCGGGGCCCAGACCCACGCCGTAGAGGGTGCCGTGGGTGCTCATTCCCGCTCGCTCGCGATCGCGTTGACCGCAGCCGCGGCCATGGCGCTACCGCCACGGCGGCCCCGGACCACCAGGTACTCCATTCCGCGCGGGTCGTCGACCAGGGCCTGCTTGGACTGGGCCGATCCGACGAAACCCACTGGCCCGCCCAGCACCGAAACCGGCCCGGGAACTCCCTCGTCGAGCAGTTCCAGCAGCCGGAACAGCGCGGTCGGGGCATTGCCGATCGCCATCACCGCCCCCGGGAGCCGGTCCGCCCACAGCTCCACCCCGGCCGCCGAACGGGTGGTGGCCCGGCTCGCGGCCAGGTCGGCGGCGCGCGGGTCGGCGACCAAGGACACCACCTCGTTGCCCGCGGGCAGTCGGGCGGCGGTGATCCCGGCCGCCACCATCGAGGAATCGCACAGGATCGGGGCACCGTCGGCCAGCGCGGCGTGGGTGGCACCGACGACATCGGGGGAGAAGGCGATGTGTTCGGTCAGGTCGACCTGCCCGCAGGTGTGGATGAGCCGCACCACCACCCGGGCGACATCGGCGGGGAACGCCCGAAGATCGGCCTCGGCCCGGATCGTCGCGAAGGACTGCCGGTAGATCTCACCGGCATCGCGGAGGTAATCGAGCACGGTGATCACCCTACGGCGGGCCGGTCCCGCTCGATGTAGCCGTCCGGGGTCGCCACCAGGACCGCACCGGACAGCGGACTGCCGCAGGCCCGTTCACAGCCGGCGTAGTGCACGGGGCCGCGCCCGGAGCCGGATTCGGCGGCCCTGGCCGCATCGGCGCGGACGTCGGCCAGCGACCGCGCGCAGCCCGGGCTGCCGACGCAGGCGGTGATCTCGCGCCATGGCGAGTTCTCGTCGAAAATCAGGCCGAGCGGGGCCAGCACCCGCAGTGCGGTGTCGGCCACGCCCTGGTCGAGGTCGCACACCAGAAGCGAACGCCACGGTGTGATCACGACCGGCGCCCCGACAGCCGCGACGAACTGCGCCTGCCGCGCGGACAGAACACCCAGCGGGATCACCGCTCCGAGGGCGACCGACGCGTCGTCCTGGGCGATCCAGCCGACCGGAGCCCGCGCGGGCGGGAATCGGCCGCCGGGCGGGGCCGAGGGCGCGAAGTCGCCCAGCAGGATGTCCGGATCGTCGAGTTCGGCCACCCGCCAAGCACTCCCGCGCACCTTTGCGAACCGGCGGGCCAGCGTAAGCAACGCTTGCACCGCGTCGTTGCGGTCCACCCGCACTCCGGTGTCCCGGCCGGCCAGCAGCAGTGCGACGCCGTCGTCGAGGACGTGTGCGCCGGCATCGGCGGCGAGCCCGGACACATCGGCGCTGCCGTCGTCGACGCTGAACAGGAACCGGCCCGGCAACCCGGCCAGGCCCGGGTCGGCCCGCAGGTCACGGTCCAATTCGGTCACCCAGGGCCGGACGTCGGTGCGTCCGCCGAAGCGTCCGGACAGCGGCGAGGCGATGATGTTGCGCACCCGCTCGTGGGTTGCCGAGGGCAACAGCCCGGCGGCGACCATCGCCTGGGCGACCGCCGCGGTGTCGGTGACGCCCCGCAGTTGCAGGTTTCCGCGGGCGGTCAGTTCGAGCGTGCCCGCCGCGAACCGGTCCGCGGTCTCGGCGAGGGCCTCCAACTGTGTGGCGCTGATCATGCCGCCGGGCAGTCGCACCCGGGCCAGCGGGCCGTCGGCGGCCGGATGCACCTGAAGGGCGCCGGGGCAGGCGTCCTCGTCGCGGGTCCTGGTCACGCTCCCACGTTACGGCCGCCGCGTGCCACGATGGGAACAGGAGTAAGGGGGTGCGCCACGACGGCAGGCTCGGCCGGTGACACCGGGACCGCAGGACGGACGGCGGTCCTGCTCGGGCTGCTCGTCGTCCTCGGGCTGAGCCTGCGTGGCGCCATACCCGGTGTCCGGCCGGGCCCGCAGGCGCCTCCCGCCGACAGCGCGGCGTCCTTGGCCGGCGTTGTGGTCCTGCTCGCCGCGTCGGTCCTGATCATGGCCGTCGCCCTGGCCGCATCGTTCCGCAAACCGGTTCCGTCGGCGCCGTCCGGCGGCCGCGAACTCCCGCTGGAGGGCCACGGGCCGAAAGCACGGTTGAGCCGCCGGCTACTGCTGATCGCGGGGGCTCTGGCGCTGGCATGGTTGCTGGCACTGGTGCTCGCCACCTTCCTGAACACGACTCCGGCCGAGCTCGGCCGACAGGAACCGCCGTCGTCGTCCGTCGCCCGCGAGGGCGGCGCCCCCGCCACCGAGCCGCCGAGCGGCCAGTGGCGCCCGGAACGGCCGGACGAAAGGGTCCTGCTCTATCTGGAGGTGACCACGGTGGCTCTGGTGGCGATGACGCTCGTCGGCACCGTGGTGACCACGGTGCGGGGGCGCCGCATGCGCCGCGAACCGGATGTCGGGCCGTTGATCGTCGCCGCGGCGGGCTCGGATTCCCGACCCGAACCCCTCGTCGTCGCGGCGCAACGCGGACTGGCCGAGGTGTCCGACCTGCGCCGCGGGCCGAGAGAGGCCATCATCGCCTGCTACGCGGCGATGGAACGGGCGCTGGCCGATTCCCCCGACGTCGCACCACGGGACTCCGACACCCCCTCGGAAGTGCTGGCGCGGGCGGTGCAGAACCGCGCGCTGCGCGCCGGCAGCGCGTCGGCTCTGGTGGGACTGTTCGCCGAGGCCCGGTTCAGCCGGCATGTGATGACCGAGGATCATCGCGAGCAAGCCGAACGCTCGCTCCGGGCGGTTCTCCATGACCTGCGGCGACCGGCCGACACGACCGCGGGTGCCTGATGAACACGGGTGCCCCATGAACACGGGGATGACCAAGGCCGTGGTCGCGGGTGGTCTCCTGCTCGTCCTGCTGATCGAGGCGACGGTGTTCATCATCGACCGGCGCTGGGCCCTGGCGGCATCGGCGGCCGCCGTCGTGGTGTTCGCGATGGTCCTGCGCGACAGTTTCGTGGGGGCGGGTTCCCGGGGTGCGGGAGAACCGGCGTCCGACGACGCCCTGGAGTCACTACAGCGGTGGAGGTCCAAGACCGAGGCGACGATCCGCTGGGCCGACTCCAGCCGCGCCAGTTGGGACCGTTACCTGCGACCGCGGCTGGCCCGCGAATTCATGCAGGCGACCCGCATCACCGACCCCGCCGTGCTGGCCGCCACCGGCCGAATGGTGTTCGGCGATGAACTCTGGCCGTGGGTCGACCCGCAGCAGGCCTCATGGGCCGGCCGCGAGCAGCCCGGGCCCGGCCGGGACGCCCTCGAGGAAATCCTGCGGCGCCTGGAGCAGATGTGACTGGAGCAGATGTGACGGGAGCAGATGTGAGCCCGACAGACGTGAGCCCGACAGACGTGAGCGCAGCCGGGGACTCGGGCGCCGCGACCACCACCGCACTCTGCGACGCCGTCCTCGACGAGGTCGAACGTGCCGTCGTCGGCAAACGGGATGCCCTCACGCTGATCCTGACCGCAGTGCTGGCCGGCGGGCATGTCCTGATCGAGGACCTACCCGGTATGGGCAAGACCCTCATCGCCCGGTCGATGGCGGCCGCCCTGGGCCTGCGGTTCACCCGGGTGCAGTTCACCCCCGACCTGCTGCCCGCCGATCTGCTGGGCTCGACCATCTACGACATGCAGTCGGGCCATTTCGAATTCCGGCGCGGCCCGGTCTTCACCAACCTGCTGATGGCCGACGAGATCAACCGCACCCCGCCCAAGACCCAGGCCGCCCTGCTGGAGGCGATGGCCGAACATCAGGTCAGCATCGACGGGGAGACCCACCGGCTGCCGTCCCCGTTCGTCGTCATCGCCACCGATAATCCGATCGAGTTCGAGGGCACCTACCCGCTGCCGGAGGCCCAGCTCGACCGGTTCGCGGTGAAGGTGAAGCTGGACTACCTCTCCGAGAGCGATGAGGCCTCGATGCTGCGCCGCCGGCTGGAGCGCGGCTCGGCGGAGGTCGAGATCGCCGAGGTCGTCGATGCCGCGCAGTTGCTGCTGATGCGGGAGTCGGTGGAGAGTGTCTCGGTGCACGAGGACGTGCTGCGCTACGTGGTGTCCCTGGCCGCGGCCACCCGGAACCACCCCAAGCTGGTGGTCGGTGCCAGCCCCCGGGCCGAACTCGACCTCGTCCAGTTGTCTCGGGCCCGCGCCCTGCTGAACGGGCGGGACTTCGTCCTGCCCGAGGACGTCAAGGCACTCGCCGTCGCCGCCCTCGGTCACCGGATCACCCTGCGCCCGGAGATGTGGGTGCGCAGCCTGCACGGTGCCGACGTGGTGGAACAGTTGCTGCGCCGGCTGCCGGTGCCGCGGGCGCCGGGACCGGCATAGCTGGTGGACGGCGGGGTCATGGCTGACGAGTCCACGGTCGGCGGGTTCGACGACGATGGCGGTCAGGCCGTGGTGGCGCGTCGGGTCGAGGTCGGATTGGTCTGGCGCACATCGGCTCTGGCCCAGGCGCTGTTCATCTGCGCGGCCGTGGCGTTGGCCGCGGCGATGTTGCCCGGACGCTGGCAACTCGTGGCCTTCGCCGCCCCGATCCTGGGGGTGCTGTCGGCACTGGGGTGGCAGCGTCTCCCTTCGAAGATGGAGGTGGTGGCCCGGCCCGCCGAGTCACGCTGCTTCGAAGGCGAACCGGTCCGGGTCGTCGTCGAACTGGGCGCCGACCCGGGCGCGGCGGCCGTCGACCTGACGCTCACGGCGCTGACCGGCACGCAGATCGAGGTTTCCCGGGACGGTCCTCCGGTCCGTTCCACCGCGGTGTTCAGCGCGCCGCGGTGGGGCCGTTATCCGCTGCAGGCCCATCTCGCGGTGGTGGCCCCGGGTGGACTACTCACCGCCGACGCCGCTGCGGAGGTGGCCGACGTGTTCGTCTTCCCGACCGCGCCCGCACCCTCCACCGCGATTCCCCGGGCCGAGGTGCCCGACCGGCTGGGCACCCACCTGACCCGCCACACCGGCCCCGGCGTGGAGTACGCCGACATCCGCGCCTACATCCCCGGCGACCAGTTGCGAACGGTCAACTGGCCGGTCAGCGCCCGCCGGGGCAGTCTGCACGTCACCGAACGGCTGACCGACCGGTCCGTCGACGTCGTGGTGCTGGTCGACTTGGGTGCGCAACCGCCCGGGCCCGCGACGACGGCGACCCAGCGGGCGGTGGAAGGTGCGGTCCAGGTCGTGCAGAGCGCGCTGCGCGGCGGCGACCGCGCTGGACTCGTCACCCTCGGCGGCGGGCGGCCACTGTGGCTCGGACCCGATATCGGCCAGCGCCAGTTCTACCGGGTGTGCGGCGCGGTGCTCGGCATGGCCGGCCGCCCGGTGGGCGCCACGCTGGCTCCGCGGGCCGCGGTCCCGCCGGGCGCGGTAGTAGTGGCGTTCTCGACGCTGCTGAACACCCCGTTCGCCCTGGCGTTGATCGAGCTGAGCCGACGGCGTCACAGCGTGGTTGTGGTGGACGTGCTGGAGGGTTATCCCCTCGAAGGGGAGACCGAGCCGCTGCTGCGGAAGATGTGGGCGCTGGAGCGGTCGACGATGTACCGCGACATGCGGGTCATGGGGGTCGAGGTGGTGTCGTGGCCGGCCGAGGTCCCGCTCGACCACGCCATGCGACTGCTGCCCGACTCCCGTGGGAGGCGGCGATGAAGGCCGGCTCATCGGCGTTCCCGACGGTCTTCGCCGCACTTATGGTGCTGAGTGCGGCCTGGCCGGCTGGTCAGGCCGGGTTGGCTGCGGTCGCACCGGCGGCGCTGGCGGTCCTGGCGGGGGTGTTCGTTCGGGCGGCGGCGACCGCTGCGGTGCTGCTGACCGGTGCGGCGCTGGTGCTCCTCGACGCCCCGGCACTGTTCTCCGCGTGCTCGGGACTCACGGCGGCGGCCTACCTGGTCACCCGGCACGCCGTCGGCCGGGGTGGAGCCGCGATCACCGTCCCGGGCGCGATCGGTCTTATCGGCTTCACCCTGGCCGGGATCGCCGCCACCGCCATCCCCTCGAATCTCACCTGGGTGCCGATGCTGGCCCCCGCGCTCGTCGTCGCCCTGCTGGTGGTGGCCGGGGCGCCATTGTTACGCCAGGCTCGCGCCGAGACCGCCGCCAACCCCGCGCCCGAACCAGAGCAGCCGATTTAGGGTACGAATAGCGGGTGCCCCGACCTACCGTTCTGCTGCTGTCGACATCCGACACCGACCTGATGACCGGGCGCGCCACGGGCGTGCCGTTCCGCTTGGCCAACCCGTCGCGGCTGGTTGACGGCGAGTTGCCGAGGTTGCTCGGTGATGCCGATCTGGTCGTGGTGCGAGTCCTGGGGGGTCACCGGGCCTGGCCGGACGGCATCGACGCCTGCGTGGCGAGCGGTCTGCCGGTCGTCGTGGTCAGCGGTGAGCAGGCGCCCGACGCCGATCTCATGGAACGCTCCACGGTGCCCGCGGGTATCGCGGTACAGGCCCACACCTATCTGGCCGAGGGTGGGGTGGAGAACCTTCGCCAGTTGCACGCCTTCCTCTGCGACACCCTGTTGATGACCGGGTTCGGGTTCGCCCCGCCAGCCCCCACTCCGGCGTGGGGCGTGCTGACGCGAGTCGGATCAGGGACCGACGGGCCGACGATCGCGGTGCTCTACTACCGCGCTCAGCAGCTGGCCGGGAACACCGCCTACATCGAGGCGCTGTGCGAGGCGATCGAGAACGCCGGCGGGCGGCCGCTGCCGGTGTTCTGCACGTCGCTGCGCAACCCTGCGGCCGACCTGCTGGAACTGCTGGCCACCGCCGACGCCATGGTGGTCACCGTGCTGGCCGCCGGCGGGGCCACCCCGGCGACTGCCGGGGCTGGCGGCGCCGATGACGGCTGGGACGTCCAACATCTTGCCGCTTTGGACGTACCGATCCTGCAGGGCCTATGCCTGACCAGTTCCCGCTCCCGCTGGACCGAGAACGACGACGGGTTGACTCCGCTGGACGTCGCGACCCAGGTGGCGGTGCCTGAATTCGACGGCCGGATCATCACGGTGCCGTTCTCGTTCAAGGAAATCGACGACGACGGGTTGATCTCCTACGTCGCGGACCCGGAGCGCTGCGCGCGGGTCGCCGGACTGGCGGTCAACCACGCCATGCTGCGGCGGGTGCCCGCGAAGGACAAGCGGCTGGCGCTGGTCTTCTCGGCCTACCCGACCAAACACTCCCGGATCGGCAACGCGGTCGGCCTGGATACCCCGGCCAGTGCCATCGCACTGCTGAAAGCCTTGCGCGACAACGGCTATGACATCGGCGAGGTTCCGGGGCTGGAAGCCTCCGACGGCGATGCGCTGATGCATGCGCTGATCGAACGAGGGGGGCAGGACCCGGACTGGCTCACCCAGGGACAGTTGGCCGGCAACCCGATCCGCATCCCCGCCGCCCGCTATCGGCAGTGGTTCGCCGCCCTACCCGTCGAGCTGGCGGAGTCCGTCGTCGCCCACTGGGGTCCCCCTCCCGGTGAGCTCTACGTCGATCGCAGCGCGGATCCGGACGGGGAGATCGTCGTTGCGGCAATGACGTCCGGGAACATGGTGATCCTGGTGCAGCCGCCGCGCGGATTCGGCGCCAATCCGGTGGCGATTTACCACGACCCGGATCTGCCGCCCAGCCACCACTACCTGGCGACCTATCTGTGGCTGCGCCACGATTTCGGTGCGCACGCGGTGGTCCACCTGGGCAAGCACGGCAACCTGGAATGGCTGCCCGGCAAGACACTCGGACTCTCTGCGGACTGCGCTCCCGATGCCGCCCTCGGTGATCTTCCGCTGGTCTACCCGTTCCTTGTCAACGATCCCGGGGAGGGCACCCAGGCCAAACGCCGGGCGCACGCCGTTCTGGTGGACCACTTGATCCCGCCGATGGCGCGGGCGGAGACCTACGGCGACATCGCCCGCCTCGAGCAACTGCTCGACGAACACGCGAACGTCGCCGCGCTGGATCCGGCCAAGCTGCCCGCCATCCGCCAGCAGATCTGGACCCTGATCCGGGCGGCGAAGATGGACCACGACCTGGGGCTGGACGAACGGCCGGAGGACGAGCACTTCGACGACATGCTGCTCGGGGTCGACGGGTGGCTCTGCGAGATCAAGGACGTGCAGATCCGGGACGGGCTGCATGTACTGGGGGCCGCGCCGGCGGGGGAGTCGGAACTCGATCTGGTGCTGTCGATCCTGCGGGCACGCCAGTTGTTCGCCGGTGAGCAGCACCTGCCGGGTCTTCGGCAGGCGCTGGGCCTGGCCGAGGACGGCACCGACGAGCGCGCCCGGGTGGACGCGGCGGAGAGGCGTGCCCGCGATCTGCTGGGGGCTTTGCAGGGGACCGGCTGGGACCCGAACCGTGTCGACGAGCTCACCGACGATCCGGCGCTGGCCCGCATCCTGGCTTTCGCGGCCGGCGAGGTGGTGCCCAGGCTGGCCGGCACCGCCGGGGAGATCGGCCAGCTGTTGCGCGCCCTGGACGGCCGCTATATCGCCGCCGGCCCGTCCGGCTCGCCGCTTCGCGGCCTGGTCAACGTCCTGCCCACGGGGCGCAACTTCTACTCGGTGGACCCCAAGGCGATGCCCTCACGGCTGGCCTGGGAAACCGGTGTGGCGATGGCGGACTCGCTGCTGACCCGCTACCGCGCCGATTACGGAACCTGGCCGCGTTCGGTCGGGCTCTCGGCGTGGGGGACCTCAGCGATGCGCACCTCCGGGGACGATATCGCCGAGATCCTCGCCCTGCTCGGGGTGCGGCCGGTATGGGACGAGGCCTCACGGAGGGTGACCGGCCTCGAGGTCATCCCGTCGTCCGAGCTGGGCCGGCCGCGTATCGACGTCACCGTGCGGATCTCCGGGTTCTTCCGGGACGCCTTCCCGCATGTGGTCACCATGCTCGACGACGCCGTCGGGTTGGCGGCCGGTCTCGACGAGCCCGCCGATCAGAACTACGTGCGCGCCCACGTCGCGGCCGATCTTGATGAGCACGGTGACCAACGACGCGCCACCACCAGGATCTTCGGTTCCAAGCCGGGTACCTATGGCGCCGGTCTGCTGCAGCTGATCGACAGCCGCAACTGGCGCGACGACGCCGATCTGGCCGAGGTGTACACGGCCTGGGGCGGATTCGCCTATGGCCGGGGCCTGGACGGTCGGCAGGCCGCCGAGGACATGCGCCAGCAGTATCGCCGGATCATGGTCGCCGCCAAGAACACCGACTGCCGCGAGCACGACATCGCCGACTCCGACGACTACTTCCAGTACCACGGCGGCATGGTGGCCACCGTGCGCGCGCTGACCGGCGAGGCCCCGGCGGCCTATATCGGCGACAACACCCGACCCGAGGCGGTGCGCACCCGCACGCTGTCCGAGGAGACCACCCGGGTGTTCCGGTCCCGGGTGGTCAACCCGCGATGGATGGCCGCGATGCGCCGCCACGGGTACAAGGGGGCCTTCGAGATGGCCGCCACGGTGGACTACCTGTTCGGGTATGACGCCACCGCGCGGGTGATGTCGGACTGGATGTACGAGGAACTGACCGCCCAGTACGTCCTCGATCCGCAGAACCGGAAGTTCCTCTCCGAGTCCAACCCGTGGGCGCTGCACGGGATGTCGGAGCGCCTTCTCGAGGCGGTGGGCCGCGGCATGTGGGAGGCCCCCGATCCGGCCACGCTCTCGCAGCTGCGGCAGGTCCTGCTGGACGCCGAGGGGGAACTGGAGGGCCGGTAGGTTGGTGGCATGGCTGTCACCTTCGACGACGTTTCCAAGGCCCAGTACGTCCTGCTCACCACCTTCACCAAGGACGGCCGGCCCAAGCCGACCCCCATCTGGATCGCCCGCGAGGGCGACCGGGCAGTGGTGATCACCGAGAAGGACTCCTGGAAGGTCAAGCGGATCCGCAACACCCCGCGGGTCACCCTCGCCGTCTGCGATATGCGGGGCAAGGTCAAAAGTGATGCGGTCGAGGCCGTGGCCACGGTGCTCGACGATTCCGAGACGGAGGCGGTCTACCAGGCCATCAACAAGCGCTACGGGATCATCGGGCGGGTGTTCACCTTCTTCTCCAAGTTGCGCGGGGGATCCCAGCGCACCGTGGGCCTGGAGCTGCGTCCGGCCTGAGTCGGGTGGGGGCACGTCATGTCGTAGCCCCGACTTTTGTCGTAGCCCCGACGTAGTATTCGAACATGCGTTCGAGTGATGTCGAGGGTGTGGTCGCCCAGATCGACGCGGCCGTCGATGTCTTGTCGGCGCTGGATCTGTCGGCGTTGAGCGCGGGGGATCTGGTGCGGTTGGCCGGGCGGTGCGAGACGCTGGTGCGCCGGCAGGCGGTGCTGCGCGGCGATATCGCCCTGGCGGTCGGGCGCCGCGAGGCCGCCGAGGTCGGTGGGGCGCCGCTGAAGGTGCTCGCGGACTGGCTGCGGATCAGCCCGGCCGAGGCCCGCCGGCGCTCGGCGATGGCCGAACCCCTGGCCCCCCGCACCACGCTGACCGGCGAGTCCCTGCCACCGCGCCAACCGGAGACCGCGCAGGCCTGGCGCGAGGGCGCCCTGGACGTCGAGCATGTGCGGGTCATCCAACGGTTCCTGACCGAGCTGCCCGTCGAGGTGGGCCCCGCCCAGCGCGAGGAAGCCGAGGCGTTCCTGGCCGACCACGCCCGCGGGCTGCGCCCGGATCAGCTGGCCCGGCTGGCCGAGCGGCTGGCGCTGAGCCTGAACCCCGACGGCACCTTCAGCGA
>JAGQTO010000196.1 GCA_020439025.1 Mycobacterium sp. | reverse complement strand
GGCCTGGAACGTACTCGGCGAGCCAGTTGTGAAGAACCTTCATCGTGTGCTTTCTGAGCTGTGCCTTCTAAGCGGTGGTGATGAGCGATGGTGGTAGGCGGGGGTGTGTCGAACACTCGCCACTTGATAGTGTATGCGCTATCATCGTGGTGTGTCGAAGGTTGAGAAGCTCGAAGCGAAAATGCGGGAGTCAGCAACCAACGTCACCTACAACGACCTGCTCAAAGTATGCGAACACCACTTCGGCGCACCGCGACAGAACGCCACCAGCCACGCCGTGTTCAAAACTCCGTGGCCCGGGGATCCGCGCGTCAACATCCAGAACGACCACGGCAAAGCCAAGACCTACCAGGTCAAGCAAGTCATCGCCGCGATCGACAAACTCAAGGAGATCCGATGAGCCACTACACCTACCGTGCCGTCTGGTCACCGGAAGACGGTGAATACGTCGGCCTGTGCGCCGAGTTCCCGTCACTGTCGTGGCTGGCCCGGTCGGCGGCTGAGGCGATCTCCGGCGCCGAACGCCTCGTCGACGAGGTCGTCGCGGATATGACCGCTGCCGGCGAACAGGTTCCCGTGCCGCTGACGGAACGCAGCTACAGCGGCAAGGTGCTGCTGCGCACTTCCCCGGCGCTTCATCGGCGGTTGACGATCGAAGCCGCAGAGCAAGGCGTGTCGGTCAATCAGTGGGTTGTGCAGAAGCTGGCCCACTCATCGTGAGGCGGCGGTGACTGTGATCGCGGTGTCGAGGGCGACGCGGACGAGGTGGGGGTAGTACTCCTCGCGGACGCGGTAGTTGCAGGAGCCGCAGGCGATGAGGTCTCGGCCGACGGCGTGTTCGCGGACGAGGGCTAGTTTTCCGCAGTCGAGGTTGGGGCAGGGCATGGGCAGGGTTTCGGGGCGGTAGGTGGCGCCGAGGTCGCGCTGGATTGTGCGGTGCAGGGTGGCGATTTCGGCCAGGGCTTCGGCGCGCACGAGGTCGACGAGTTGGTCGATGCGGGGTTCGAGGTAGGTCCAGGCTTTGACGACGCGGACGGCTTCGGCGGCGGTCAGTGGGGGTGGGTTGCGTTCGTTGCGGGCTTGGGCGAGCAGGTCGTGCCAGGACCAGAATAGGTGGGCGATGAGGGCTGCGTTGTCGGAGGCCCATTCGGCGGGGTGGCCGTAGTCGCGGTAGGCGGGTGGGCGGGTGTGGTTTCCGCGGAGGGGCTTGGGGAGTTGGGTGTGGAGGTGGACCCAGTCGAGGGTGAGGCGGTGGAAGTCGCGGCGGATGTGGTCGGGGTTGGCCGGTTTGGGTTCGGTGTCGGTCACCGGCGTTCCTTCAGTGTGGCGAACAGGTTTTGGATGGCGTTGGTGCGGCCGCACGGCTGGTCGGGGCCGTGGGGGCGGCCGCAGCGCAGGCAGCAGTCGTTCATGCGATGTCCTGTCGGTGTCCGTGGCGCTGGCCGGTGAGCAGTGCGAGGAGGTCGTCGAGCGTCATGGAGACCCATTGGCGTCCGGGGTCGGTGACGCCGTGGCGTTTGTGGACGACGATGCCGGCCAGGGCGTCGTCGTTGCCTGCTTCGGTGTGGGCTTGGGCGGTCCAGCCGGGAAGGTCGAGGCGGGCGCAGTTTTTGATCTCGATGACGAGGCGGTGGCCGGCGTGGCGTAGGCCGGTGACGTCGCCGCGGTCTTTGGGGCCGTGTTTCACGCGGCGGTCGATGCGGTCGTCGTTGAGTGCCGCGGCGAGGTAGTCGACGGTGGTGCGTTCGAAGCGGGTGCCGGCGGCTTTGGCCGACGCTCTGGTGCGGGTCACGCCGCCACCGCTGCGGGTTTGCTGACTGGTGTGGACATTTTTGTCCACGTGTCCACATGAGTCTCGGTCTCTTCTTGGGCTTTTAAGTAAAAACACAGAAAACTATCCACTTGCATATATGTACTCCTACCTGCGGTTATGGACATTTGGAGACAGGCACCCATGTGGACATGTGGACACGAATGTCCACATCGTTTCGAGTTTGCTGGGATTGATGTGGACATTTGTCCACATTGTCCACATTCAAGCCACTGACCTGCACTGATGCTCATTTCAGCTTCACCGCCCCGTCGGTCGTCAGAAGCACTCCCATCAGCGCCCCGTGGGTCAGCGCGGCGTCGATGAGATGGCGGTCGCGGCTCGCCGCCGCCCGGTACAGCGACCCACGCGTGGCCTGCTTGCCGTCGGATTCCTCCAGCCTGGTCACGACCCAGCGCAGGAGCCGATCGTCGGCGGCGGCACGCTCCTGGCGGCCCGACAGATCCGAAGCCGTCCGGGAAATCCCCATCAACCGGCCGCGTTCGCGGGCCGACTGATCCTGGGCGGCCAGCAGCTTGCGTTGGGTGGCTTCCCGGGTCCAGTCCGACACTGCAGCGGCGACGCCGGACAGCTTCCAGTCCTCGTCGTCGATCTCGGTGCGGCCGTCGATGAGCGCCAGCGCGAACGCGAACTTCTCGCGGCAGTACAGGGCGTGGCCGTCGAGGGCGCAGTCATCACCGGACATGGACGCTGCGCGCACGCGCCGGACGGTGTCGCGGACTTCGTCGGGCACCGAGACGATCCCGGCCGCTCTGCCCATGTCGGTCGCCGACAGCAGCGGGATGCGCATCGGGACGCCGCGGCGGGTCGGCCAGTCGGGCGGCTCAGCGGTGATCCGTTTGTCCCTGCCGATGAACCATTGGAACCGCTGCGGTGTACCACCGCCCGTGTCGTCGAACAGCGCGGCGGCGCGGTCGGGTTGGACAGAGACGAGCATGGTCATGCGGTAGGTGTGCTTGGGTACGACTTCCTTGGCGCGGCCGCGGTAGGTGTATCCGAGGGTTTCCCCGGAGAACCCTGAGCGGATGACCGACATGGTGGTTTGACCGGAGCGGTCTTTCAGCGACGCCAGCGAGTCGACCTCGTCGATGGAGAACAGGATCGACTGGACTTCCTGGCCTTCGGTGGCCCGCCGGTAGGCCTCGATCATCCCCTCGCCGGAGCCCGCACCACGGGTGTATACGTCGTCGGAGACGACAAGGTTATCCGCGACGGCCATCGCCGCCCCTTTGCCGCCGCCGGACTTGGCGACGATGGCGCCGAACCAGTTCAGTGATCCTTCGCCGCCGATGATGGCCGGCAGACGCACCGTCGGCGGGGTGAGCGCCAGTAGGCGGGCTGCGCAGCAGGCCAGGACGGCCCAGGGCGAGGCCATCTGGGCCAGGGACGCGGTGTAGATCAGGTTGAGGTGTTCGCGGCTGTCCCAGAAGTTCCCCTCGATGGACTCCAGCGTCTCGATGTCGTCGAGGGTGCCGATCTCCGGCGGCGGTATGCGTTCGCGGACCCGTTCCACGGCCCGGGCTGCGTTGCCGGGCGCCTGGGCGATAGCCCAGGCGAGGATGCCGGCGAAGGAGTCTTTTGCTTCCTTGGCGGTCAGTATCCGTCCGGTCGAGGTGCCGGTGGTGACGGTGGTGCGGTAGATCGGCCAGAACGCGTTGAGCGCTTGCCGTGCCGGGTACAGCCCGGCGGCGGCTTCGGCCATAGCGTCGGTGATCACACCGAGGGTCGACATATGACAGCTGGCGCCGCGGTCGATCTTTGCGCGCAGCGTGTTGGCGAGTCCGCTGATGGCCTCGGTGAGGGTGCCGTTGCTGTTGGCGTCGAGGAACGCTTTGACTTGCGCGTCGGTGGCGGTGTCTTCCGGTGTTGCCGAGTCGGGCAGAGCCGCGGCGATGTAGTCGGGCAGCTCGGGCACCGGGCCGGTGCGCTGCCAGCGGTACAGCCCGCCGTCGGGATGGGCGGTCGGTGCGACGACGATGACGCCGTTCGCGCCGCGGACCTCGCCCCACTTCTTGTCGGCGGCCAGCTTCCCGAGGCTGTTGCCGATGCGTCGGCCGGTGCCATTGGCGAGCAGGTAGTGGCCGCGGCCCGGTTGGTCGGTGCGGGTCGCCTGGTAGGGGGCATCGGATTCCATGACGAGCAGCACTTCGTCGGGGACGTTGTCGGGGTTGTCGACGTCGAGGACGACCGCGCCGGATCGGCCGCAGTGCAGGGCGATCCCGTAGTCGGTGCCGGCGAACCAGGCGGTGATGATCTTCGGGTCGCGGGATGACTTGCCGGGCCAGCCTTTCCCGACAATCCCGCCGGGGTCTTTCGTTCCAGCCTTGACGGGCAGGATGTACCAGCCGGCGGCGGCGTAGGCCAGGGCGGCGGCGAGGCTGTCGTCGTCGCCGATGTCGGGGATGTGCAGGCTCATCCAGCGCTGTCCATCTTTCGCTTGATCTTGGTTGCGGTGTTTATGGCTTGCTGGCGTCCCACTTCTCCAAGGAGCGGCCAGAGGTTGCGCATGGCTTGGAGTAGCGCTTCGCCGTCGGTGCCGGTGAGGGCGGGGCCTTTCGGCCCCGCCTCCCGATGTGTAGTGGCCATAGTTAGAACGGTGGTTCGTCGCTGCTCGATGGCGATGAGCTTCGACGGGTCGAGCGGTCGGCGTCGCTCGGGCTGGCGACGCGGAGTGGATGGCCGCAGCGTCGACACGTGCCGTAGGCCATCATCCGGAGATCTCGAACAGCGCAGCGCCGCCGAAGGCCGCAGCATCGTAGTGCTGGCGACACAACTGACAGACGACGCGAAGGTTGTCCGGGTGGAGGTTGTCGGCGTCACGGTCGACGACAATCACCTGCAGGGCAATGCTGCCCAGGCCGGGTGACGCGTCTCCGCCGATACGGGCCCAGCGTGCAGTACCGTGCGCGTCGCCGCATTCGCCCGCGCATTCGCACTGGTTCCGGGCGCGACTGCGGGCGTCAGAGAAGGCGGAGCGCTTTGCATCCGCCAGGTCCAGGCGCGCCATTGCCGCTTCGGCGAGCTCTCTTGTGCGCACGGGCTTGCCGACGCTGCCGCCATTGCCGAACGTCTTGAACACCCGCCAGCCGTGCGGCGTCTCACTAACCTCGTACCGTTCGGACACCTCGCCCCCTCCCTATCGCGTTGACCCGATACCGGGTGGCGGCACGTTCCGCCACCCGGCCGGGGATCGTCTTGTTGCTCAAAATGGAGGTTCGGAGTCGTCGTCGACCTCGGAGACCGCAGGCTTGGGCTTGGCTGCACCTCCGGCGCCGCGGGCGATCTGGATCGAGAACTCCTTGACGGTTCCCTTGTCGGTCTTGGCCAGATTCGACAACGTGATCTTGACCAGGTCTCCGGGCGACGGGTCGGCGGCGCGCAGCGCCCGCTTGAGTGAGACCTGTCCGGCGTTGAGCTGGATGATCTCGCCTGCCGGATAGTCGGTGCGGTCGCCGTCCTTGTTGAAGGATGCCGCCTGCTCGGTCAGCTCGATCGTCGCCGACGGGCACGGGTCACCGGCGAAGTTGGTGCCACCGTCGGGGCTGTACTCGAGCACCTTGCCGGTGACGTGCTGCCCCTTTTTCGTTCCCCATCCGAGATAGGCCCCGCGGGGCACTTCCACTGTTTCCCAGTTCGTCACTTCGGTTACTTCCTTACTCACTGTTTTGCACCTGGTCCCCGGTGCCGGGTTGCACTGTTGCGCAGGCGATCTCGTCCGCGCGGTTAATGGCGTGTGTCCAGCTGTTCGTGACGTAGAGAAGCCGTCCGTCGCTGTCGGTGACGCGCCAGAAGGTGCAGCCTGGTTCTTCGCACAGCCAGCACCGCGCCTTACGCACCAGCGTTCTCACGCCGCCAGCTCCTCGCTGCGCGCCTTGGCGGCCGCTTTAAGTTCGGCGGTGAGGTGTCCGCACTCTTTGGCACGCGTCCAGATCAGCCGCAGGTCGTCGAGGTTGCGGGCATCGCGGATCAGCGACTCCCAGGTGGGCGGGCCGGCGGGCGGCTGGTCGGGGTCGATGAGCCTGGTGATGTCTTTACGTCCCCGCCAATTCCACACCTGCCGGGCGATCACGCAGGCCCCCCACCCGACGTTGATGTCGATCTCGTAGAGGTCGCATCGCCCCTGCCCGGCAGGCAGATGGATGATCACGCCACGGTTAGGGCTGACCGGTTCGGGATCCTGCCCGCGGGTGTCGGTGGGGATGTCGTACGGGACCGACCGGGAGTACATGGCCAGCTGCATCGCCATCTTGTGGGGGTAGTCGATACTTCCGGACTTGATGTCCATGATCATGTTGCGTCCGTGGAGTTTTCCGATGCGGTCGGCGGTTCCGGCTACCTGCCATTCGTCGTGGACGCGGAAGGTTTCGATGGCCGTGAACTCGATGGCCTCGGTGGCCCGCCGATATGCCTCGATGTCGGCCTTGTATTCGGCGGGGATGACGCCCAGGCGTTCACCGCGGTCGACGCGCTCGGTCAGCGAGTGCAGCGCCGTTCCGGTCTCGGCGGCGTCCCCGGACATCCCTTTGGCGTGTTCGGCGGCTTTGTCGGCGATCTCTCCGAGTTTGCGTTTGTCTTCAGGGTCGGCCGCTGCCGCGGCGAGCACGAGGTCTTTGCGCTGCCCCATGCCGTAGGCGACTTGTCGGCTCATCCATTTCATCAGTCCCGCGGTGTCGTCGAGGCAGCCGACGAACGTGGTGGTGCGCCGGTAGGCGACGCGTTTGGCGTTCTTGCGCGCATTGGGCGGTATGACCATCGGTCTGCCCCAGCGGTCTCGGGGCAGTTCGACGTTCTGCATCTCCGGTGTGCTCACAGCATGTCCCCCTTGAGTTCTGGTGTGATGATGGGCATTTCTTCTGTCATCTGAAGCCTGTCGACGGCTTGGGTGAGGGCCAGGACCGCGTAGGCGATGACTGCGGCGTCGGCGCTGACGTTCTCCGAACGGAGCAGCCGGTCTGCCTGGTCGAGGTAGTCGGTCACTTCGCCGCCCCAACCGAGTGGGCGTTGCGGGACGCCCCGCCGAACGTGCGGGCCGACACGAGGATCTTGCGGCCGGGGCCGCCTGTTGTATCCGGTGACCACGGTGATGGCGACGAGTTTCGCGGTCGAGCCGGTGGTCATGTTCCGCAGGTTCGCCGCCGCCGCTTTGAGGTTCTGCGGCCTGACTTCGAGGAGTGCTTCGATCAGCCGTGCCGGCTCGAGTTCGCCGCGCAGATGGAACAGCACCAGGCCGAGCCCGTGCACGATGGGGGCGTCGAACCCGGCCACATCGCGGCCCCACGCCTGCTGCGCCACATTCAGCGACGCTGTGACGAGGTCGGGACCGTCGAGGGCGTACAGCTTCTCCAGTGTGGCGGTGCACCGCACGTTTCCCGCCTTCGGTGCCGGGTCGATCGTCAATCCCGCTGCGGTGACGGCTTTCTCGATCGTAGTGACGTCTGGATCGCCGGCCGCTCTGCGGGCGTGCCAGTGGTCCCAGGTGGTGATGCGGCGGCGTTCCCGGTTGAGCCGGTCGAATAGTTTCGCCTCGTCGGCCACGGTGAGGCCGGTGTGGACGTTGGCGACCAAGACGTCGATGCCGGCGCGTTCGGCGGCGGCCCAGCGGTGCCGGCCGTCGATGACGGCGTAGCGGGGGCTAGAGGTTTCGCCGCGGTCGGACACCTCGATGATTCCAGCCAGCCGACGCTCCCAGGACTCGCCCATCTTGCGTGCACGTCCGGGGTCCAGGGGCCGCTGGTAGGTGTCGTCGGCGAACACGTCGACGACGTTGACCGGGGTGACATAAGCGTCGGCGGTCATGCTGTCTCCTCGGGCGGTATCGGAGCGTCGAGGATGTCGGCCTGTTTGCGCAGCCAGTCGGCGCTGATGGGTGCCGCTGCCGGGTTGGAGGCGAGACGCCATAGTCGGGCGGCTTTTTCCAGTGTTGCTGCGGCGGAGCGCAGTTCGTCGACGAACATCATGCGACTCCCATGTTTCCCTGGCTCAGGTCGATGGTGACGGCGCTGCTGAGCGGTTCGCCGCCGCCTGGGCAGATGTCGCGGCGCAGGGAGTCCATGTGCCGCGTAATGTTTCGGCCGACGGTGGGTTTGACTTCGCGGTGGCACACCGGACACAGGTAGGCGGTGGTGATCACGCG
>JAGQTO010000195.1:1864-3590 GCA_020439025.1 Mycobacterium sp. | reverse complement strand
ACCCACCGCCGGCACCGGAACCCTGGCCGCCGCCTCCGCCTTGGCCACCGCCTCGGCGATCGCCGGGTCGCTCTGGGTCTCGAACCAGTCGGCAACCTCATCCGAGTCGTCCTCGGGCTTGGGCGCATCGGCCTCGATCGGGGAGGGTTCGAAGCGGAACACCCCGTCGGCTCCCGGCGCCCCCAGCAGCTTGGTGAAGCCCTGCAGGGCAGTGCCGAAGTCGCTGGGAACCAGCCATACCTTGTTGGCCTCGCCCTTGGCCATCTCCGGCAGTGTCTGTAGGTATTGGTAGGCCAGCATCTCCGGGGTGGGACGCCCGGCCTTGATAGCGGCGAAGGTCTTCTCTATCGCCTTGGCCTGGCCCTGCGCCTGCAGGTATTGCGCCGCCCGCTCGCCCTGAGCCCGCAAAATGCGGGATTGCCGATCGGCCTCGGCGGCCAGGATGGCGGCCTGTTTGGCGCCCTCGGCGGCCAGAATCTGCGACTGCTTGGCACCCTCGGCCTGCTTGATCGACGCTTCGCGAGTGCCCTCGGCAGTGAGGATCATCGCCCGCTTCTCGCGGTCGGCGCGCATCTGCTTCTCCATCGAGTCCTGAATCGACGGCGGCGGGTCGATGCTGCGCAATTCCACCCGCGCCACCCGCAGGCCCCAACGGCCGGTGGCCTCGTCGAGAACACCGCGCAGTTGAGCATTGATCTGGTCACGGCTGGTCAGCGTCTGCTCAAGGGTCATCCCGCCGACGACGTTGCGCAGCGTCGTGGTGGTCAGTTGCTCCACGCCGACGATGTAGTTGCTGATCTGGTAGACGGCGGCCTGCGGATTGGTCACCTGGAAGTACACCACCGTATCGATGTTCACGGTGAGGTTGTCCTCGGTGATCACCGGCTGTGGAGGAAAGGACACCACCCGCTCGCGCAGGTCGACTCGGGCGCGGATGCGGTCGATGAAGGGGATCAGCAGGGTCAGCTGGCCGGACACCGTCTTGCTGTAGCGCCCGAGTCGCTCGATCACCGCGGCTTCGGCCTGCGGAATCAGGGCGACGGACTTCGCGACGACGATGATGGCGAAGAGCACCAGCACCGCCAGAATCACCAGACTGGCGATCGCACCATCCATATCGGATCCTCCTATGTGGGAGTCGTTAGGGGTTTCTCCAGACCACGGCGGTGGCACCGTCGATGTGCATGACGGTTACCCGGTCGCCGGGTTCGTACACCTCGTCCTCGTTATACGGCCGGGCGGTCCAGACTTCGCCGTCCAGCTTGACCTGGCCCTGGTGGGTGCTGACCCGGTCCAGGACCAGCGCGTGCTTGCCCTCCAGCGCCTTGGCAGGCTCGGGCAGGCTCTTACCGGACACCAGCCGTCTGCGCAGCGCTGGACGTACCAGAACCAGCAGCAGAACCGAGACCACCAGAAAAACCACGCCGTCGGCCCATACCGGAAGGCCCAGCAGCCAGCTGGAACCGGCCGCCGCAAACGCCCCGCCGCTGAGCATGATCAGGAACATGTCGCCCGTCAGCGCCTCCGCCCCGGCGAGACCGAGAGCGAAGATCAGCCAGATCAGCGCCGCGGGCATAGTGCCACGATACCCGCAGCGCCCGGGGCGCGGCGTCGGCCGACCGGAAAGGCCCGCAGCAACTACACTTCCGAGCAGTATGTGGTGCCCGAGCGTCTCGTTATCGGTGTGGGCCAACGCCTGGCTGGCCGGACACGCCGCGCCCGACGA
>JAGQTO010000195.1:1646-1815 GCA_020439025.1 Mycobacterium sp. | reverse complement strand
GTGGCCGCCGGCCGGACCGGGCTGCCCTGGCCGGATGTCGACGCCGCCGGATCGATGTCGCTGCTGCAGACGATGCGTACGGCCGCAGCCCGGGACGGTGACGGGTGCTGGCCGGCGCGCCCGGCGATCGGCCTCGCCCTGCCGGTTCCCGGCGACGTTCGGGGGCTGG
>JAGQTO010000195.1:0-1497 GCA_020439025.1 Mycobacterium sp. | reverse complement strand
GCCCCACTGCCCGTGCTGTCCTGGTCCGTTTACTCTTTGCCGACCGCTCCGGTGGCCGACCAGATGGACCTCGGGGAGTCGGAGTACGCCCTGCGATCAGCGGTCCGATCGGCCGCCGAGGCACTGTCCAACCTGCACCTGACCACGGCCGCCGAGGATCCGCGGGCTCTGGTCGAGGAGGTGCTGGCCGCCGGCGGCCACCACCGCATCCCCGAACACGCACCCGCCCGGGCAGTGCGGGTGCTCTCGACCGCGGCGCATGTCGACGCGATCATCACCGTCGGCTCGGATCTGGCGCCGTCGGGCACCCGGAGTTCCTCGGAGGCCCGCATCGCCGACGGGGCACTGCGGCCGCTGGCAGCGGTGGTCCGGTCCGCGCGCTCGGCGGCCGTCAGCGCGATCCTGCAGTCGGCCTGGAAGCGCTAGCCGCCGCGGCCGCGGTGGCCACGCACTCCGCGGTGCAGTACCGGCCGTTGAAACTGGATCCTTGAACGGGAACCGGTTGCCCGCCGGGCACTCTGGCCGGTTCCCGGCCCTCCCGCATCTCGTCGGCCAGGTCCAGGGCGAGGCGGGCGAAGCGCGGCTGGGAGTTGGGTGTCGTGGCCCGGGCCAGGGCCACGCCGAGTTCCGCGGCCTGCTCGGCCAGTTCGCTGTCGAGGTCCCAGATCACCTCGATGTGGTCGGCCACGAATCCGACCGGGCACACGATCACCGCGGTCGTTCCGGACTCGGCCAGCACCGAGAGGTGATCCCCCACATCGGGTTCCAGCCACGGGACCTGCGGGGGCCCGGACCGGGATTGCCACACCACGTCGTAATCGGTGTAGCCGGCGGCCGCGGCAACCAGGCTGGACGTGTGCCGGACTTGACGCTCGTAAAGATTTGGCCCGCAACGGTTCTCCGCGCGCAACGGGATCGAGTGCGCGGTGAAGACCAGCCGGGCCTGCCCGCGCAGCGACTCGGGCAGGGTTGCCGCCGCCTCGGCCACGGCGTCGGCGAACATCTCGACCAGCAGCGGATGGTTGAAGTACTGCCGGAGTTTGACCAGCTCGGGAGCGCCCTCTCCGACGGACTCCCGGGCCCGGGTGATGTCCTCCTGGTACTGCGCGCAGCCGGAGTAACCGCCCCACGCAGAGGTGCTGAACACCGCGGCCCGGGTGATCCCATCGGTCTTCATCTGCGCGACGGTGTCCTCCACGAACGGTGCGGAGTTGCGGTTTCCGAAGTAGACCGGCAGGTCCTCGCCCCGCGCGGCCAGTTCGGCACGGATCTGGTCGATCAGCGCGCGGTTGATTCCATTGATCGGGGAAACCCCGTCGAAGTGGTAGTAGTGCTCGGCCACCGACTCGAGGCGCTCGCGTGGTATGCCCCGGCCCCGGGTGACGTTCTCCAGGAAGGGCATGACCTCCTCGGGCCCCTCCGGGACACCGAACGACAGCAGCAGCAGCGCGTCGAACTCCATGGCTACAGCAGCTGAGTGCTGGCGCCGCCGTCGGC
>JAGQTO010000194.1 GCA_020439025.1 Mycobacterium sp. | reverse complement strand
GAGCTCCGGGAAGCCGTGGGCCAGAATCACCAACGGGGCGCCCCGGCGGCCCGCCTCGATCACCCGCAGCCGGACCCCGTTGACCCGGAAAACCCGTTCGGTCGTTGTGACCACGGTGTTCAGCCAAGCACAGCCGCACCGCAAGGAACGAAGTCGCCCGGATTCCGGCGGCCAATCACGACCAGGAAACCTCGGGGACCCGCCCGACGTTGGGGTAGCGGTAGCCTGAGAGACTTCAGGCAGCGATGGGAAGGACGGGGCCCTGCGGGCCGATGCTCGATGAACCGGAAAAACGTTATCCGCACCTTGACGGTGATCGCCGCCGTGCTGCTGCTGGGTTGGTTGTTCTTCTACCTCAATGACGACACCCGCGGCTTCAAGCCGGTGGACACCTCCGTCGCGGTCGCCCAGATCAACTCCGACAACGTCAAGACCGCACAGATCGATGACCGCGAACAGCAGTTGCGGCTGGAGCTGAAGAGCGCCAGCGACGAGACCGCCGGTTCCACCAAGGTCATCGCCAAGTACCCCACGGGCTATGCGGTCCCGCTGTTCGACTCCCTCAACGGCAAGGGCGTCAAGACCAACACCGCGGTCAACCAGCCCAGCGTCCTGGGCTCGCTGCTGGTTTACATGCTTCCCCTGCTGCTGCTGATCGCGCTGTTCGTGCTGTTCTCGCGGATGCAGACCGGCGGGCGGATGGGCTTCGGCTTCGGCAAGTCCCGGGCCAAGCAGCTGACCAAGGACATGCCCCAGACCACCTTCGCCGACGTCGCCGGCGCGGACGAGGCGGTCGAGGAGCTCTACGAGATCAAGGACTTCCTGCAGAACCCCGGCCGGTACCAGGCACTGGGCGCGAAGATCCCGAGAGGCGTACTCCTCTACGGGCCGCCCGGCACCGGTAAAACCCTGCTGGCCAGGGCGGTGGCAGGCGAAGCCGGCGTGCCCTTCTTCACCATCTCCGGCTCGGATTTCGTCGAGATGTTCGTCGGTGTGGGCGCCTCCCGGGTGCGCGACCTGTTCGAACAGGCCAAGCAGAACTCGCCCTGCATCATCTTCGTCGACGAGATCGACGCGGTGGGCCGCCAGCGCGGCGCGGGCCTGGGCGGCGGTCACGACGAGCGTGAGCAGACCCTCAACCAGCTGCTGGTCGAGATGGACGGCTTCGGCGAGCGTCAGGGCGTCATCCTCATCGCGGCCACCAACCGCCCGGACATTCTTGACCCCGCCCTGCTGCGGCCCGGTCGATTCGACCGCCAGATCCCGGTCTCCAGCCCGGATCTGGCCGGCCGCAAGGCCGTCCTGCGGGTGCACGCCCAGGGCAAACCGCTGGCCCCCGACGCCGACCTGGACGGCTTGGCCAAGCGGACGGTGGGGATGTCCGGTGCCGACCTGGCCAACGTGATCAACGAGGCCGCGCTTCTGACGGCCCGGGAGAACGGCACCATCATCACCGGCGCCGCACTCGAGGAGGCGGTCGACCGGGTGATCGGCGGGCCTCGCCGCAAGGGCCGGGTGATCAGCGAGACCGAGAAGAAGATCACCGCCTACCACGAGGGCGGACACACGCTCGCCGCGTGGGCCATGCCCGACATCGAGCCGATCTACAAGGTCACCATCCTGGCGCGCGGCCGCACCGGCGGCCACGCTGTTTCGGTGCCCGAGGACGACAAGGGCCTGATGACGCGATCGGAGATGATCGCCCGGTTGGTCTTCGCGATGGGCGGCCGGGCCGCCGAGGAACTGGTGTTCCGGGAACCCACCACCGGAGCGGTCTCCGATATCGAGCAGGCCACCAAGATCGCCCGCGCGATGGTCACCGAATACGGCATGAGCGCCAAACTGGGGGCTGTCCGTTACGGCACCGAGCACGGGGATCCGTTCCTGGGCCGCACCATGGGCACCCAGGCCGACTACAGCCACGAGGTCGCCCGCGACATCGACGACGAGGTGCGCAAACTCATCGAGGCCGCTCACACCGAAGCCTGGGCGATCCTCACCGAGTACCGGGATGTCCTCGACGTCCTCGCCGGGGAGCTGCTGGAGAAGGAGACGCTGCACCGAGCCGAGTTGGAGGCCATCTTCAGCAACGTGCGCAAGCGGCCCCGACTGACCATGTTCGACGACTTCGGCGGCCGCGTCCCCTCGGACAAGCCGCCCATCAAGACTCCTGGAGAGCTGGCGATCGAGCGTGGCGAGCCGTGGCCCAAGCCGATGCCGGAGCCGGCCTTCAAGAAGGCGATCGCCGAGGCCAGCGCCGCCGCGCAAGCGCAGCAGGACGCTGCCCGGGCGCACACCGGCAACGGAAACGGAATGCACTCCGGGGGTCGGCACCAAGCGCAGTCGCCGGCCCAGCCGCAGGCCGGTGGACCCACCCAACCGGACTATGGTGCCCCGGCCGGTTGGCGTGCGCCCGGATGGCCGCCGCCTTCGCAGCACCAGCAGCAGGGCCACTGGTACCCGCCGCCGCAAGGTTGGAACCAGCCGCAGCAGCCGTACCCGCCGCAGCAGGGCCACCCGCACCCGGGGCCGAATCAGCAGCCGCCGATCGCCCCGGCGCCGCAGGAGGCCTCCGGTGACGACGGCGGTCGGACCAACCGGCCCAACTGACCGACACACTCAGTTGACGGACGGACCCAGTCGACCGGCAGAGGGAGGCCGAATGCCTGAGCGCGAGTCGATCACGCTCGACACCCCCGTGTTCGATCAGCCCCGCGCCGAGGCGGCGGTGCGGGAATTACTCCTCGCCGTCGGCGAGGACCCCGACCGAGATGGCCTGCGCGCCACCCCGGCACGGGTGGCGCGGGCGTTCCGGGAGATGTTCGCGGGGCTCTACACCGACCCGGATGCGGTGCTGGACACCACGTTCGACGAGGGCCACGAGGAACTCGTCCTGGTCAAGCAGATCCCGATGTATTCCACCTGTGAGCATCACCTGGTGGCCTTCCACGGGATGGCGCACGTCGGGTACATCCCCGGACCCGACGGGCGGGTGACCGGGCTGTCCAAATTGGCCCGAGTGGTCGACCTCTACGCCAAACGTCCGCAGGTGCAGGAACGGCTCACCGCACAGGTCGCCGACGCGGTGATGCGCAAACTCAATCCGCGCGGCGTGATCGTGGTCATCGAGGCCGAGCATCTGTGCATGGCGATGCGCGGGGTGCGCAAGGCCGGCGCGATCACCACGACCTCGGCGGTTCGCGGGTTGTTCAAGTCCAACAACGCATCTCGAGCCGAGGCGCTGGATCTCATCCTCCGAAAGTGAGCCAAGGCCCTCGGCGCGTGCGGGTGATGGGAGTCCTCAACGTCACCGAGGACTCCTTTTCCGACGGCGGCCGGTACCTGGATCCGGCGAGCGCGGTCGAACACGCCTTGGCCCTGGCGGCCGACGGCGCGGAGATCATCGATGTCGGCGGGGAGTCGACGCGGCCGGGAGCGGTACGCATCGACGCCTCGTTGGAGGCCGCTCGAATCCTGCCGGTGATCAAGGAGATCGCCGCGCAGGGCATCACGGTCAGCGTCGACACCATGCATGCCGCGGTGGCCCAGGCGGCGTTGGATCACGGGGCGAGCCTGGTCAACGATGTGAGCGGTGGCCGGGCCGATCCCGATATGGCCGGCGTGGTGGCCCGGGCCGGGGTGCCGTGGGTGCTGATGCACTGGCGTTCGGTACGGGCGGACCGCCCGCACGAAGTACCGGCCTACCGCGATGTGGCCGTCGAGATCCGGGATGAACTGCTGACCGCGGTCGATGCCGCCCTCGGTGCCGGCGTCGATTTGAGCAACTTGATCATCGACCCCGGCCTGGGTTTCGCGAAGACGGCGCGGCACAACTGGGTCCTGCTCAATGCCCTGGATGAGTTCGTGGCGACCGGAATCCCGGTGCTGGTCGGAGCATCCCGGAAGCGGTTCCTCGGAGCGCTGCTCGCCGGGCCGGACGGCACCCCCCGCCCGCCCGCCGGCCGGGAGACCGCCACCGCCGTCCTATCGGCGCTGGCCGCACTACACGGTGTCTGGGGTGTGCGCGTACACGATGTGCGTTCCACCGTCGATGCGCTCAAAGTCGTCGACGCCTGGGAGCACCCTCCGGGAGGTGGAGATGACTGACCGCATCGAACTGCGCGGTCTCAAGGTCCGCGGAAACCACGGCGTTTTCGACCATGAGCGCAGGGACGGACAGGACTTCGTCGTGGACATCACCATCTGGATCGATCTGGCCGCCGCCGCCGCCAGCGACGATCTCGGCGATACCTACGACTACGGACTGCTGGCCCAACGGGCCGCCGATATCGTCGCCGGACCGCCGCGGAACCTCATCGAGACGGTTTCCGGGGAGATCGCCGACGACGTGATGGCCGATTCCCGGGTGCACGCGGTGGAAGTTGTCGTCCACAAACCCCAGGCTCCGATTCCGCTGGCCTTCGAGGACGTCGCCGTCGTCGCCCGACGTTCTCGCCGGGGCGGTCGCGGCCGGGTCGTGCCGGTGGCGCTATGAGCCGGGTCGTCCTATCCATAGGGTCCAACCTCGGCGACCGTCTGGCGAGGCTGCAGGCCGCCGTCGACGCGCTGGGCCGAAGTGTGCTCGCGGTGTCACCGGTCTACGAGACCGACGCCTGGGGCGGGGTGGAACAGGGGCCGTTCCTCAATGCGGTCATCATCGCCGAGGATCCGGCGCTCGACGCGGGCGCCTGGTTACAGCGGGCCCAGGCGATCGAGCGGGACAACGAACGGGTGCGCGAGTTGAGGTGGGGGCCCCGCACCCTGGACGTCGACCTGGTCTGCTGCGTCGAAGGGGATGAGGAGATCACCTCCGATACTCCGGTGCTCACCCTGCCCCACCCGCTCGCGCATCAGCGGGCGTTCGTGCTGGCCCCGTGGCTCGAGGTGGAACCCGATGCAGAGCTGAACGTCGGGGGGGTCCGGCGGCCTGTTCGGGCGATCCTCGACGAGTTGGCTGCCGCTGAACGCGACGGGGTTCGGTTGACCGATCTGAGGCTCTCCGGCGGGGAGGGCGTGCGGTGATGGGACTGACCCGGAAGCGGGATCTGGCTGCCGGGGCGGCCGCCGTGGCGGTCATCGGGTATCTGGCCATCCATGTGCTCTACCGGTACTTCCCGCCGATCACGCTGTGGACCGGTCTGTCGCTGTTGGCGGTGGCCGCGGTGGAAGCCGGTTGGGCGGTGTCTGTGCGTGCCCGGATACGTGAGGGCCGGATCGGAGTCGGGGCGGGGCGTCTTCACCCCCTGGCGGCGGCCCGCACCCTCGCGGTCGCCAAGGCATCCGCCTGGGTGGGAGCGGTGATGCTGGGCTGGTGGGCCGCGGTGTGCGTGTTCCTGCTGTCCCGGCGGGCGGAACTTGCGGTGGCGGCGGCCGACTTCCCGGGGGCGGTGGTCGCAGCGATCAGTGCCCTGGCCCTCGTCGCCGCGGCGCTGTGGCTGGAGTACAGCTGCAAGTCCCCGGAGGATCCGAGCGCATCGGAGGACCCCCACGCCGACTGACGATGCGGCGGCTGCGCCGCCGCTTGTCGAGGCGGGCAAACGGTTGTCACGCGGTACAGTCACCCCATGACCGTTCTGTCCCGCGGCGCCCGGAACCGCCGCGGCGGCCGCGGGCCGGGCTGGCCGCTGCTGACCGGTCTGCTGGTGCTGGCGATCCTGGCGAGTTCGACCCTGGTCTTCACCGACCGGGTGGAACTGTTGCGTCTGGCGGTGGTCCTGTCCCTGTGGGCGGCGGTGATGGCCGCGTTCGTGACGGTCATCTACCGGCGCCAGAGCGAACTCGACCAGGCCAGGGCCCGGGACATGAAGTTCGTCTACGACCTGCAACTCGATCGGGAGATTTCGGCCCGCCGCGAGTACGAGTTGTCGCTCGAGGCCCGACTGCGCCGACAATTGCAGGCGCAATCGGGTGACGAGATGGCCGCACTGCGGTCCGAGCTTGCCGCGCTTCGATCCCAACTGGCGGCCTTGGTCGGCGCCGACTTCGGTGACCGCCCCGCCCTGGAGGGCGACCGCGGTGCGGTTCCGATGCCCGCCGCGCCGGGCCGGGTCGAGAGCAGCCGTGTGACGACGGTGACCGAGGACATCGTGGCCATCGTGGCCGCGGCCGAGACCGAGGTTGTTCTCGAGAGCCCGATCATCGACGTGCCGGAGGAGCCGCTCACCGCGGCCGAGCCCCCGCCGGCGCAGCCGGTGGAGCCCCGGCAACCAGCGCCGGAATACCGTGGCAGTCACCGTCGCCCGAGTGCGGAACCGGATGTCCCGTCCGGTGTTCCCGCGGAGCCGGCCACGGTGCCGCCCCCGCC
>JAGQTO010000193.1 GCA_020439025.1 Mycobacterium sp. | reverse complement strand
CCGGAGCACAAGTTCCGCATCGTCCGGCTGCTGCAATCCGACGGGCACATCGTCGGGATGACCGGAGACGGGGTCAACGACGCGCCCGCCCTCAAGCAGGCCGACGCAGGGATCGCAGTGGCTGGCGCGACCGACGCCGCCCGCGCCGCCGCCGATGTGGTGTTGCTGGCCCCCGGGTTGTCGGTGATCGTCACCGCGATCCGGCAGGCTCGCGAGATCTTCGCCCGGATGACCAGCTATGCGACCTACCGCATCGCCGAGACCATCCGAATCCTGCTGCTGATCACGCTGTCGATCGTTTTCGTGAACTTCTTTCCGGTGACGGCGGTGATGATCGTGCTGCTGGCACTGCTCAACGACGGCGCAATCCTCACCATCGCCTACGACCGGGTCCGCGGCGCCACCAAACCGGCGGCCTGGGACATGCGCGGCGTGCTCACCGTCGCCACCGCGCTAGGCCTGGCCGGGGTAGCGGCGACGTTCCTGCTCTTCCTGCTCGCTGACAAGGTTTGGGGCCTGGACCGCGACGTGATCCGCACGCTGATCTATCTCAAGCTTTCGGTGGCCGGGCACTTGACGGTTTTCGTCACCCGCACCCGCGGCCCATTCTGGTCCCGGCCCGGCCCCGCGCCGGTGATGCTCGGCGCGGTTGTCGGGACCCAGGTGATCGCCACCCTGATCGCCGTCTACGGGCTGCTGATGACGCCGCTGGGATGGATGTGGGCGGCGGTGGTGTGGGGATTCGCCTTCGCCGAATTCCTCATCATCGACCGCGTCAAGCTTCTGACCTACCGCTGGCTCGACGCCCACCCGGCCGGCCGCAACTGATCCCTCCAGCGACGTCTTCGGGTCCGTCGCCGTCACGGGCAGCGGGTCATCCTGGTGGTTTTGCCGCTGCTGCCATTGGTCGATTCCATGCTCTGGCCGTCGATGACGGTGACGTTGATCAGCAGATCCGGGGCATCGGCGAAGCTGATGACACCGTCGCTGTAGGCCCAGTCCCCGAACGGGCCGTCGCTGGTGCCGTCCGCGCGCAGGTCGATGGCCAGGTCGCAGTCGCCGTCGGTTCCCCACTTACCGACCAGGAAATCCTTGCCCGGCTTCTCCCCCGCCGCCGGGGTCGCGGCAGAGGACACCGTGGCCTCCCCGGAAGCCGGCGTATCGGTCGGATCCGCCGCGGTCTGCGCCGTTCCGCCGCAAGCGGTGAGGGCGAACGCCGTCACGGCGCCCAACACGGTGTGCATCCCCATGGTGGACTTCGTTATCACGGATTTCATGATGCGCCCTCTCAGGTAGGACCCCCGCCTCTTTTCATCCATCCGCGGTTCGGTCTTTGTTGATGAACAGCCAGAGCTGACCGGCCAACAACGGCAGGGCACTGGCCAGCATCGCCAGGGCCCATCCGCCAACACCGATGGGTGCGGTGCCGAGGGTGTCGGCCAGTGCGGGCACCGTCACGGCTCCGACCAGCAGAACCGCACACAGCAGCAGTGCGTACCAGATCAGCCGGTTGGAGGTGACGGCGTTGCGCAGGACGGAACTACCCGGTGTTCGCATGTTGAAAACGTGCCACAGCTGCGCGAAGGCGATCGTCAGAAAGGACACCGTCCGCGCCGCGGCCGGACTGAGCCCCAGCCATTGCAGGGCGACGAACTGGGCCGCCATGGTGCTCAGCGCTATCGCAGCGGCGTAGGCCGCCATGATCCGCCACAAGCCTCGGGTGATGATCGGCTCGCGCGGCGGCCGCGGGGGACGATCCAGGACATCGCCCTCGCCCTCCCCTGCGGCCAGCGCAAAGGCGGGGAACACATCGGTGACCAGATTGAGAAAGAGGATCTGCAGGGGCAGCAACGGAAGTGGAAGGCCGACGACGATGGCCAGGGCGACCACGAGCACCTCGGCGAGGTTGCACGACAGCAGGTATACCGAGAACCGCCGGATGTTGTCGAAGATCACCCTGCCTTCGCGGGCGGCCTTGACGATCGTCTCGAAACGGTCGTCGAGGAGCACCATGTCGGAGGCCTCCCGGGCCACCTCGGTCCCCCGCAAGCCCATCGCAACGCCGATGTCCGCCTTGACCAAGGCGGGCGCATCGTTGACACCGTCGCCGATCATCGCCACCACGGCGCCGTCCCGTTGGAACAGTTCGATCAGCGCCAGTTTGTCCTCCGGGCTGACCCGCGCGAAGACCCGACGTCCGGTGGTCCCGCCGTCGGCGCAGCGCTCCTGCCACTCCGGTAGCTGCTGTCCCGTCGTGACCGCGGAGGTGGGCCCGGCGATACCGACGGCGTCGGCGATCGCCACTGCCGTCGCCGGATGATCACCCGTGGCCATCACCACGTGGATTCCGGCGCGGCTCAGTTCGTCCACCGCCTCGGCGATACCGGCCCGCGGCGGATCACGCAGTGCCGCCAGCCCCAGGAACGCGAGTTCCCCGGAGATCACCCGCTCGGGATCGCTGCACGGACCCGCTGCCAGTGCCAGCACCCGCAACCCCTCGCCCGCAAGATCCTCGGCGATCCGCAGGAATGCGGCCCGGTCCTGCTCCCCCATCGGCCGGCCGGCCAGACCGGCCTTCGTGGTCAGCGGGAGAACCGATTCGGGCGCCCCCTTGAGCGCGGTGAAATATCCGTCGCCGTCGCGGTGCACGGTCGCCATCCACTTGGTGGACGGGTCGAACGGACGCTCCGCCACCTCCGGAAACCGTTTGAGCTGTTCGGCACGCTCCAGACCGATCACCGACCCGGCGCGCACCAGGGCCACCTCCATCGGATCACCGGTGCCCTCTGCGTCCTCGGGGTCATAGTCGGCGTTACCGCACAGGACACCGACCTGCAGCGCCCACTGAAGGTCGGGAGTCGATCCCGGATCCGCCGGCACCCCGCCGTCGAGTACGGCGCCCCCGGAGTAGTCGAAGCTGTAGGTTGCCCCGGCGGTGGTGAGCCGTTCCACCTCCATCCGGTTCTCGGTCAGCGTCCCGGTCTTGTCGGTCAACAGGACCGTCGTCGATCCCAACGTCTCCACCGCCGCCAGTTTCTCGACCAGGGCGTGGTCTCGTGCCATCCGCAGCATTCCGCGCGCCAGTACGACGGTGGCCACGATCGGCAGGCCCTCGGGGATAGCTGCCACGGTCAACGCGATGGCCGTCTCGATCATCAGCGGCACCGGCCGGCCGGTGAGCATTCCGGCCAGGGCGATACCGGCGGCCAGAACCAGCGTCAGCCAAACGAGTTGCCACGACAGTCGTCTGAGCTGACCCTCCATGGGCGACTCGCCGGAATCGGCAGCCTCGACCAGTTCGGTGATCCGGCCGAGTTCGGTGGCCAGCCCGGTGCCGACGACGATCCCCTCGCCGCTGCCCCGGACGACATGAGTCCCCTTGAACAGCATCGCCGAACGTTCGTGCAGTCCGCTTCCGGCGGGATTGGGCCCGGGATCCTTGTCCACCGGAACCGATTCCCCGGTCAGCGCGGACTCATCAACGCCAAGCGCAGCCGCGTTCAGGCATCTCAGATCGGCGGAGACCACATCCCCGGCCTCCAGCAGCACCACGTCCCCGGGAACCAGATCCTTGGCGTCGACCATCGCGGACTGTCCATTGCGCCGAACCCGCGCAACCCGGCCCCCCAAGGCGCGCAGCGCCTCCATCGAACGCAGCGCCTTGCGCTCGGTGAAATAGCCGATCGCCGTGTTGATCAGCAAAACGATGCCGATCGCCACCGCCTGCTGCCACTCGCGGAAGAACAGCGACAAAACCATGCCCGCGGCCAGCAACGCCACGACGGGGCTCAGGAGCTGCCGAACCAGCAGCCGGAACTCCGATACCGGACTGGGCGCCGTGAGGAGATTGGGCCCGACGACTCGCCGGCGGTGGGCGGCCTCGGCATCGTCGAGCCCCTGAGTCGGGTCAACCCGCAGCATCGCGGCAACCGCGTCAGCCGGCCGCGAATAATGTTCGGGCGACACCACATCCAGCCACGCCGATGACGCTTGCGATTCCCCGACCAATTACCGCCCTGTCCGGCCTCCGCGGCCTCGTGTGGTGACTCCGTTCGATGATAAGGGGGATCCAGGGTGATGGCGCGGCCACGGCCGAAGGGCGGTTACGCGGCGCCCTGGGCACCCAGTAGTCAACCCGACTTCGCCGGACGCCGGTTGTTCCAGAGCGCGTAGACTCCACCGACGACGACGGTGACGAGGCCGTACAGCGCCACCGCGGCGCGCGCATCGGCTGCCGGAAAATTGGCCGCCGCCAGGGCCAGCGCAGTGGCCGGATGCCGGCAGGCGGTGGCGAAGGCCAGCACCGTGGCGTCGCGTCGATCCGGTCCGCCGAACAAGTGGCCGATGGCGAAAGCGCTCAGAATGAAGATCCCGAGCACCATCAGTGTGTGGTTGCCGATCAAACCCCACATTTCCGGTGCCGAAGAGATAAGCAGCACCGCCATTGCTATCGGCAGCAGCCACAGTTGCACCCGGTGCAGTGGCCTTTCCAGACGCGAAGCGGTCGAGGGCGAGACCTTGGCCACGAGCATCCCGGCCAGCAGTGGACCCAGCACCGAGAGAAGCAGCGATGTCGCGATCGCCAACGGGGTCGCGACGTAGTCCCTCCCGAACACCGCACCCAGAATCTGGGCCGAGAGCAGGATGCTCGGAACCGCGAGCACGGCGAGAACCAGGACGAGACCAAAACCGTATTCCGGCTTGCCGCCGGCCTTCCCGCTGCGGCCCGGAAGCAGTGGCGGCAGCGGCGAAACCGACAGCGCGACAAGCGCGATCGCAATGTCGTGATCGAGGTTGAAGATCGCCACCAGGGTCAGCGCCAACCCCGGCGCGACGACGAGCACGGCAAGCAGGGAGCGAACCAGCAATCCCGGTCGCCGCAACAGCGCGGCCACATCACCGAATCGGGCGCCGAGTCCCGAGCCGAAAACCAGGACGGCCAGACTCAGGCCGAATGCGAACTTCGCCGCGGCAACCCAATCCACGGGACAAAGCCTGTCACGAAAGCCTTACATGCCGGGACCTTAGATGCGGTAATCCGGAAGTTCGAAGTCGTCGCGGAACTCCCCGGCGAAGACCCTGGTGAGGGGTGCGAAGTTCATCGCGCGCATCGCCGCGTTGCGAAACCACAACCCGCGGCGGGTGCGGGCGGCGAAAAACCCGATGAAGCGGACGGCCGCGGCTTGTTTGGACTCGATGAACGGATGCAACCGGCGCTCGTAGCGTTCGAACGCACTGTTGTGATCGCCGCCGGCTCGCATCAATTCTCCGGCCAACACATAGGCCTCCGTCATGGCCAGCCCGGTTCCCTCACCGCCGAGTAGGGAGATGCAACCCGCGGCGTCGCCGATCAGCAGAACCCGGCCCCGCGACCAGCGGTTCATCCGGATCTGGCTGACCACGTCGAAATAGAGTCCTTCACCGTCGCCGAGAGCGTCCAGGATCTGCGCGCATTCCCAGCCAGCCGCGCCGAACTGCTCGCGCAACTCCTCGATGGCAGGAACCCCGGTATCGGCGCGATCGGCGCGATAGACGAACAGGAACATGGTCCGGTCGCCCCGCAGGGCGAACCGGGCCACCTGACGGCCCGGAAGGTTATAGGTGACGTAGCTCAGTTCGTCGCGCGGCCGGTAACCCTCGACGACGCAGGCGGCGACCTTGCAGCCCAGGTAGTGCTCGAACTCCGATTCCGGGCCGAAGACCAGTCCGCGCACGTTCGAGTGCAACCCGTCGGCCCCGATGAGCAGGTCGAATTCGCGTGGTGCTGAGTTGGCCAAGCTCAGCAGAACACCGTCCGCACGCTGCTCGACGGCCACGATGCTCTCCCCGAAGAGGGTTTCGCCGTCGCCGTCGATGCTGTCGTAGACCGCAGCGGCCAGGTCACCCCGCGGCAGGCTGGTGAAGTCCGCACCGATCACCCGGCGCATGGCGTCGGTCCGCAGCTCCGCCTTCACTTCCCCACTCGCACCGACCGAGCGCACGCTCCGGACCTGGTAGCCGGCGGCGCGAATCCGGTCCTCGATGCCCATCCGCTTGGCGACCTGGTACCCGACGCCCCAGAAATCGATCATGTAGCCGCCGGCCCGGAAGGTCGGCGCCTGCTCGATCAAGGTCATGGTGTGTCCCGTGCGCTGCAACCAGTAGGCCAACGCCGAACCCGCCACACCCGCGCCGCTGATGGCGATCCGCATACCTGATTATCCCGCGCATCCTGCCGGAGCGACAGCGCACCGGACCACCCGTGACCGAACAACCTTCCCGGTGCTGGCTATAGTCCGGGTCGGCCCGATGGGAGCCGCTCGGAGATTGAGGATGGCCCAACATGGTTAACGCCGACGAAGTCAAACGCGCCGTCCTCGACGCCGCACGCGGGATGTACGCCCGGCAGGGTTACCTCGATACCACGATCAAGGGCGTTGCCGCCGCCGCCGGAGTGGCGCCGGACCTGGTCCGCCGCTACTACGCCAACCGTGAGGAACTCTTCGCCGCGGCCATGCGGTTGCCCAGCGACCCCGGGACCGCCATCGCCCAACTGCTGGCGCCGGGAATCGACGGTCTTGCCGAGCGCTTGGTTCGGGTGACGTTGCGGATGCTCGACGAACCCGAGACACGCGAGCGGATAGCGGCCATGGTGAGCGACGGCGCCGGCGCGGCCAAGGCGGTCGCGCCGCTGCGCGAGTTCCTCGAGTCGGTGATCGTCGACCGGGTAGCGGCGTTCCTCGGGGTGCCCGACGCCCGGATGCGCGTCACGCTTGCGGTGTCCTATGTAGTCGGTGTGGTCGGGTCGAGGTATGTGATGCGGATGGAGCCGCTGGCATCGGCGACCGAGGACGAACTGGTCCGGCTGGTGGCCCCGGCGGTGCAGTCGGCTCTTATGGGTTCCACGGACACCGCCACCGGGTAGCGGCGGTCACCGTATCCTCGGGCCATGAGCTCGCTGTTCGACCGGTCCCGGACGCCCGAACAACGGCGTCAAGCCGTTTCCAACTTGTTCGACTTCGTGGTCAAGGACGGCATGGCCGACACCACGCGGATGCCCTCGGAGGTCATCAGCGAGGGCCACAAGTCCACTCTTCATCGCTACCTGCCGGCCGGCGTCCCGCTGGGCGGCGACCCGATTCTGCTGGTACCGCCGCTGGGCTCGCAGTCGGCGTGCTTCGATCTGCGGCGCGGTTGCTCGCTCACCGAGCATCTGCTGAAGGAAGGCCACCGGACCTACCTGGTGGACTACGGCGAGATGGGTCTGTCAGACCGCGACCTCGGCATCGAGTTCTGGGTCAGCGATGTGGTTCCGAACGCCATCAAAAAGGTCTCCGAGGACTGCGGCGGCGCGCCGGTTCATCTCATCGGCTGGTGCCTGGGCGGCCTTCTGGCACTGCTGACCACCGCGGCCGACGACACACTGCCGGTCAAATCGATCGCGATGGTGGCGAGTCCCTTCGACCTCAGCAAGCACCGCATGGTCGCGCCCCTGCGCAGCGCCGGGAAGTACACCGGCGGCCGGATCATCGGGACGGGGCTCAAAGCCCTCGGCGGGCTGCCGGCCCAAATCGTCGGACCCGCGTTCAAGGCGACGTCGTTGACCACGTACCTCAAAAAGCCGGTCACTCTAATAAGGCACCGCGACGACCGCGAGTTCCTGGCCCAGGTCGAGGCGGTCGACGGGTTGATGAACAGCATGCTCGCCTATCCGGGGCGTGCCACACTGCAGATCTACCAGCGGCTGGTCCAGCGAAATGAACTGGCGCAGGGCAAGGTTGCCGGCCCCAACAAGGTGGTCGACCTCGCTGACGTGCGGGTTCCGGTGATGAACATCGCCGGCACCAGTGATGTGCTCGTTCCCGTCGAGGTGGCCCATCAGGTCGGAAAGCTATTGCCCAACGCTCCTCAGGTCCGGCTCGAGACCGCCCCCGGCGGACATCTCGGAGTCCTCACCGGGCGCTCGGCGCCGGCGACGACCTGGGTGATGATCGACGATTTTCTGGACCGACAAACCGGGTGAGAGCCGCGGGGATCCGGTCAGTCCTCGGTACCAGCTGATCCCTGTTCGGAGATCAGGGCCGACCGATGCCGCGTCTACGACCTCCCCACCCTTGCGTCGGCTGAATCGTCCCGCGTTTTAGATTCCCACCGCTGGGCATTCGGGCCAGATGAGGTCTCGACAGACCCCCGTGGCGTGGTGGTCCGCGACCGCCGCGGTGGCGGCACCCGTGATCCTCGCCGGCACCGCCACGACGACCCGCGACCTGTACCGGGGCATCTACAGCCCTGAATCCCAGACGCTGAGTTCGCTCGCGCGCCGCGGCGCACTTGACTGGGTCATGGTGACCGGGATTGCCGGGGTCGGCGCATGTCTGATCGTCACGGCCGCGGGCCTCTACGTCATGCGATGGCTCCCGCGACTGGTGCTCGGGCTGTCGGGCTTTCTGGGCTTACTCGTCGCTGCACGCCCCCTGCTGGACCACGAGACCGTACACATCGTGGTCACCAGCCTCGGGGGTGTCGGACTCGCGGCCTGGCCCGCGCTGACCGTGTTGAAGCATCCCGGTGCACCACGATTATGCGAGCCCCGCTACGCCTTTCCGGTATCCGCGGCGACGGCGACCTTGCTGCTATGGACCGGTTTTGAATTGTTCGTCGGCGGCAGAATGCTGGGACTGGCCGAACGCATCACGGTGTTGAGCGAACTCGCTTGGCCGGCGGTCGTCGTCGTCGCGGCGCTGCTGCAGGCACGGACCGAAGCCGACACGTCGCTGCCGGTAAGCGGTCTCAGCTGTTGCGTTCAATCCAGCCGCTCAGCGCGGCTTCAAGCGCGGCCGCAACGGTGACACCGGCTGCCCCTGCGGCCTGCTCGAACTGCATGATCAACTCGGTCGGGACCGAGGCATTGACCTTCGCGCGCGTCGGTTCGGCCGGAGCCGACGTTTCCGGGGTGACGGGAGTGTGTCGCTCCGCAGTGGCATCGATGACCTCACGAAGGGCGGGTATCTGTTCCAACAATCCGGCCAGATCGTCGGCTTCGATGCGCAGCACCTCGGTCGGCCCGGTTGTCGTCACCGTTGCCGACCGCAGTTTGCCGCGGCGGAGGACCGATTCACCGATCACCTCGCCCGGCCCCAGGGTGGCGATGTGCTCGCGGCCGACGTACACGCCGACCTCGCCGCTCAGCAGGATGTAGCAGGCGTCTGCCGGCGTCTTCTCATGAATCAGCGGCCAGGGCGCTGATGTCGAGTCGTGGTGTGCGACGCCGACGAGATGTCTCAGTTCGTCATCCGAGAAGTTCGCGAATGCCGGGAACTGCCGCAGGCGGCGGGCGTCGTCCGCTTCCCGTAGGTCAGTCCACGACTTGTGGCCAATCTTCTCCTCGGCGCCCATAGTCGTGAACTCCCTTCCTCGTGGTGCCGACCCTCGCGACACCTCGGACCAGTATCGGCTCTGGCGCGCAACCGCGCCGAGAATCCGTCGATATCGGACGCTCGCGGTCGGCCGGAGCGAACTCGGGAGGCATACGAGCCCAGGCGGCGCAACGACCGAACCGCCGCGCTACCTCCGTGCCGGGAGCCGTGTTCTTTCCGATTCCACGGTTTTCCGGGATGGCGTCGACGGTGGCAGCAATTGGTTCCGGACTGAACTGCCCACGGCCGGCGGCAGACTCGTCAGTGAATATTGCCGTGAACGGCGCCCGTGAGCACGTCGGGAAGGTCGCCGAGCCCGCCTGTGAAGGGATTGCCACGCAGTAGTACATACTCCCCGTTCGGTGTGTGGGCCACCAGCTTCCGTGAACTCGATCCCACCTGCAGCCGCCGATGGAACGTGACGGCGCCCAACGGGGCCACGGCCCGTCCGTCGCCGTCGAAATAGATCCGGGCCGCCCGGTCGAAAACGGCGACCGGGCGATAGCCGGTGATCGAAACGAAACGAGACCGCCCGATTCGACGGACCATCGCCACGACGACTGCTGCTGCGGTCACCCCGACCGCAAGCATCGCAACAGACAGTACGACCGGCAGCCCCGCACCGCGGCCGGCCGCCGCGGCAGACAGCGTCAGGGCGCCGAAACCACCGAACACCATTGCCACGACGCCGGTGACGAACGCCACGATCGCGGGAAGACCATTCCCCCGGTCAACCACCAGCACCCTCGGGCCGTCCTCGGCAATCACCAGACCACCGACTTCCCGCAGGATACGAGGGCCCCGGGACGACATGCTCCGACTCAACATCACACAGCGCAAGCTGTGTGATGTTGGCCCCTACACCGGCGTGTCGCATCCGCCGCCGGTACATCTGTCACAGCCACGTTGGACACTCGATCTTGCAGACGAAACCGGAGAGGATCCCTGTGAGCTACACCGCTGCCGACATCACCGAACTGGACGACGTCCAGCACACGCGGCTGCGTCCGGCGGTCAATCTCGGGCAGGAGGTGTACCTGACCGCGATGCGGGAGATCGTCGACAACGCGGTCGAGGAGGTTGCCGAACCGCGCCACGGTGGGTCGACGGTGGCGATCACCCTGCATACCGACGGATCGGTGACGGTGGCCGACGACGGCCGTGGACTGCCCGTCGACACCGACCCCGGCACCGGAAAGAACGGCATCGTCAAGACCCTCGGCACAGCGCGGGCCGGAGGCAAGTTCTCCGCCCACACCGACGCCAGAACAACCGGCGCAGGCCTGAACGGGATCGGCGCGGCGGCCGCGGTGTTCATCTCCGCCCGCACCGACGTCACCGTGAACCGCGACGGCAAGACCTACGTTCAGAGTTTCGGCAACGGCTACCCGGGAACCTTCACCGGGAACGGGTTCGACCCCGCCGCCGAGTTCACCCGCAACGACACCCAGCGGCTGCGCGGAAAAACCAACCGCACCCCCCAAGCCCATGGAACATCGGTGCGCATCCTGTTCGACCCCACCGTCGCCCCGGATTGCTCCCTGGACATCGCCGAGGTTTTGCTGCGGGCGCAGGCCGCGGTCCGCATGTGCCCCGGTGTGCACCTGCGCGTGGTCGACGAGGGCTGGCCGCACGGGCCGGTGCCGGAGATGTTGAACGAACCGTTCGACGGACCGTGGGGCACGGACGCGCTGCTGGAACTGATGTGCAGCGCGGCGGGAACGCCCAAGCCGGAGATCAGCCTCTCCGTGGAGGGATCGGGCTCCTACACCACAGGCCGCGGCCCGACACCGATGCGGTGGTCGGTCGCCGCCGGCCCCGCCGAACCGGCCACCGTCGCCGCGTTCTGCAACACCGTTCGCACCGCCAACGGTGGATCGCACCTGTCCGCGGCGGTCAAGGGCCTCACCGAGGCGCTGGCCGACAAGGCGAGCCGCATGCGTGACCTCGGCCTGGCCAAAGGCGAGGACGGCCCCGAGGCCCAGGACTTCGCGGCGGTCACCGCGCTGGCGGTGGACACCCGCGCACCGGATGTGTCCTGGGACTCCCAGGCCAAGACCGCGGTGTCGTCGCGGTCGCTGAACCTGGCGATGGCGCCGGAGGTGGCCCGGGCGGTCACGGTGTGGGCGGCCAGCCCCGCCAACTCCTCCGCGGTCGGCACCTGGGTCAAGCTGGCGTTGGAGTCCGCGCGGGCACGCCGCAGTGCGGAGGGCGCAAAGGAACGCTCCCGCGCAGCGTCCAAAGCCAAGGGGCTGGGGACCAACCTGTCCCTGCCGCCCAAGCTGCTGCCCAGCCGCGAGAGCGGCCGCGGCAGCGGCGCGGAGCTGTTCATCTGCGAGGGCGACTCCGCGCTGGGCACCGTCAAGGCCGCCCGCGACGCCACCTTCCAGGCGGCCTTTCCGCTGAAAGGCAAGCCGCCCAACACCTTCGGGTGGACCGCCACCAAGGCCCGCAGCAAAGACGAGTTCGACGCGATCGAGCGGATCCTAGGCTGCGGGGTGCGTGACCACTGTGATCCGGAGAAGTGCCGGTATGACCGGATCCTGTTTGCCTCCGATGCCGACCCGGACGGCGGCAATATCAACTCCAGCCTCATCTCGATGTTCCTCGACTTCTACCGCCCCCTCGTCGAGGCCGGAATGGTGTACGTGACGATGCCGCCGCTGTTCGTGGTCTACGACCCCGACACCCGCATCTACTGCCAGGACGAGGCCGAACGCGACGAGGCGGTCACCCGCCTGAAGGCCGCGTCGAAGAAGAAGGTCGAGGTGCAGCGCAACAAGGGTCTGGGCGAGATGAACGCCGATGACTTCTGGAACACCGTCCTGGACCCCGCCCAGCGCACCGTCTACCGGATCAAGCCCGACGACAAGGCCGTGAACCTGCATCACACCCTGTTCGGTGGACCGCCGGAGGGCCGCCGCGATTGGATGGCCGCCGCCGCCGCGCGGATCGACACCGCCGCCCTCGATCTCAACTAAGGAGAGACCGGACCGATGACCGTCATCGAACAGAACCCCGATCTGGTCCACGACGTCTCCGCGGACGACTACTGGAACCGCTACCAGCTCCAGTTCGCCCTCTACAGCACCAGC
>JAGQTO010000192.1 GCA_020439025.1 Mycobacterium sp. | reverse complement strand
TCGATCGGCGGCGATTACCGTGGGCGTGGGCGGTGCTGCCCGGGGCCGCGATCGCCGCCGTGCCGGCGACCGGATGGGCGGCCTCGTCGGCTGTCGGGTCGGTGGTGGCCCTCGCCGTGGTCACGCTGGTGGCCGGTGCCGCCGCGGTGCTCGCCCGGACCGGGATGCGGGTGGTCGACGCCGCCCTCGCGGCGCTGTCAATTGTGGCTTTCGCCGGAGTCACCGCCCGCGCCGCCGCGGCCGGCATCGCCCCGGCGGGATTCACCGCGGCGCTGGCCGCCGGCGCGGTCGCCCTGGTCGGGGTCTATCTGCTTCGCGCCCAGCCGGCCCCGCGTGCCGCGGTGGAAGGTGTCGCCGCGCTGGGGATGATGGCCGGTGTCGCCGTGGCGGCGTCGTCGACGACATGGCTGGCGGGAACGTTCTCCGCGCTGGTCCCCGTCGCGGTCTTGGCGGCGCTGAGCGCCGATCGCCGGGTCGGCTACGGTATCGCCGCCGCCGGCTTCGCGCTCTGTTCGGTCTGGGCCTGGCTGGCCGCGGCGCGGGTCGGCGTCGTCGAGGCGTACACCGGCGCGGCCGCGGCCGTGGCATTGGCCGCCGGGATCGTCGGCTGGCGCAACGCACCGGGGCGTTCCTGGCTGACGCTGGGGCCGGCGTTGGTGCTCGGGATCGGGCCGACGCTTGCGCTCGGGATTGCCGACGATGACCCGGTCCGACTGGTGGTGTCGGCGGTGCTGTCGACAGCCGCTGTTCTCATCGGCGCGCTGCGACGGCTGCAGGCCCCGCTGTGCCTCGGAGCGGCGACCCTGATCGTCCTCGGAATCGATCAGTGGGGCGACGACCTCGTCCGGATGCCCCGCTGGATCACCCTCGGGGCCGCCGGGATGGTGCTGATGTGGATCGGTGCGACGTTCGAGCATCGCCGGCGAAACTGGCGCCGGGCCTCTGAGGTCATAGCGCACTTCGGCTGAGAGCCGGGCGGGCCGCCGTAGGTCCGAGGGCCAGCACGATGGCGCCGGCGATCGCCAGTGCCGGGCCGACGTTGTGGAAGGCCATCAACCCCCAGACGTTGGCGCTATCGATGGTGAACAGCCGGAAGATGTGCATGTCGAGCATGCTCAGCTCGAAGATCACCGCGCCGAGGACAATCAGCAGCGACCCCACACCGCGCGGTGCCCGCCACATCCCCGCCGAGCGGCTGAGCCGGATCGCCACCAGAATCGCGGCCAGGTAGCAGCCGTCGCGCAGCAGCCAGACCCAGCCGGATCCGGTGTGCCGCACCGCGCCGCTCCACACCAGCAGCGGTGCGCCTACCAGGCAGATCGCGATCCCAAGGGCGCAGTAGCGAAGAACCGGGGAGGGCTCGGGAGCGCTTCGGACGGGGGTGGCGGCGGCGGCCGGTGGCTGCTGTCCGGGGGCAGGTCGCCAGGCCACCGGGGCGAACACCGCCGGAGTGGGGGCTCCGCGTCCTGTCAGCCGTCGCACGACGGCCCGGACCCGGCCGAACGCCCCCAGAATCAGTAGGCCCACGATGCAACAGGTCATTGGCACTCCGATGAATGGGTCACGACCATCATGGCCGACATCGCGACGAAGGTGTGACAGATTTCAAGCCATGACAGATTTCAGCGACAAAGCAGCCATCGATGCGTTCAACTCCGGGATCGTCGAGGAGTTCCGCGCCAACGGCGGCAAGGTGGGCGGTCCGTTCGAAGGTGCCGACCTGCTCCTGCTGACCAGCATTGGCGCCAAGTCCGGCCAGCCGCGGCTGAACCCGTTGGTGTACTTCACGATTGACGACAAGATGATCATCGTCGGCTCCAAGGCCGGTTCCGATACCAACCCGCACTGGCTCCATAACCTTCGCGCTCACCCGCTTGCCCGCGTCGAGGTGGGGACCGAGACCTACGACGTCACCGCACGCGAGTTGCCGGCCGCGGAACGCGACGAGATCTTCCCCCGCATTGTCGCCGCGGCGCCGGGTTTCGGGGAGTACCAGGCCAAGACCGACAGGGTGATCCCCTTGATCGAACTTTCCCGGGTCTGAAACCGGCCGGGTCCGTATTCCCCGGTCCTCGGGCACGGCCTACCCTGGTCCCATGGCCCTTCTGTTCAATCCCGCGACCTACGACCCGAGCTCGTTCGACGAGGACACCCGCGCCAAACTGCGCGCGCTCGTCGACTTCTTCGAGACCAAGGGCCTGGCCAAGAACAAGGAGGAGTACTACTCCGGCGAGTGGTACACCGACTTCCTCGAACTGGTGGCGCAGAAGAAGATCTTCGCCACCTTCGCCACCCCCGCCGAGGTCGGCGCCCTGGTGGGTAAGGACGAAGCCCGCTGGGATCTGGCGCGGATCAACGAACTCAACGAGATCCTCGGCTTCTACTCGCTGGCCCACTGGTACGCCTGGCAGGTCTCGGTGCTGGGACTCGGGCCGGTGTGGCTGAGCGCCAACGACTCGGCGCGTGCGCAGGTCGCCCGACTGCTGGACGCGGGCAACATCTTCGGCTTCGGCCTGTCCGAGCGCGAACACGGTGCCGATATCTACGCCTCGGACATGATCCTGACCCGCACCGGCGAGGGCTTCTCCGCCAGCGGCGGCAAGTGGTACATCGGCAACGGCAACGCCGCCGGCCGGCTGTCGGTCTACGGCCGTTTCGCCGACGACGACCCCGAGCACCCCGGGGAACACGTCTTCTTCCTCGTCGACCCCAGCCACGACAGCTACGAGCTGATCAAGAACGTCGTCGCCGGACAGATGTTCGTCGCCGCGTTCAACCTGCACGGCTACCCGGTGACCGAGTCCGACATCCTGCACGTCGGCAAGCCCGCATTCGACGCCGCGCTGGCGACTGTCAACGTCGGCAAGGTCAACCTCGGCTGGGCCAGCATCGGCATCTGCGAGCACGCGTTTTACGAGGCGGTCACCCACGCCAACAACCGGATCCTCTACGGCAACCGGGTCACCGAATTCTCGCATGTGCGCCGGATGTTCGCCGACGCCTACGCCCGCCTGGTCGCGATGAAGATGTTCGCCGCCCGCTCGACGGATTACTTCCGCACCGCCGACGAGGATGACCGGCGCTTCCTGCTGTTCAACCCGATCACCAAGGCCAAGGTCACCAGCGAGGGGGAGCGGGTGATCGACCTGCTCTGGGATGTGATCGCGGCCCGTGGATTCGAACGCGACACCTACTTCAGCCGGGCGGCCTCTGACATCCGCGCTCTGCCGAAGCTGGAGGGCACCGTCCACGTCAACATCGCGCTGGTGCTGAAGTTCATGCCGCGCTACCTCGGCGCCGCTCACGGCGCCGCCCAGGACTACCCGGCGATCCCGGTGCGGCAGGATGCCGCCGACGACGCCTACCTGTTCCATCAGGGGCCGGCCAAGGGGCTGGGGTCGATCGGGTTTGCCGACTGGCGGCCGTCCTTCGACCGGTTCGGGCATCTGCCCAATGTTGCGGTGTTCCGCGAGCAGATCGACGCGTTCACCCGGTTGGTGCTTACCGCACCGCCCACCGAGGCCCAGCAGAAGGATCTCGACTACCTGCAGGTGCTGGGTCAGCTGTTCACCCAGATCGTCTACGCGCAGTTGATCCTGGAATCTGCCGCCCTGGCGCTCGATGACGGGCAAACCCGGCCGGGCTCTGTCAGCGACTTGTCGAGCCTCACCGAGGCGCACCTGGACCGGATGGCGGCGGTGTTCGTGGGCGATATGGCCGCCTATGCGGTCGAACTGCACGGTCAGGCCTCGGCCACTGAGGCCCAAAGCGTGGCGGCGCTGGGCATCGTGCGCAAGCCGGTGATCGACGCCGAGGCCGAGAACGCCTTCGTCGCCGAGGCGCTGTCCTACAGCGGCGCCTACGAGATGAAGTCCTGACCGGTCCGGTGGGGTTTCCCCGGAGAGAGCCGGGAGAGGGCACAGGATTTTTGCCCACCTTGTAGCGACAGTCTCAAGCGCTGTCGCCACAAGGTGGGCGATAGCAGTGTGGGAAACCCCTGCATGGGAAACAGTTGTGTGGGAAACCGCTGTGTGGGAATACCCATCGGAAACCTTTCGCGAGCCGCCCGTGGTAATTTCCGCGGGCGTTCAGAAAGCCCGGCGACTACCGTCGGCCGGCGGACTTCGTGGCGGCCGCGCCCGGAGCCTTGTCGCGCTGCTTCACCGCAGCACCGCGGCTGGCCCGGATCGCCGGGCGGGACGTCGAGTTCTGCTGGGTCCCCGATGCCGATGCCGGATCGGCATCGGCGGCCGGACCAGAGACCCCCTCGGCGGCCGCGGCAGCAGAGGCGGCGGGAGCGGGGCGCTGGGCGCGGGAGGGCCTGCGCGGCGAGAGGTCCGTCGCGGCGAGTTCGGCGTCGGTGGTTACGGCCTCGGCGGCCGCGACATCGGTGGCTGCTCGCTGGGTGGTTGACGCTTCCGGCTCCTCCGAGGCGCCTTCGGCCGGGTCGCCGGAGGCATCGGCGGCGACAGCCGGAGTGTCCGCCGCGGATGCGTCGGCGCCCGTGGCGGCCGCATCCCTTGCCGCGACGCGGACTGCCGGTGCGGTCGCCGCGGCAAACCCGATTGGGGGAAGCGGGGGGAAGAAGCTCAGGATCCAGTCGATCTCGCCTTGTACGAGGTTGGTCAAACCGGTCTGAATCCCGGCCGCCAGTGTGGGTAGGACCAGGTCGAACTGGCCGTCGACGAGGAAGGCGAGGCTGAAGGCCACCGACTCGGCGAACGGCTGCCAGGCGTCGTAAACGATGAAGGCCTGCGGGGCCAGCAGACCGATCGGCCACGGCAGCCACTCGAAAGCCCAGGCGAACAGCTGGACGCCGTATTCCACCCACGGCTGAATGGAGTAGTAGGCGTTGATGATCCAGTCGCCGGCTGACTGTTCAGCCTCGGTGGCATCAGCGCCCACGAACGCTGCGGTCGCGGCGCTCGCCTCGGCTACAGCGCCGGGCTGCAGCAGGGGCTGCAAGGCTGCGGTGAGTTCCACCGCGGCGGAGGACAGCGTCGTCACCGCAGGTGCCGACAGATTGCCCATCTCCGGGATCGCCACGGGCGCGAGCACTGCTGCGCCCGCGACGGCCGTCACCAGCCCGGTGGCCAGGCCGGCGCTGACGCGGGTGCGAACGGACGGAGTCATGCGGTAGCTCCCCTGGTTGGCGTTTGCTAGACGTGAGCCCTTGGACACCACTGTAGGCGCTGCGCGCGCGGGGTCGGGCGTCGACTCGCCCTTCCGCCTGGGCTACGCAGCGGCATCGCACCGTTTCTGTCGGTGCCCACTGTTAGTTTCGGCTCGACTCCGCGGAGAGATGACTGGGCGGATGGATGACGGGGGGCTGTTAAATGACGGAGACCAACACCAGCCACTATGTACTAGTCCTGGGGGACCGTGAGACTTTCGACCGCGCGGACATGCTGTCGGAGCGGGCGGCCGAGAAGGGCGCGGTGATCGCGCAGACCTACGCCTTCGACCCGGGTGAGGCGGCGGCGCAAGATGACTTGACCGAGATCGATGCGGTAGTTGCTGCGCTGAGTTGGGCAGTCGCCACCAGGACCTCCATCTGGCTGCCGTTCCCGCTGCAGGACCTGTGCCGTGAGGAGCATTTGCGCCGGCTGAGCCTGACCTTGCAGCGCCACGGCCTGAACCTGCTGATGGGTTCGGAACTGGAACCCTGCCCGATCGAGGGCGGCTACAGCGCCGTGGACGCCGCATTACGAGAAGAGGTGCGTGCGGTCGATGCGCTGGACTTCGCGGCGCTGGCCGCCGCGGGCGTCCGCACTCTGGGTGTCGAGATCGAGGTGGCTCTGCACGGCTCCGACCAGGAACCCGCCGGGGAACCCGCCGAGGAGTCGGCATTCGATAACTGGGGGGCCGAGACCTATTTCGGCACCGCCGAGGTGGCGGCCTACCTGGGCAAGAGCGCGGACTGGGTTTCCCGTGGGCTGCGCCGGCGAGCCTTCACCTATCCCGACGGTTCAGTGGTCCGTCCCCTTCAGTCCAGCCGACGCGGACGGCGGCGCTTCACCGTTGACATGATTCGGGCGATTGCCTGGTCTTCCTACCGCAGCGGCTCCTTGGACCGCCCGCAACTGGAGCAGGCGCTGGGGTCGCTGTCGTGCTGGCCGTGATTCGATGAGCTTCTGCCGCAACAACGGAAAGGCGGTGGGGGATGCCCGCACCACGCTGGGTCGCCAGATTCAACAAGGCCGGGCTTAACAAGCTCACCCGGTTCGTGGCCCCATGGGCGCCGGGATGGGCTGTTGTCGTCCATCGCGGACGCAAGTCCGGTCGTGTTTTCCGGACCCCGCTATGGGCCTTCCGGCGCGGCGACAGCTATGTAATCGCCCTGACCTACGGCACGGGCTCGGATTGGTTGCGCAACGTCACTGCCGCGGGCGGCTGCGAGCTGGAGAGCAGGGGCCGGCATTACCGGCTGGCCGATCCCCGGATTTATCACGACGAGACGGCGGCCGATATGCCCGCCCCGATCCGTCTGGTGTTGAGGAAGGTGCTCAAGGCGCCGGACTTCCTCCGGCTCGACATCGTCGAGGAGCGGACGGTCTAGACGGCCAGCCA
>JAGQTO010000191.1 GCA_020439025.1 Mycobacterium sp. | reverse complement strand
GCGGACGGTCTAGACGGCCAGCCACGCGAGCGCGGCGGCCACCAGTGCGGTCGTGCCGGTGTCCAGCGTCGGCTGGATCACCGGGGCGAAGTGCGGGGAGTGGTTGACCGGGATGTCGCTGGCCAATCGGTCTTCGGCCTCAGCCCGACGATAGACGTCAGGATCGGTGCCGCCGAACAGCCAGTAGCTGTAGGGCGCGCCGACGCCGTTGGCGATATCGCTGAAATCCTCGCTGCCCAGGACCCGCGGAGGGTCGATCATCACCTGCTCGCCCAGGGTCGCGGTGAACGCCTCGACGGCCCGGGCGGTCACCGCGGGGTCATTGTCGGTCAGCGGGGCCTGATCGAAGAACTCGAAGTCGGGCTCGCGCGGGGAGTTCGAGGCCGCGCACTCGGCGGTGACGATGCGCCGGATCGCCGCCAGCAGCGTCGAGCGCACCGATTCGCTGTAACTGCGGATATTGATCAGCAGTTCGGCCCGGTCGGCGATGATGTTGGCCTTGGTGCCCGCGTGGATGCTGCCCACCGTCAGCACCGCGGGCTGGCCCGCCTCGATCTCGCGCGCGACCACGGTCTGCAGGCGCAGCACGATCGCCGCGGCCAACACCACTGGGTCGACGGTGGCGTGCGGCATCGAGGCGTGCCCCCCGCGGCCGTAGACGGTGACCCGCACACAATCGGCCGCGGCGAACGCCGGCCCGGGCACTGCTGCCAGGTGTCCGGCCGGTAGCGGGGCGACATGCTGGCCCAGTGCGACATCGACCGGACCGACCAGCGCGGCAAGCCCGTCGGCGACCATTCCACGAGCCCCGTCGACGGTTTCCTCGGCGGGCTGGAAGACCACGACAAGCTTTCCGCACCAATGCTTTTCGCCGTTCGCCAGCAGCTGTGCGGCACCCAGTAGGCAGGTGGTGTGCATATCGTGACCGCACGCGTGCGCCACTGGCACCGCATCGCCACCGGTCGCGGGGGTGGCTACCGCGGTGCTGGCGTAGGGCAGCCCGGTGTCCTCCTTGACCGGCAGTGCGTCCATATCGGCGCGCAGCAGCACTGTTGGCCCGTCGCCGTTGCGCAGTATGCCCACCACGCCGGTGCCGCCGACACCCGTATAGACCTCGAAACCTGCGCGGCCCAGCCGGTCGGCCACCGCCGCGGCGGTGCGATGCTCCAGGTGGGACAGTTCGGGGTGCTGATGCAAGTCCCGATAAAGATCCTCCTGCCAGCCGCGAACTTCATCGACGGCTGTCATCACCTGGGACACAGCATCTGCAAAGGCCATCGGGGTTTCCCTTTCGGTCTCGGCGCGAATCTCTCCTAACAGTAGGGCTCGCCGTGGACGCCGCGTGCGGGAAGATGATCGCCATGCGCGCTGAGGTTCTTGCCGTCCATGAGGTTGCCAACGGGGTAGGTGAGAGCCCGGTCTGGGACCGCGACACCCTGCGCTGGGTGGACATCACCGGCGGTATGGTGCATGCACTGTCGCCCGACGGGGCTCTGAGCGGCCATGCCATGCCGGATCTTCCGTGCTTCCTTGCGTTGCGTCGGGACGGTGGGGCGATCGTCGGGTTGCGCCGCGAGGTGGCCTACCTGGATCTCCGCAGCGGCCGACTGGAGCACTGGTTCGACGTCGAGCCGGAACGTCCGGACAACCGCTGCAACGACGCCGGTGTCGACCCGGCGGGTCGGCTCTGGTTCGGAACCATGCAGGACAACGTTGATTCAGCCGGTGCGCCGCGGCCGACGAGTGGGGCGACCGGTGCGCTCTACCGGGTTGACCCTGACGGAACGCGTACCCGGATTCTCGACGATTTCGGCCTGCCGAACACGTTGGCGTGGACGCCGGACGGCGCGACGATGTACTTCGGCGACACCGCGCAAAACCGAATCCGCCGCTACCTGCTCGACCCGGCCGGCGAGATCGTCTCCACACAGGACTTCCACGGCCCGCCGCCGGTGGGGCATTGCGACGGCTCCACCCTCGACTCCGAGGGCTATCTGTGGAATGCCCGATTCGGCGGCGGGTGCGTGGTCCGTTTCGCCCCGGACGGCTCGGTGGATACCCGAGTCGACCTGCCGGTCACCAACCCCACGTCGTGCTGTTTCGGTGGGGAGGACCTGCGGACGCTCTACGTCACCTCTGCTCGGTTCGGCCTGAGCGAGGCAGAACTGGCCGCCAACCCCGCCGAAGGCGCACTGGTGGCGCTGGCCACCGACGTCGAAGGC
>JAGQTO010000190.1:4690-14981 GCA_020439025.1 Mycobacterium sp. | reverse complement strand
GCATGAAAGCCGGGGTGGTTCATCGTGAAGATGTTGGTTGGGTGTCCTCCACCCGAGTGATGATTCTCGTCCGGCATCGGGGTTGGGAAGTTGAACTCCCCGGTGGGCGTGCTGCAACTGACCGATGCGGCTTGGACCCAACAGCCTTCGCCCGATGGGCTGATTACGCCTACCCAACCTTCAGGGTCATTGGACAGCTCAACAATGGTGGTGGGCGATGTCGGCGGCGTCGTAACCATCCGAGCTGAGGTCGGTTCGCTTGTGGGCGCGGCGCCGGCCGCTGGTGGTTGAGGTGTCTGTCCCCGACCAGAAACCAGAACCAGCACGACTGCCGCGATCAACCCCGCGACGACGACCACAGCGAGAATCCAAGACTTTCGCTTTTTCGCCTCACCTGGGGCTTCGTCGCTCACGCCCGGGTCCGCTCCGGTCATGCGTCAATCATGCCAACACACCCGCGGCAGGAGTTATCCGCGGTGGTCGACCGCCCGTCCGGACATGGCCCGCACTCAGGTCGGAACCGGGATCCCCTCGTCACAGTCCGGCGCCCGCCGCGGACCGCTGTAGCCGGTCAGGATCGCCGCTACTTCTGCCCATACACCAGCGGCCGCTGGCACAGCGCCGACCGGTTCGCCGAAATTCGAGAGCCGGCGGGTGGTGTCAGCAGTCGGCGTTCGGCTTACTGCGCCAACAGCTTGACTGCCTGGTTGAAGACTCCCGGCATGGCGGTGGCCGCCGGCACGATCATGGTCCGGGCCGGCGAATTGCTCGCCGCCAGAAGGCCCGACGTCAGCAGCCGGTACCGGCGTGACATGCGGCGCCACTGCCGGGTGTAGTCGGCCGGGTCGTCGGCCAGCACGGCGCTGACCACCAACTCGGCGCACCCCAGCGCGATGCCCAGCCCCTCCCCGGTAAGGGCGTCGACGTATCCGGCGGCGTCGCCGACGAGCATGACCCTGCCGTGGTGCTGGCTGGAGGCGCGCTGCCGCAACGGCCCCGCCGCGCGGGCCTGCGTGCCCTGCGCCCCGGCGAGTCGCGCTGCCAGAGCTGGGAATTCACTCAAGTGATCGTCGAACTTGCCCTGCCGGGACGTGAGGATGGCCACTCCGACGCAGTCATCGGCCACCGGGGTCACGTAGGCCTCGGTGTGGGCGGCCCAGTAGACCTCGACGGTGTCGGTCCACGGGGCTATCTGGAAGTGCCGGCGGATGCCCCAGCGGCGAGGGCCTTTGGTCGGCCGGTCCAGCCCGAGTTGGCGACGGATCGGCGAGTGCAGGCCGTCGGCAGCGGCCAGGTACCGCGCTGCGAAGCCGCCGCAGCGCACGCCGTTCGCGTCCTGCTCGATGTCGCCGATGTTGCCCTTGACAATCCGGACTCCCGCGGTGGCGGCAGTGTCGTGCAGGGCCTCCGACAGGACGGTGCGTCGCACCCCACGGCCGGCGCCGCCCGGGAAGCGGGCCTCCACGCGTCGGGTCCGGTCGAGGTAGGTAATGCCTCGAAAAGGCTTGCCGTGCGGAGTGATTCCTAAGGCATCGAGGTGTCGCAGTGTGTGCGGCATCAGCCCTTCCCCGCAGGCTTTGTCGATGGGTCCCGGGCGACGTTCCACCACGGTGACCGAAAGCCCGGCGCGGGCGGCGTGGATGGCCGTGGCCAACCCTGCCGGTCCGGCGCCGGCAACCAGTAGATCGTTCATGAAAGCCTCGCCAAAGCTGAGTTCTCGACGGATACGCGGGTGCTCAGCAGAGCCGCGTTGAGAGTGGTGAACGCCAGTGCGGTCACCCAAGCGGAGTGGACCAGGGGTAGCGCGAACCCTTCGATCGCGACGGCGACGTAGTTCGGGTGCGAAAACCATCGATAGGGTCCGCCGTCGATGCGGGACGCGCCGGGGATGACGACGACGCGGGTGTTCCATTGCCGGCCCAGGGTGGTGATGCACCACCAGCGCAACACCTGGGCCGCGATCACCAGTGCCAGCATCGACCACCCCAGCACGGGGATGAACGGGCGGTGCATGACGGCGACTTCCACCACGCAGCCGACCAGCAGGGCAAGATGCAGAGCGACCATCACCGGATAGTGACCGGCGCCGATCTCGACGCCGCCGCGCGCCCGGCTCCACGCCAGATTGCGCTGTGCCAGAACCAGTTCGGCCAGGCGCTCGACGCCGACCGCAAAAAGGAGAAGCAGATACCACGTCATGGGATCGGCCCTCACTGCCACTGCATGAGAACGAGTTCCGAGCAGAAGCCGGGACCCATGGCCATCATCACTGCGGGTGATCCGTCCGCGGGGCGCTTGTCCATCGTGTCGCGCAGGATGTGCAGCACCGACGACGAGGAGACGTTGCCGATCTCGGCGAGCGAGCGCCAGGTGAGCTCCAGGGCGTCGGCGGGCAGCGAGAGGCTCTCGGTGATCGCCTCGATCACCTTCGGGCCGCCGGGGTGGCTGACCCACACGCCGATGTCGTCGATCTCGAGGCCGTGGCCGCCGAGGAAGCCGGTCATGTCGTCGCGCAGGTAGCGGGTGATCATGTCGGGCACTTCCGGGGACAGCACGAGCTGGAACCCGGAGGCGCCGACATCCCACCCCATGGTGCGCAAGGAGTCCGGGTACAGCCGGCTGGCGGAGTCGATGATCCGCGGCCCGGTGATGCCCAGTTTCTCCGCCCGGCGCTCACCGACGGCCACCACCGCGGCCGCGCCGTCGGCGAAGAGCGCGGTCCCCACCAGTCCGGCGATATCCGCCCCGAGGGCGCCGAAGTTGAGCGAACACAGTTCGGCCGACACCAGCAGCGCCACCCCGTCGGGGTTGCCGCGCAGATAGTCGTGGACACGGGCTGTTCCGGCAGCGCCGGCCACGCACCCCAAGCCGAACAGCGGGAAGCGTCGCACGTCGGGGCGCATGCCGAGGCGCCCGGCGATCCGTGACTCCAGCGTCGGAACCGCGATGCCGGTGACCGTCGTCGAGATGATCGCGTCGACGTCCTCGGGGCCCAAGCCGGCGTCCTCCAAGGCGGCCGAGACGGCGGCCGCCCCGAGATCGACGGCCTGGTCGATGAACACCGAGTTCGTGTACCCGAAATCGTTCAGCCCCGGGTACTGCTCCAGCGGCAGCACGAGGTGGCGATGGTCGACCTTGGCGGTCTGGTGAAAGCGCCGCAGCAGATCCGCGTGCGGAGCGAACTGGGGCAGCTGGATCAGCACCTCGGTGATCTCGGACTGGCTGTACCGGTTCGGGGGCAACGCCCCCCGAACCGCGGCGATGACACTCGTCGGGCCGCCGTTCGCACCTGTTGACACCACGGATTGCTCCTCTCGATCCCTGCTTTGGTGATCAATTCGGAGCCACCTGCCATCCGGATTGCCGGTGTGAGCCAACCGACAGTCGGGCGCTCTCGGACCGCCCCAGCGCGGCCATACTGATGTTTGTGGACGCGCTATCGATTCAGGATCGGCTCTTTCCGAACATGACCTGCTTCGGTTGCGGACCGGCGAACCCTCGCGGGCTGCGCCTCAAGAGCTATCTCGGAGACGGTTGCGTCACCGCGACGTTCGTTCCGTGGCCGGAGCACGACAACGGAATGGGTTTCCTCAACGGCGGCATCATCGCCACCGTCCTCGACTGCCACACCGCGGCCGCCGTTCTCAACGAGGCCGCTCTGCAGGGTTGGGAGCCTTACCCGGGCGCCGTTGTCCCCTTCGTGACGGCCGGCATCGACGTCCGCTATCACCGCCCGAGCCCGCTGGGCAGCGCGGTCGAACTCCGGGCCTTCATGATCACGTCCACTGAAGCCGAAATCGTCTGCGACGCGGAGTTGCGGTACGACGACAAGGTGCGCGCCACCGGGCACGCGGTCTGGAAACGTTGGCGAACTCGCTGATCGGAGTTCGCGGCCCGCTCGAACCGCGGCGTGCCTCTCAGACAGCGCATGGCCCGCACCGTTCGTTTCCCTCCTCGGGCCATACTGAAGTGTGCTCAGAAATCCCCGCGTCTGGATCTACCTGGTGGTCGGCGTGGTGGCTGCCGGCCTGATCGGTTACTCCGAGTGGCGTGACTCCGACGCCCAGCGACTGCAACGCTGCATCGACGCGTCCATGGCTCAGATGAAGGAGCAGACCCCGGTGCTGGCCGAGTTCGACAATGCCCAGTCGGCCCTGGTGGAGATGTCGCGGGTCAGCTGTGCGCGGCAGCTCGGGATCGACCCGCAGGCGCGGTAGAGCCGGGACGTGTCCCGCCGGAAGTGGCGACAACCCCGCTAGCGACGCCGTCGCTGAGTGGCCGCATCCAGAGTCCCCCTCGGAGGTGAAGGCTTGGCCCCGCCGAGCGGTTGACCAGACTCAAGCCGTTGTGCCCGCCCGAGGATCGTCTCGATGATGCGCTCAGCCGGCCACCCCTCGGTCAGGGTCGGGCTCAGGTCGGCCGCACCGGAGCGAACGTTGTCGATGAGCTCGTCGATGGCCTCTGCGGCTGCAGCGGCGGGTATGCCCATCGCACGTGCCTCCTCGGCGAGGGCTTGCCGGTCGACCTTCACCAGCGATCGCTGCGTGCCTATTTGTGCCCCCATCGTTCCGGACAGGTCGGGGTACGCCAACGTGCACAGCGAGTCATACAGCGGCGCTGCGGTGACGCCGCCTTCGGTATGGACCAAGGAATAATTCTTGCCGTGGCCGTCCTCGTCGCCGACCAACGCGCGAAACGCCACCTGCCGGTAGACGGCGAGGGCTTCGCGGATCGGTGAGGCGGCGAACTCGCGCAATACCCGTGTCATCCGGTCGGAGGGGCGGCCGATCAGATACTTGTCCTTCGGCCGGACCCCGGCGGCCTGGCACATGTCCTCCTGATGGAGGCGATGGACGACTCCGTCGTCGCCCAGAATCCGGTCATATCGCTCGGTCACGAGAACGGAGGTGTCGGCGATCTGCTCAATCCACACGTCGTTGCTGGACAGGCCGCACGCGCGGGAAAGGGTGAGCACCAGCGCTTCGTTCTCCGCGCTGTGCGGCCAGACCGTCGTGGGCTTGAGGATGTGGGTCGAGGGATAGCCGTCGATTGGTCTGCACCAGTTTCCGGCGACCCGGGTGAACAGGAGTTTGTCCTGGGCGCCGCCAAGGGACATCCGGATCTCCCGGCCGGGATCGGCCCCCAGTGGGTTGGTCGGGAGATTCCGGACGAGGTCGGCCAGCTCGACGTCTCCCAGCGGTGACGAAGGGTGGCCTCCACTTGGCGGGCCGGATTCGGCGGGCGCGACGACCACCGCCCCGGCACACTCACGGCCGTATTCGGCGAGCAGTGCCACGGCGTCCGACGGAGCCGCGGGGGCGCCGGCCGAGTCGAGTTCGACCCCACGTAGCCGGGAAGCCGCTGTCTCCAGTGCGCGGCCCTCGGGAAGAAGTCCCTCCAGGTAGGCGCGGGTCGCAGACGGTGCGGTCGTTCCGTGTGCCGCGGGCAGCGAGCATGACAGGATCGGCGCGCCGCCGCGGTACCGGCTGCGCGCCTCGTCGGTGTACTCCAGAACGACCTTGCGTCCGGCTGATTTCAGTGTGACCCGAGCGGTCAGCGTGCCGTGCAGCCAGATGTCAACGGGCATCAGGCTTTCCAGCCTTGCCGCGGACGGACGACCAGTTCGAGCTCAAGGGCCGCCAGCGTCTCGAACAGTTTCTCGATGGCCTTGGTGCTGGCACCGCTCTCGGCCTGCGCGATGGAGAACCGGTTGGTTCGCGCACGCTCTGCCAACTCGCTTTGTGTCAGTCCTTGCCCCTGACGCGCAGCGCGGATCGCTCTGCCCAGTGCCGCGGGGGACCGGGCGATCATCTCCTCGGATGTTGGCATATCGCAACATTAGCTGGGAATCTCTTGAATGTCGATAAAACATAACATCGGGTCTGCGGGTGCCGGATGTAGCGGTTTGAGCACATTGCCGGCTGCGCGCCGGGCGCTCACTGAACCCCGCCCGCCCCCTGCGCATAGGGTATGGCGATGACTTCAGTGCTCATCACCGGCTGCTCGAGCGGTATCGGCGCGGCCACCGCGGCCGACCTCGTTTCGCACGGCTTCACCGTCTACGCCACCGCCCGGCGCCCCGAAACCCTGAAGGAGCTCGCCGACAAAGGGTGTCGGACCCTGGCCCTGGACGTGACCGACGAGGAGTCGATGGCTGCCGCCGTGGCCGCGGTGGAGCAGGCGGAAGGGTCGGTCGGCGTCCTGGTCAACAATGCCGGCTACTCCCAATCCGGAGCGATCGAGTCGATCCCGCTGGATGACATTCGGCGGCAGTTCGAGACGAACGTGTTCGGCCTGATCCGGATGAGCCAGCTCGTCCTGCCCGGCATGCGCAAGGCCGGCAAGGGCCGCATCATCAACATCGGCTCGATGGGCGGCAAGCTGACCTTCCCCGGCGGTGGCAGCTATCACGCCACCAAATATGCGGTGGAGGCGATCTCGGATGCCATGCGCTTCGAGGTCCAGGGATTCGGCGTGCAGGTGGTGCTCATCGAACCCGGTCTGATCACAACGGAATTCGCCCACGCCGCCGTGGCGTCAACCGACGGTCTCAACGACGGCCCGTATGCGGACTTCAACGCGAAAGTGGGCGCGGTGACGGCCGGGATATACGACAGCCGCCTGGCCGGCCTCGTCGGCGGCGGCCCGGACGCGGTGGCCGAGGTGATCCGCAAGGCGATCGAGAGCAAGCACCCCAAGGCCCGCTACACGGTGACCCCGTCGGCGACGCTGGGCATCCTGCAACGCCAACTCACCCCGGATCGGGTGTGGGATCTGATGATGCGCACCCAGTTCCCCGTTCCCAAGCGCGGCTAGTCGCCACGGAGCTGAACAGTCATGGCTGAACGCGTCAGTTTCGTGAGCGCGACCGGTCCCATGTTGGCCGGTCTCATCGACCTTCCCCCGGGTGAGGTTCGTGGGTGGGGAGTGTTCGCCCACGGATTCACCCTCGGCAAGGACTGCCCGGCCGCGAGCCGGATCTGCAAGCAGCTCGCCAGCGACGGCATCGGCATGCTGCGCTTCGACAACCTCGGACTCGGTGATTCCGAGGGCGACTGGGGCGACGGGTCGTTCTCCCACAAGGTCGCCGACACCGTGCGGGCGGTGGAGTTCATGAACGCATCCGGCCGGGAGGTGCGCCTGCTGGTCGGGCATTCGTTCGGCGGCTCGGCCGTGATCGCGGCGGCGCACCATTGCCCGAGCGTGGAGGCGGTGGCCAGCATCGGCGCTCCGTTCGAGCCCGCGCACGTCGAGCACAACTATGACGCTTTGGTCCACCGCATCGAGGAGGACGGGGAGGCGACGTTCCTGGCCGGCGGAAAGGCGCTGACCCTCAAGCGGCACTTCATCGAGGACGTCCGCGCCGCGGATCTGCGCGAACGGATCCGCACCCTGCACCGGGCGCTGCTCGTCATGCATTCACCGACCGACAACACCGTCGGTATCGAGAATGCAAGCGACATCTTCCGCACCGCCCGTCATCCGCGCAGCTTCGTCTCCCTCGAAGGGGCCGACCACCTGCTCACCGGAAAGAACCAGGCCGCACGGGCTGCTCGGATCATCAGCGCCTGGGCCGACCCCTACCTCTGAAGTTTCGTCAGAGAGCGAGACATCTGCTCTACGCTCATGATCTGGGGGCACTTCAGGTAGGGGGCGGCATGGTTAACGTCAACCTTTGCGTCGGGGCGGCTGGGTTTGCCCTAGGTCTGTCCCTGGCGGGTCTGGGCGCGGCGAGCGCCGCTTCCGCGGATACACCGAAAACCGATGCGGCCAGGGCTGATTCGACAGCGGCGTCGGCGGGTCCGACGAGGCAGGCGTCCAAGGCCGCCAAGCGGATGACGGCGCGTACCGACAACGTCCCGGCCAGGCCGAGCGCCGCCGCAACCAGGCGGCCGGCTAGTGCATTCGCCCTGCCGTCGACCTCTGACCGCACGTCGAATCCGCCGGCCGTACCGGTCGGTGAGGTGGCTGCCACGGCCCCGGTGGTGCCGCTGCCGACCGACGCGGTGCCCGCCGAACAACCGATGAACACCTCGGATCTGGCCGCCCTCTCCGCCGCGAATACCCCGGCGATCACCATCCACAACGGTTCGAAGACCGATTCGATCTGGGTCTACAACCTGACCAAGACCGCGAACTACAGCATTCCGGCCACCCCGTGGGAGACCGAACCGCCCCCGCTGCCGCCGGACTGGGTGGGCCCGGTGGAGATCAAGCCGGGACTGTCCGCCCCGGTGACGCTGGCCGTGTTCAATGCCCCGCCCAAGTCCCCGGGGAACCGGATCTACATTGTTGAGGGCTCGGAGTTCACTCTGCCGATCACCTCGACCGGCGGTATCGACCCGTTCTACCCGCCCGGATCCCCGGCCGGCGACACGTTCGAGAACTACAGCTTCTTGGAGTACAGCCTCTATCCGGCGGACGGCGGATACGAGTACACGATCGACGTCTCCTACATCGACGAATGGTCGCTGCCGCTCCAGACGAAGTTCACCATCAACGGCGCCGCCTGGACTGGGGCCAAGAGCGGTAAGACATACGGCTTCAACGACTTCGACACCGTCGTCAGTCAACTCACGGCCGCGGGCGGCCCGTACGGCGATCTGGTCTGGAGCGGCGCGACACCGTGGGCCCCGCAGCCGCCGGACACGGTCAGCAGAATCATCGGTCCGGACAAGGTGTGGACGGCCCAGTCCACAGAGCCCGCGGCCAATTTCCTCCTCGAACAGACCGGCTGGATCCCGTCCTCGTACTCCGACTTCGTCAAGTACGGGGCCTACATGGCCTCCAACCAGCAGATGGTCTATCCCTACGCGTACAACGGCACCGAGCTGACCAAGCCGCCGGTCAGTCCCAATCCGCAGGATCCCAACGCCCAGGACAACTTCGACTTCTGGCGCTACCAGAAGACCGCACCCGGCTCGACGCCCTATCCCGTCGCCCTGCACACGGCGGCGATTCTCGACGGCTTCACGACCTCCGACGCCAACGGGGTGTTCGGCTTCTTCACCTACCCCACCGACGAGGCGGCGGGCCAGTTCACCAACATTCCAACAACCGTTGCATTGGACGTCTACGTCTTCGGTTCCTCCGACGGCGTCACCGACAGCGCGGTCCCGGGGGGTACGTGGGTCTACAGCAGCTCCGCCGTGCAGACCGGGCCGTGGCGGCAGGTCAGGAAGAACCAGCCGAAGCTGTCCGGAACCGATTCGACCGACACCTTTATCCTCGACGCCCAGTTCTACAACGCCCGCATCGCACCGGAATTGGACTTCACCGGACTGGGTGGCGATATCGCCGTGATCGACAGGTTCCCGCTCGGTGCGACGAGCACGGCGATCGACTTCGTCGACCGCGCCTGGTTCCTGGGCTGTGGGCTGTCCAACACCAGCAGCCAGTTCGTCTACGAAACCTCCACCGGCGCGCTGTACTACGACCGCAACCCGGAGCGGCCGGGCTACACATCCCTGCTGGGCATCTTCCGCGGCGTCACAGACCCGGAAGGCACGCTGTTCGTCCTCTGAACCGTAGCTTCCGGACTGTCATCCGAGTAGTGCTACCATGTAGCACATGGAGCGGATCGGGGTGCGGGAACTCCGCCAGAACGCCAGTCGGTACCTGGCCCAAGTGGCGGCCGACCACCAGCCGATCGAAATCACCGATCGCGGCCGGCCTGTCGCCCGTCTGGTCCCGATCGCTGCCGACGACTGGGAGAACATGGTCGCCGCCGGCGAGATCACCCCCGCCGACTCCGGCGTGACGATCGGTGACATCGAGCCGTTCGAATCGGGTCTTTCCGCCAGCGAGATCCTTCAGGAGCTCCGAGAGTATGAGCGTTGAGGACTTACTTCGACACCTCCGCTCTGATCAAACTCGTTGTCACCGAGGCTGAAACGAGCGCATTGCGGCATTACCTCAGGGAAATCGGCGGTGACACGCTGTTCACGGCGGCACTGACGCGGACGGAACTGATCCGCGCTGTGCGCCGCGTCGATGTCCACGCTCTCGCCGTGGCACGTAGGGTGCTCGCCGGCCTGGCCACCGTCAATCTCACCCCGGCGATCCTCGATGAAGCCGCCACCCTGGACCCGCCACTACTGCGGAGCCTGGATGCCATCCATCTTGCCGCCGCCCAACGCGCTGGAGCCGACCTGCGGGCCGTCGTCACCTACGACGCCCGGATGTCAGAGGCGGCGACGCTGCTCGGGATGCCGATCGCCGCACCGGTCTGAGACGTCCTGCCAAGGCTCAGGTTGCGGTGCTCGCAAAGGCTGGGGAGTTGTCAGCGTGC
>JAGQTO010000190.1:0-4557 GCA_020439025.1 Mycobacterium sp. | reverse complement strand
GCGGAGGATCCGACCGCGGTGAAGGAGTAGGACCCGCGGCTGAAGGGGTCGGACCACCAGTCGGAGGCCTGCGCGGCCATTGGTCCCCGAAACCGGCCGCCATAGATTCCCGAGAGCGTCTCGGCGGCGAGCGTGGTTTGGCGCGCCACCGGCAGGCTCTCGAGCTCGGCGGCCGCAGCACCGCCGTTGAGGGCCATCAGAACCGGTTGGCCGGTGACCCGTTCGAGGTTGTACCAGTTGGTGAACGCCCCGGACCGGGCAACGCTGATCTGGTCGACGTCATCCCAAAAGGGTTCGTCGAATTGCAAGATCAGTTTCTCGTAGCGGCCGAATCCGATTGCCTTGATGGCCCTTTGGTGGTCATCGGGCAGGGGAGGGTCGAATCGGATCGTTCCCGCCTTGAGCACACCGAGCGGCACGGTGACGATGACCGCGTCGGCAACCCACCGCTGACCTCCGGTCTCGAGCGCGACACCGTTGTCGCGCAGCGAGATTGCCTGCACAGCGGTGCCGTACCGCACGTCAAGACCTTCGGCGAGTCGCGTGGTCAGCTGGCCGAAGCCTCCGGGAAACACGCGCTGCGGACCGCTGAAGGAGTCGTCCTCGGCCAGTGCGCTCAGCGCCAGTTGATCAGGGGTCGCACCATAGTCGGCGGCGAACTCGGTCAGGCCCGATTCGCGTGCTGCGGCCCTCATGCGCGCCGGCAACTTCTCGACTCCGGCCGCCAAGGAAACCTCGGGCGGGGCCGGCAGGCGTTCGAGGCGTTCGAGGACCGCGTCGAGGCGCTGCTCGGCGGAGTCGGCGTCGAGGCGGGTTCCGTTGGGTGAGTAGAGAACAAAGGATCCCTGGCCGTCTGCCGATCCGACGTCGAACACGGCGGTGTCGATGCCCAGCGCCACGGCTTCGTCGTAGACGGGGTTTCCATCAGCGCCGTGAATCCACGAGGCGCCCAAGTCCACCGGGGCGGCGGGCCACAGTTCGGACGTCATGATTCGGCCCCCGACGCGGTCACGGGCTTCCAGGATGACGACGTTCGCCCCGGCCCGGGTCAGGGAACGGGCGGCCGACAGACCCGCCGTCCCCGCACCCACGACGATGACGTCGACGCGGTCACCCGGGGTGCGGTTGCCGCACGAACCGACGACTGCAGCCGCCCCCAGAATCGACGCCGCGCCCAGGACACGGCGGCGCGAGACGCTCACGCGGGTAGCCCGCCGAGGCAATGGCGATGTTCCATCTCGAGGTGTGGCCCTTCAGCGGTGAACTGGTTGTCGTCCCAGAGTGATACCACGGGGAGCCCTCTCAGCAGTGCGGTGGCCCGGCCTTGCTGCTCGGGGCGGCGGGTGGCCATTCCGCTTCTCTTTCGGGCCGGAGTCGGTGCGCTGCTGGCAGCTGGAAACATCGGTGCCCGGGCGGCTCCGGACTCGTGATTCAACGCGGTTTGACCGCGTGTAGGGAGTCGCCGGGTGTTAGTTTCGGCCCTGTGAGCACTGCATCGACTCCGGCCCACCCGGACGGCGGCGCAAACGAACTCGAGAAGTTGGTGTGCTACGACGATTTCCACCGGGCCGCGAAGGCCCGGCTCGACCCGATGGTCTACGACTACTACCGCTCCGGGGCGTTGCGCGAGTGGACGCTGACCGAAAACGAGCGGGCCTGGAACCGCTGGGTGTTTCGCCGCCGCAGCCTGGTCGACGTCTCCGATATCGACGTGAGCACCACGGTGCTGGGCTGGCGGCTCAGCTTCCCGGTGCTGCTGGCCCCGACAGCGTTTCATCGGCTCGCCGATCCGGCCGGCGAGGTCGCCACCGCGCGGGCCGCGGCGGCGGTCGGTACGACGATGGTCGCCTCCACGTTGGCCACGGTTCCGTTGGAGGACCTTGCCCCGACGGGTGCGTCGCGCTGGTTTCAGCTCTACGTGTTCGCCGACCGGGGATTGACCCGGGAACTGGTGGATCGGGCGGCGGCGGCGGGCTACACCGCGCTGGTGCCGACGGTCGACACCCCGACGGTGGGCATCCGGTATGCCGATCAGCGGAATCGTTTCGTCCTGCCGCCCGGGCTCGAGATGGCCAACGTCATGCACGCGCTGGACCCGGATCTGACCGAATCCGGCTCCGCGCTAAGGGCTTTCAGCGCTAAGTTCGACCAGTCGCTGACCTGGCGGGACATCGAGTGGCTGGCCGGCCTCAGCGAGCTGCCCGTCGTGCCGAAGGGTGTCATCCATCCCGACGATGCGCGTGCCGCACTGGACGCGGGGGCTGCCGGGATGATCGTCTCCAACCATGGTGGACGCCAGCTCGACGGCGATCCGGCAACCGCCGAGGTGCTCGCCGGCGTGGTTGACGCGGTCGGCGGCGGGGGAGCGGTGCTGGTGGACGGCGGTATCCGCAGCGGCACCGATGTGGTGAAGGCCCGAGCTCTCGGGGCCGCAGCGGTCCTGGTCGGCCGTCCCGTCCTGTGGGCTCTGGCCGCCGGCGGGCAGGCCGGTGTCGAGCGCATGCTCACCCTGCTGCGCGACGAAGTGGCCGACACACTGCGCCAACTCGGCGTGCCGCGGTTCGACGATGTGGGGGCCGAGGCGGTGAGGTGGGCCGTGTCTGCCTCGGTTGAACCTCGTTAATTGGGCGAGATAGCCGTCGGTCACTTGACGGTGGCCGACGGAGAGTCGTCACTCCAGATCGTCCAGCGACCGCACGTCCTCGGTGGTCACCACACTGCCGAGTGTGACGACCGGCAGGCCGGTTACCGGGCTGCGGGACGGCACCGCCGCGCCATCGGAGCGCAGCCCGCGTCTCATCAGGTCAGCGACAGTGTCGCTGAAGGTGCGGTGGGTATCGCGGGCGATGGCCCGGACTCGTCGGTGCAGGTCGTCGGGAATATCGACCGTCGTGCGCATCACTGCATCATCGCATCATGGTGCCGCCGCGACAGCTACCGCTTGCCGCGTGGAGTGGATCGGAGTTAGCGGTTCCGTTGACCCCGGAGACCTGAACGACGGCGCGGGCGCCGCCGTCACTACGACCCGATGACGATCGTGACGGCGACGCTGTCCGGCTTGGGCCGGCCGAGGTAGTCCACGACCGGCTGGCCGTCCGGGGTGAGTTCGGTCATCGTGGCGGTGTAGGTGCCGGGTGCGAGAGTGATTGCGGCCGTGTGCCATTGCCCGTCCAGATCGGCTGTGCCCTCCACGGTGCCGATCACCGCGGAACCCTGTTTGACGATGACGCGCGCGGTGTTCCCCGGCAGGATCTTGTTGGTGTACTGGCCGACCTGGCCGGCCTGGGTCATGGTGAACGGTGCCGCCGCCTCGAAGGCCGGCATGGTCGGCGCGTAGCTCACACCGTTCGAATCAGGCTCTCCGGCATAGGAATTGGTTCCGGTCCAGCCGAACGCAACGGGCTGGCCGGCGGTGACCTCGGCGGTGGGCAGCGGGTTGGTGAAATAGACCGGGGATCCGGCGGCAGTGGTCGCTGCCTGGTCGAGGATCGGGGTGTATCCCTCGGTGATCGGCACCCCCGTGCCGTACTGGCCGCCGGCGGCGGTGAAGTTGCCGTCGTCGAGATGCCCGACGACGGGAGCCGCCAGTGCCGAGATCAGCGGGTTTACCCCGGGCGGCTGCAGGCCCTGGGGCTTGTTGACGGTGTTCGGGTCCCAGCCGTTGGTCAGCAGCGCCGCCGGCAGCGAGGCGTCGGGCTGCAGGTTGACGGTGATCTGGCTGTTGACGAACGCCCCGTCGGCATAGGTGGTGAAGACGTTCAGCCCGGCATTGTTGTCGATCGCCGCCGACGGATTGTTGGCCGAGCCGACGCCGGCCCCCGGATTGAACGGCCTCAGTTCGCCTGGCGTGGTGCCGGCGGCCGTGGCGTAGACGTTGAATACGCGCTGGTTGCCCCCGGCGCTGTCGGCGATGACCAACTGGTACCAGTAGACGTCGTACTCGGCGACGGTTGCCGGCATCGGCAGGCCGTTGATCTGGATGAAGCCGAGCGGATTGGCCCCGGCGGTGCCGGCGGTCCAGGCACCGGGGCCGCCGCCGACGGTGAAGTACTGGTAGACCCCGTCCTGGTTCGGCAGGCTCACGTAGTCGAACTGGGCGTGCTGCTCGGCATCCATGCCCCGGTAGATGCCCAGTTTCACTTCTGCGTCGTCGACCACCGTGGAACCGACGTTGAATCCCTGGACCTGCAGGGTTAGTGCGCTGTCGGGTGCGGTCGGGATGACATAGTCGCCGCCGGCGGGCTGGGCGAGATAGTTGGTGCTGACCGGTTTCTTGTAGAAGCCGTCGCCGTCGGGGCCGACGGGTTCGTCGGCGCCGAAGACGTAGAGGTCGATCTGGCTGACGTTGCGGTTGATGCCCGGTCCGGCGGCCAGGGAGATCTGCGGGCCGGGGTTGAGTTTCTGGGCGAGGTTGTCGGAGAACGCCGAGGCGTAGGTGTTCGCGTTCTCGTAGAAGTAGAAGCTGTACTGGTCGTTGTGCTGGTAGTCCGGGGCGGTTCCGGGAACGCGGTTGCGGTCGAAGGCGTAAGCCGGGTCCCAGTTCAGGTTGGTGTTGAG
>JAGQTO010000189.1:2452-7118 GCA_020439025.1 Mycobacterium sp. | reverse complement strand
CGCGGGGTCCCGACCATCATCGAGATGGTCAACCTCACCCGGCTGGACTGCACGCTAGGCAGCGCCACCAGCATGCGTCAGGGCCTGACCCGGGCCATCCACCACACCCAGCACCGCAAGGCCTTCGGCGCCTACCTGATCGACCAGCCGCTGATGCGCAACGTCATCGCCGACCTCGCCGTCGAGGCCGAGGCGGCCACCATCGTCGCGATGCGGATGGCCGGGGCCACCGACGCCGCGACCCGCGGCGACGCACGCGAGACCCTGCTGCGCCGCATCGGCCTGGCCGCCGCCAAGTACTGGGTCTGCAAACGCGCCACCCCGCATGCCGGCGAGGCGATGGAATGCCTGGGCGGCAACGGCTACGCCGAGGAGTCCGGGATGCCGCGGCTGTACCGGGAGGCGCCGCTGATGGGCATCTGGGAGGGCTCGGGCAACGTCAGCGCGCTGGATACATTGCGCGCCATGGCAACCCGGCCGGAGTGCGTGGAGGTGCTGTTCGACGAACTCGCCACGGTTGCCGGGCAGGACGCCCGGTTCGACGCCCATGTGCAGGGGTTGAGCGCGGGCCTGGCCGACCCGACCGATATCGAGTACCGCGCCCGCACCCTCGCCGAGGACATCACCCTGGCGCTGCAGGGCTCGCTGCTCCTGCGCCACGGACACCCCGCCGTCGCCGAGGCCTTCCTGGCCACCCGGATGGCCGGTGACTGGGGCGGCGCCTTCGGCACCCTGCCGTCCGGGCTGGACCTCCCGCCGATCATCGAGCGCGCTCTGGTGAAGGGATGAGGCCTTTTCCCCTTCCTCGCGAGCAGACGCAAACGACCCCGAAACCCGGCGTGTCTCGGGTCGCTTATGTCTGCTCGCGGGGACAAGAACGGGGCCTGGCGTGGAGCTGACCACCATGACCTACGAGGTCACCGGCCGGATAGCCCGGATCACCTTCAACCGGCCCGAGAAGGGCAACGCGATCATCGCCGCCACCCCGGTCGAACTGGCCGCCTGCGTGGAGCGCGCCGACCTCGACCCCGACGTCCACGTCATCCTCGTTTCCGGCCGGGGGGAGGGCTTCTGCGCCGGTTTCGACCTGAGTGCCTATGCGGACGGGTCCGGGGATGCCGGGGGTGAGGACCGCGCCGGGACAGTGCTCGACGCCGCGACCCAGGCCGTCAACCACCTGCCGAACCAGCCGTGGGATCCGATGGTCGACTACCAGATGATGAGCCGGTTCGTGCGCGGCTTTGCCAGCCTGATGCACGCCGACAAGCCGACCGTGGTCAAGATCCACGGCTACTGCGTGGCCGGCGGCACCGACATCGCGCTGCACGCCGACCAGGTGATCGCCGCCTCCGACGCCAAGATCGGCTACCCCCCGACCAGGGTGTGGGGCGTCCCGGCCGCCGGGCTGTGGGCCCACCGCCTCGGTGACCAGCGCGCCAAACGGCTGCTGCTGACCGGGGACTGCCTGACCGGCGCCCAGGCCGCCGAGTGGGGCCTGGCGGTGGAGGCGCCTGCGCCGGAAGATCTCGATGAACGCACCGAGCGCCTCCTCGAGCGGATCGCCGCGGTACCGGTCAACCAGCTCATCATGGTCAAACTCGCCATGAACAGCGCGCTGTACCAGCAGGGCGTGGCCACCAGCCGGATGGTCAGCACGGTGTTCGACGGCATCGCCCGGCACACCCCGGAGGGGCACGCCTTCGTCGCCGACGCCCGCGAACACGGCTTCCGCGAGGCGGTGCGCCACCGCGACGAGCCGTTCGGCGACTACGGCCGCGGGGGCGCCGGGGTATGAACGCGCGGATGCCGGCCCGCTCGGTGGTGCTCTCGGTGCTGCTCGGCACCCGCCCCGCCTGCGCCACCGCGGCCGAACTGCTGCGGCTGACCGCCGATTTCGACATCAAGGACAGCACGCTGCGGGTCGCGCTGACCCGGATGGTGGCCGCCGGGGACCTGGTGCGCTGCGAGGAGGGGTACCGGCTGTCGGATCGTCTGCTGGCCCGCCAGCGCCGCCAGGACGCCGCACTGTCTCCGGTGACCCGGGACTGGGAGTCGCAGTGGCTGACCGTGGTGGTCACCGCCGTGGGTGAGGACGCCCGGGTCCGCGCCGCGTTGCGTTCCGCGCTGCACGACGGGCGTTTCGGTGAGCTGCGCGAGGGGGTGTGGTTGCGGCCGGACAACCTGGTCGAGGATCTGCCGGCCGAGACCGACGGCCGGGTGCGGGTGCTGCGCGCCCGGGATCCCGATCCGGGTGAGTTGGCCGCGCGGTTGTGGGATCTGCCGACCTGGTCGCAGATCGGCGTGGGGCTGCTGCGCGAGATGGACGCCGCCGCCGACATCCCCTCCCGGTTCGTGGTGGCCGCGGCGATGGTGCGCCACCTGCTCACCGACCCGGTGCTGCCGGCCGAGCTGCTGCCCGCCGACTGGCCCGCCGACCGGCTGCGGGCCGCCTACGCCGAGTTCGCCGCGCTGATGGTGGCGCGTCGCGACCCGGCCCGACTCCTGGAGCCGCGATGAGTGTCACCGTCGTCCGCAACCCGCCGGTGACCACGGTGGTGCTGGATCGCCCGCACGCCCGCAACGCCGTCGACGGACCCACCGCGGCGGCACTGCACGATGCCTTCGAGGAGTTCGACGCCGACGACTCCGCGGCGGTAGCGGTGCTGTGGGGGGATCACGGAACCTTCTGCGCGGGTGCGGACCTGAAGGCCATCGGCACCCCCGACTCCAACCCGCTGCACCGCGACGGTCCGGGCCCGATGGGTCCGACCCGGATGGTGCTGTCCAAACCGGTGATAGCGGCGGTCAGCGGCTACGCGGTGGCCGGCGGCCTGGAACTCGCCCTGTGGTGCGACCTGCGGGTGGTCGAGGAGGACGCGGTATTCGGGGTGTTCTGCCGGCGCTGGGGTGTGCCGCTCATCGACGGCGGAACGGTGCGCCTGCCGCGCCTCATCGGGCACAGCCGCGCCATGGACATGATCCTCACCGGCCGGGCCGTGGACGCCGAGGAGGCCCTGGCGATCGGGCTGGCCAACCGGGTGGTGCCCACCGGAACCTCCCGTGCGGCCGCCGAGGAACTGGCCGCCGAACTCGCCCGCGCGCCGCAGGGCTGCCTGCGTGCGGACCGGCTGTCGATGCTGAACCAGTGGGGCTGCAGCGAGGCCGAGGCGATGGAGTACGAGTTCGGCAGCTTCTCGCGGGTCGCGGCGGAATCCCTGGCCGGGGCGCAGCGCTTCGCCGGCGGCGCGGGACGCCATGGCGCCCCCGCCTGACACTTTCCCGGCGCGAACAGACGCAAAGGACCCCGAAACCCCCGGCGTGTCGGGGTCCTTTGCGTCTGCTCGCGCCAACGGGGCGAGCTCAGCCAGCGGTGATCCGGTTGCCCGATCCCGCGTCGTTGACGTCCGGCTCGCCGTGCCGGTAGGTGATGGTGTTGTTGAGGCCGACGACCGACAGCTCCCCGTCCACCCGTTCCAGGGTGATCTTGTTGTCGGCCCCGCCCACGCTGACCGTGGCGCAGGCCCCGCTGACCCGCAGGGTGTTGTTCGAGCCACCGACGTTCAGCGACTTGCCGGCGCCGCAGTCGATGTCGGCGGAGGTGCCGAAGGACCCGTAGTTGATGGTGTTGGCCACCTCGACCTGCACGCCGGAACGGTCGTCCTCGGAGCCGCAGCCGGCCACCGCCAAGGTCGCCACGGCGAGGACCGGCAACACGACGGGGGAGTACTTGCGCATCGGCGTCTTTTCTACCCCACCCGGCCCGGCGGCGGTGGCACTAGAGTTCTGTGCCGGACCCTCGGAGGTCAAACCCCATGAAAAGCCCATGACAAGCCCCATGACACGTGCCCAGTCACCCAAACCCAAGCTCAGCCGCGAGGGGATCGTCAACGCCGCGTTGACGTTCTTGGACCGCGAGGGCTGGGACGGCCTGACCGTCAACGCGCTGGCCTCCCAGCTCGGCACCAAGGGCCCGTCGCTGTACAACCACGTCGACAGCCTCGAGGATCTGCGCCGCAGCGTCCGAATGCGGGTGGTCGACGACATTCTGCAGATGCTCAGCACGGTGGCCGCCGGGCGCACCGGCGACGACGCCGTGATGGCGATGGCCAGCGCCTACCGCAGTTACGCACACCACCACCCGGGGCGCTACTCGGCGTTCACCCGGATGCCGCTGGGCGGGGACGACCCGGAGTTCACCGCCGCCTCGCATGCCGCCGCGGCGCCGGTGATCGACGTGCTGGCCTCCTACGGCCTGGACGGCCCGGACGCCTTCTGCGCGGCGCTGGAGTTCTGGGCCGCCCTGCACGGGTTCGTGCTGCTGGAGATGACGGGCGTGATGGAATCCGGGGCCGCCCAGATGGGCGCCCCGGACGCCGATGCGGTGTTCGCCGATATGGTTCTGCGGCTGGCCACCGGTATGGGTCACCGCCGCGGGCAGTCCTGACCTGCGCTAGCGGGCTGGCAAGCGGTTTTGGAGGGGATCGCCTCGGCTGGTATTGTGGGCGATTGTGCCTGGCCGACGGGTGCGGACGACGCGCCAGTCGGGCCACTTCGCATGTCTTGGAGCATCAGGAAATGCAGCGTTTTCCGTGGTGTGCACCGCGTGCGACACGCCCGGCTGCGGGGGTCGCAGCCAGGCTAAAACCGCAGTACAAGAGCTGACAGA
>JAGQTO010000189.1:1346-2289 GCA_020439025.1 Mycobacterium sp. | reverse complement strand
AACTCGGCGCTGCGCAAGGTCGCGCGTGTGAAGCTGACCAGCGCGGTGGAGGTCACCGCCTACATCCCCGGTGAGGGTCACAACCTTCAGGAACACTCGATGGTCCTGGTCCGTGGCGGTCGTGTGAAGGACCTGCCCGGTGTTCGCTACAAGATCATCCGCGGATCGCTGGACACCCAGGGTGTCAAGAACCGCAAGCAGGCTCGCAGCCGCTACGGCGCGAAGAAGGAGAAGAGCTAATGCCGCGCAAGGGGCCCGCTCCCAAGCGTCCGTTGGTCAACGACCCGGTCTACGGTTCGCAGCTGGTGACCCAGCTGGTCAACAAGGTTCTGCTCGACGGCAAGAAGTCGCTGGCCGAGCGCATCGTCTACGGTGCCCTTGAGCAGGCGCGCGAGAAGACCGGCACGGACCCCGTCGTCACCCTCAAGCGGGCGATGGACAACGTCAAGCCGGCCCTCGAGGTCCGCAGCCGTCGCGTCGGTGGCGCCACCTATCAGGTGCCCGTCGAGGTCCGCCCGGATCGCTCCACCACCCTGGCGTTGCGCTGGCTGGTCAGCTTCTCCAAGGCCCGCCGGGAGAAGACCATGATCGAGCGGCTGGCCAACGAGATTCTCGACGCCAGCAACGGCCTGGGCGCGGCGGTCAAGCGCCGCGAGGACACCCACAAGATGGCCGAGGCGAACCGGGCGTTCGCGCACTACCGCTGGTGAACGCGGGGCGAAAAGCCCCGGCCACTTACTGACGACAGCAACACTCGAAAGAATTGGGAAGACTTCTGTGGCGCAGGACGTGCTGACCGACCTCACCAAGGTCCGCAACATCGGCATCATGGCTCACATCGACGCCGGCAAGACCACGACGACCGAGCGGATCCTCTACTACACGGGGATCAGCTACAAGATCGGCGAGGTTCACGACGGCGCTGCCACCATGGACTGGATGG
>JAGQTO010000189.1:816-1250 GCA_020439025.1 Mycobacterium sp. | reverse complement strand
CGACTTCACCGTCGAGGTCGAGCGGTCGCTGCGTGTTCTCGACGGTGCGGTCGCGGTGTTCGACGGCAAGGAGGGCGTCGAACCGCAGTCCGAGCAGGTCTGGCGCCAGGCCGACAAGTACGACGTGCCGCGCATCTGCTTCGTCAACAAGATGGACAAGATCGGCGCCGACTTCTACTTCTCGGTGCGCACCATGGAGGAGCGCCTGGGCGCCAACGTCATCCCGATCCAGCTGCCGATCGGCGCCGAGGGCGACTTCGCGGGCGTTATCGACCTGGTCGAGATGAAGGCCAAGGTGTGGAGTGCCGAGACCAAGCTCGGCGAGAAGTACGACGTCGTCGACATCCCGGCGGATCTCCAGGACAAGGCCGACGAATACCGCACCAAGCTCATCGAGGCGGTCGCCGAGACCGACGAGGAGCTGATGGAGAAGT
>JAGQTO010000189.1:287-694 GCA_020439025.1 Mycobacterium sp. | reverse complement strand
GTTCAGCCCATGCTCGACGCCGTGATCGACTACCTGCCCTCGCCGCTCGACGTGCCGGCGGCCGTCGGCCACGCGCCGGGCAAGGAGGACGTCGAGGTGCTGCGCAAGCCGAGCGTCGACGAGCCGTTCTCGGCCCTGGCGTTCAAGGTGGCCACCCACCCGTTCTTCGGCAAGCTGACCTACGTCCGGGTGTACTCGGGCAAGGTCGACTCCGGCGCCCAGGTGATCAACTCCACCAAGGGCAAGAAGGAGCGCCTGGGCAAGCTGTTCCAGATGCACTCCAACAAGGAGAACCCGGTGGACACCGCCTCCGCGGGCCACATCTACGCGGTGATCGGCCTCAAGGACACCACCACCGGTGACACCCTCTGCGATCCCAGCGACCAGGTCGTGCTGGAGTCCATGAC
>JAGQTO010000189.1:0-208 GCA_020439025.1 Mycobacterium sp. | reverse complement strand
GTCGATCCAGAAGCTCGCCGAGGAAGACCCCACCTTCAAGGTGCACCTGGACCAGGAGACCGGCCAGACCGTCATCGGTGGCATGGGCGAGCTGCACCTGGACATCCTGGTGGACCGGATGCGCCGCGAGTTCAAGGTCGAGGCCAACGTCGGCAAGCCCCAGGTGGCCTACAAGGAGACCATCCGCAAGAAGGTCGAGAACGTCGAG
>JAGQTO010000188.1:10608-13129 GCA_020439025.1 Mycobacterium sp. | reverse complement strand
GAGCAACGGCAACGTCATCGCGGCTCCCCGATCACTGGACGCCTGCCATGGCGCCGCGCCGGCGGGAGGCCACGAACCGGACGATGTCGGCGATCCAGTCGCGGTCGGTGCGCAAGGTCATCAGCGGCGCCCCGCACCGGCGCAGGGTGCGGGCGACCTCTTCGCGATGAGCGGCGGCCGCCCGGGCGAAATCGTCGCGGAGTTGTTCGTCGATGGTGAACTCTCGGGTGACCCCGGACTCGGTGTCCTGGAGGATGACGTCGCCGACGTCCGGCAGTTCGACGTCTCGTGGGTCGAGCACCTCGATGCCGAGCACCTCGTGGCGGGCGGCGATGGCCCGCAGCGGCCGGAACCAGTCGATCGGGCCGAGGAAATCGCTGATGATGACGGCCATACCGCGGCGCCGCTCCGGACGGCGCAGGGCGTCGATGGCGGCACCGAGATCACCGCGCACCCCCAGGGGGGCCCGCGGCGCGGTGGCGATGGCACGCAGCAGCGACTGCTCATGCTGGCGGCCGCCCCGGGCCGGGATCCGGATGATGTCCTGGCCGTTGGCGATCAACGCGCCGATCCGGTTGCCGCCGCCGCTGTTGAGGTAGGTGATCGCCGCGGCCGCCCCGACGGCGAGGTCCCGCTTCTCGCACCCGGCGGTGCCGAAATCGAGACTGGCCGAGACGTCGACCACCAGCCAGGTCTCCAGTTCGCGGTCGGCGATCATCTGCCGCACGTGCGGATGGGTGGTGCGGGCGGTGACCGACCAGTCCATCCGGCGCACGTCGTCACCGGGCTGGTAGGGGCGCGACTCCCCCGGCTCTGAACCGGGACCGGGGATCAGACCGAGATGATTGCCGTGCAGGACCCCGTCGAGTTTGCGCTTGACCGTCAGTTCGAGCGTGCGCAGGGCGGCGGACAGCTTGGCGTCGCCGATCTCACCCCGCTGGAAGGAGGGCGGGTGGATCGGCTGCGGGTTCGGCTGGGACCCGGCCGCCTCACCGGCGGGAGTTGGCCCGCTCACCGAGCGCTGGCGCCGGCCACCGGCGCACCGGCAGGCCCGCCCGGCGCCGCCGCACCGGCGGGAGGCCCTGCGGGCGGCACAGAATGGCCCTGCTGGGGCACCGCGTTGACCTGGGGCAGCGCAACGGTCTGCAGGATGCGGCCGATCACGGTGTCCGGTTTGACGTCATCGGCCAACGCGTCGTAGGTGAGCACCAACCGATGCCGCAGCACGTCGGGAATCACCTCGATGACGTCCTGCGGAACGACGTAATCGCGGCCCCGCACCAGGGCCAGCGCCCGGGCCGCGCCGATGATGCCCAGTGAGGCGCGGGGCGAGGCGCCAAAAGCGATCCAGGACTTGACGTCGGGCATGCCGAACTGTTCCGGACGACGGGTGGCAGTCACCACCCGCACGACGTAATCGACCAGCGCGTGGTGCACGAAGTTGTTGGCTGCGACGTCCTGCAGGCGCAGCAGGTCACCGGTCTCGAGCACCTGCTTGGGCTCCGGCGGGGTCACACCCATCCGGTAGATGATTTCGCGCTCCTCCTCCGGCGAGGGGTAGTCGACGTTGATCTTGAACAGGAAGCGGTCGCGTTGCGCTTCCGGCAGCGGGTAGACGCCCTCGTTCTCGATCGGGTTCTGGGTCGCCATCACCAGGAACGGCTTGGGCAGCGGGTAGGTCTTGCCGCCGATCGAGATCTTGCGCTCGGCCATCACCTCGAGAAGCGCCGACTGGACCTTGGCCGGGGCGCGGTTGATCTCGTCGGCGAGCAGGAAGTTCACCACGACCGGACCGAGTTCGATGTCGAACTCCTCGCGGCCCTGGCGATAGATCCGGGTGCCGATGATGTCGGTGGGCACCAGGTCGGGGGTGAACTGGATGCGGGCGAAGGTACCGCCCACCACTCGGGCGAACGTCTCGACGGCCAGTGTCTTGGCCACCCCGGGCACACCTTCGAGCAGCACGTGACCTTTGGCGAGCAGGCCGACCAGGATCCGCTCGACGAGCTGGTCCTGACCGACGATGATGCGCTTGACCTCGAAGATCGCCCGCTCCAGGGTGTGCACATCAGCGGCCAGGCCATTACCGCCGGGGCCCGCGGGCGACCCGCCTGGTGACGTCATCAAGTTCCTCCACAGCTGTCAGGTGATGGTCGGGGCAGCCTCGCGCCCCGCAGACAACTATTCCAGGCGTTTCGGAATCCGTCGATGTGGGTAGTTCGCTGGCGCGTCGGAGTTCCGGGCCGCCGCGCCGCGGGCGCTTCGGGGCTGACGCCTCGGCTCAGGTCTCGATGATGCGGGTGACGTACGGGGTCATCCCCGCGGTGCGCACCGGGCTGACAGTGACCTGACCGGCCGCTGACGACGCCTCCAGCATCTGCCCGTTGCCCAGATAGAGGGCGACGTGCTGGCTGCCCCCCGGACCCCAGAAGATGAGGTCGCCGCGCTTGGCCTGCGAGGGGTGCACCTGCCTGCCGGCGGTGTACTGGTCACCGGAGTACTTCGGAATCTGCACCCCGAC
>JAGQTO010000188.1:0-10466 GCA_020439025.1 Mycobacterium sp. | reverse complement strand
CGACGGATGACGTACTCGATGGCCTGCGGGCCGCGCACCCGGCCGCCCGGCAGCGCGGAGGAACCGCCCCCGCCGATGCCGAGACCGGAGAGGAACTTACGGCCGAGGTCCATCGTCGCCTGCGCGGCCTGCTGGGTGAAGGCCAGCGATGCCTGCGCCACCGCCACCGGGTCACCCGGGGCCCCGGCGCTGAGAATCTTGGGCAGAGTGGGGTCCCACTCGTCGGCGTGTGCCGGCGAGGCGAACCCGAGCGACAGCGCCAGCGAGATCAGAACGGATCCGACCGCTTGGAGGCTGCGGGACAGCTTGCGGGACATGGGCGTCTACCTCGTCACCACTCGATGTACCGGACGGCGAAGGGCGTCATGCCGCTGGTGCGAACCGGGGAGATCTTGACCGTGGAGCCGGTGTAGGGCGCCTCGATCATCTGCCCGTTGCCCAGGAAGATCGCCACGTGCTGGCTGCCGTTGGGACCCCAGAACAGCACGTCACCGCGGCGCATCTGCGCTGTCGGGATCTTGCGACCCAGGTTGTACTGCGAGCCCGAGTAGTGCGGCAGCTTGATTCCCGCTCCGGCGAACGCGTAGAGCACCAGGCCCGAGCAGTCGAACCCGACGGTGTTGGCGCCGGAGTCGATTCCCCGGCTCGGCCCGGCGGCCGTGCCACCGCCCCAGGAATAAGGAACGCCGATCTGGGACTGTGCGCGCTTGATCACGTACTCGATGGCCTGGTTCCCGTAGACCATCGGGATGCCGCCGCCATTGGTGATGCCGGTGTCGGTGGGCTTCAGGATGCCCAACTGCTGGAGGAACTTCTTGCCCAGCTGCTGAGTCACCTGGTAGCTGTTCTGCGCGATCTGTAGAACCGCGTTGATGATCTGGATCGGATCACCGGAGAGGAACGCGCTGGGCACTGCTGGCAGGGTCAGATCCCACTCGGAGGGCTTGCCGTAGGGCACCTTGACCGCGGCCGTCGGGCCCGAGGCGCGGTCCCAGTTATCGGCCGGCGAGGGGTTCGCCGCGGCGGCGGCCTGCTCGATCGGCGCGGACTCCACCGCCCGACCCGCAACCGCCGGGCCCGCGGCGGCCGGGGCGGAAGCGGCGGGTGCGGCGCCCCGGGCGGACTCCAGCTTGCGCTGGGCGACGGCGCGCGCGGCGGCGACCCGGTCGATCTCGGCCTGCTGCTCGCGGAACACCTCCTGCGCCCGGGTCAGGGCGGCCACTGCGGCATCCTGGCTGATCTGGGCGTCCTTGACCGCCTGGTCGGCCTTCTGCTTGGCCATCCGGGCGGCGGAATCCTTGTTGACCGCCACGGTCCGGGCCCGACGCAGGCCGACCATCGCCTGCTCGGAGCTCATGGCTAGCGTCTGGCCAGCCGTCGCGGTGGCGATGATGTCCTCCGGGGTGCGCGCCATCACCAGTGAGGCCGAGGGCCCGTTGACGTAGGTCGCGGCGGCGAAGACGTCGAAGCGCTTCTGGGCCTCGGCGATCGCGTCATTGGCCTGGGCGACCGCATGACGGCTGGCGTCGATCTCCTGCTGGGCCGCCTGGGCGGCATCCCGGGCGTCCTGGACCTCGAGGATCGCCTTGTTGACACTCTCCTGCTGGGCCTGCACCTGCGCGCCGATGTCCTGCAGCTGCTGATTGGCCTCGGCGACGTCGGCCACCAGGGAGGCCACGCTGTTGGGCGCGGAGTCGGTGTCGGCCTCGGCCAGGCCGGGCACGGTCAGCGTCATGGCCACGGTGAGAGTCAGGGGGCACACCGCACGGGTTGCCCGGACGGTACGAGGACCGCGAGGGAAAGGTCTCATTGGACTCCGACTCCTAATTTGCTCCGCGAACGCCACGCCAGTAACACACGTCCCATATGCCACTTCAATAACAATGGCGACAGTTGAACCGTACGTCACGTTTGTCGCAGAAGAAACGGGCGGAGAAAATTACATGTTTGTATTTCCGCAGGTGTGACCGAATAGTAATCTTATGAAATTGCCATAAAAGGGCCGTTACGCAGCGGAAGTCGCCGCGTCGCCTAGTTCTCGGCTGCCGAACTGTGCTTTTCCGGACGGGCCGCGCGACGTTGCAGAAGTCGCGTCACCACCGCGGCGCCCGACACCGCGAATACAAGGCCGATCGTGAATGCGGTCCACGGGAAAATCGGGGTGTTCAACTGGTCGACGAAATTCTGCGCGCCCTGCACCGGATCGGGCGTGAGTTTGGCGACGTCCTGGCCCGCTTCGAGCAGCACCCGGTCATAGGTCGTGCTGTAGCTGCCGGCCCATCCCGGGCTGAGCACAAGCACCGTGGACCCGGGATGCTGCTGCCCCACCTGGGTCGCGATATCCCGCAGTGGGGTGTCGATCGGCGGGCTGTCCGCCAGCACCACGACCTTGAGGTCCAGACCGCGGTCGCGGGCGCCGGTGACGACCTTCTCCAGGCCGGCGGCGTCGGCGGCCGGGGCGGCGAAACCGTCGGCAGTCACATCTGCCTGGACCTTGGCCATGCAGGTGTCCAGTGGTGCGCTGACCGGTAATCCGACGGCACTGCACACTTCCACCGGTATGTAGGTCGGCGGGGGCAGGGTGGTCACGGGTCCAGACCGTACCCCGATTGCCGCAACGGGGTGACAGCACGCGCCGTCGGAGACCAGACTGGAATCAGCGGGGTCGGCCATCTTTATCGCCCGACCGCCCCGTTACTATCCGACCTGCCGAAAACCACACGCCGGGAGTTGATGTGAGCAGCGCAATTTCGTCCCTGAACTCTTTCGGGGCCCGTGACACCCTCAAGGTCGGGTCCGAAAGTTACGAGATCTACCGCCTCGACGCGGTGCCGGGCACCGAGAAGCTCCCGTACAGCCTCAAGGTGCTCGCGGAGAACCTGCTGCGCACCGAGGACGGCGCCAACATCACCGGCGACCACATCAACGCGATCGCGAACTGGGATCCCGAGGCTGAGCCGAGCATCGAGATCCAGTTCACCCCGGGCCGCGTGCTGATGCAGGACTTCACCGGAGTGCCATGCATCGTCGACCTGGCCACCATGCGGGAGGCCGTCGCTGCCCTCGGCGGCGACCCGGACAAGGTCAACCCGCTCTCGCCCGCCGAGATGGTGATCGACCACTCCGTGATCCTGGACGTCTTCGGCACCGCTGACGCCTTCGAGCGCAACGTCGAACTCGAATACCAGCGCAATGGCGAGCGCTACCAGTTCCTGCGCTGGGGCCAGGGCGCCTTCGACGATTTCAAGGTCGTCCCGCCCGGCACCGGCATCGTGCACCAGGTCAACATCGAGTATCTGGCCCGCGTCGTGATGACCCGTAATGGTGTCGCGTACCCCGACACCTGCGTGGGCACCGACTCGCACACCACGATGGAGAACGGCCTCGGCGTGCTGGGCTGGGGCGTCGGCGGTATCGAAGCCGAGGCCGCGATGCTGGGCCAGCCGGTCTCGATGCTCATCCCCCGCGTCGTCGGCTTCAAACTCACCGGCGAGATCAAACCGGGCGTCACCGCCACCGACGTGGTGCTCACCGTCACCGACATGCTGCGCAAGCACGGCGTGGTCGGCAAGTTCGTCGAGTTCTACGGCAATGGTGTGGCCGAGGTCCCGCTGGCCAACCGGGCCACCCTGGGCAATATGAGCCCCGAATTCGGCTCCACCGCCGCGATGTTCCCCATCGACGAGGTCACCATCGACTACCTGCGGCTGACCGGCCGAACCGAGCAGCAGATCGCCCTGGTGGAGGCCTACGCCAAGACGCAGGGCATGTGGCACGACCCCGACCACGAGCCGACCTATTCCGAGTACATGGAGCTGGACCTGTCGACAGTGGTGCCGTCGATCGCCGGCCCGAAGCGGCCGCAGGACCGCATCGAGCTGTCCGACGCGAAGAACGCCTTCCGCAAGGACATCCACAACTACGTCGAGGAGAACCACCCGACTCCGCACACCAAACTCGACGAGGCCGACGAGGAGTCCTTCCCGGCCAGCGACCCGGCTGCGCTGTCCTTCGCCGACAACGGTGCGCATGACATGCGGCCCTCGGCCGCCAACGGCTCGCACGGCCGGCCGAGCAAGCCGGTGACGGTGAAATCGGCCGATCGCGGCGAGTTCGTCCTCGACCACGGCGCGGTGGTGGTGGCCGGCATCACCTCCTGCACCAATACGTCCAACCCCTCGGTGATGCTGGGTGCGGCCCTACTGGCCAAGAAGGCCGTCGAGAAGGGCCTGACCACCAAGCCGTGGGTCAAGACCAATATGGCACCGGGCTCGCAGGTGGTCACCGACTACTACGAGAAGGCCGGCCTGTGGCCGTACCTGGAGAAGCTGGGTTACTACCTGGGCGGCTACGGATGCACCACCTGCATCGGCAACACCGGACCGCTGCCCGACGAGATCTCCAAGGCGGTCAACGACAACGATCTGTCGGTGACGGCCGTTCTGTCCGGCAACCGCAACTTCGAGGGACGTATCTCCCCCGACGTCAAGATGAACTACCTGGCCTCCCCGCCCCTGGTGATCGCCTACGGCATCGCCGGCACCATGGACTTCGACTTCGAGACCGATCCGCTGGGCCAGGACGCCGACGGCAACGACGTGTTCCTCAAGGACATCTGGCCGACCCAGAAGGAGATCAACGACACCATCGCGTCGTCGATCAACCGGGAGATGTTCGCCGAGAACTATGCCGATGTGTTCAAGGGTGACGAGCGCTGGCGGAATCTGCCCACCCCGTCGGGCAACACCTTCGCCTGGGACCCCGCGTCGACCTACGTGCGCAAAGCCCCGTACTTCGACGGAATGCCCGCCGAGCCTGCCCCGGTCACTGATATCACCGGCGCCAGGGTGCTTGCCCTGCTGGGCGATTCGGTGACCACCGACCACATCTCCCCGGCCGGCGCGATCAAGAAGGGCACCCCGGCGGCGCAGTACCTGGAAGCCAACGGTGTGCAGCCGGCGGACTTCAACTCACTGGGATCGCGTCGCGGCAACCACGAGGTGATGATCCGCGGCACCTTCGCCAACATCCGGCTGCGCAACCAGCTGCTGGACGACGTCTCCGGCGGTTACACCCGCGACTTCACCCAGCCCGGCGGACCGCAGGCGTTCATCTACGACGCGGCGCAGAACTACGCAGCGGCGGGCACTCCCCTGGTGGTCCTGGGCGGCAAGGAATACGGCTCCGGCTCGTCCCGGGACTGGGCGGCCAAGGGCACCCGGCTGCTGGGCGTGAAAGCGGTCATCACCGAGTCCTTCGAGCGCATTCACCGATCCAACCTGATCGGCATGGGTGTCATCCCGCTGCAATTCCCGGCCGGGGAGTCCGCGGCCTCGCTGAAGCTGGACGGCACCGAGGTCTACGACATCACCGGCATCGAGGACCTCAACTCCGGCAAGACGCCCAAGACGGTGCGCGTCACCGCCACCAAGTCCGACGGCTCAGCGGTCGAGTTCGACGCCGTGGTGCGCATCGACACCCCCGGCGAGGCGGACTACTACCGCAACGGCGGCATCCTGCAGTACGTGCTGCGCAACATGCTGCGCAGCTGATGCAATTTCGGCGCGGTTTTCGTCGCTCATCGGCGAAAACCGCGCCGAAATTCTGGGGTCAGGCCAACTCGATGAGGTCTGCGTAGTCCTCGGACCAGTGATCCTCGGTGCCGTCGGGAAGCAGGACCACGCGCTGGGGTTCGAGCGCCTCGGCCGCGCCCGGGTCGTGGGTGACCAGGACCACCGCGCCGACGTAGCTGCGCAGCGCGTCGAGCACCTGCTCCCGGGAGGCCGGGTCAAGGTTGTTGGTGGGCTCGTCGAGCAGCAGCACGTTGGCCGTCGAGGCCACCAGGCCGGCCAGTGCCAGGCGGGTCTTCTCGCCGCCGGACAGGGTTCCGGCGGGTTGGTCGAGTTGCGGGCCGGAGAACATGAACGCCCCCAGCAGACCCCGTAGGTCCTGTTCACCGGTATCCGGTGCGGCGTGGCGGATGTTCTCCCACACCGTCGCGGCGTTGTCGATGGTGTCGTGCTCCTGGGCGAAGTACCCGATCTTGCAGCCGTACCCGGGTTCGACCGTGCCGGCGTCGGGAACCTCGGCGCCGGCGAGCACCCGCAGCAGCGTGGTCTTGCCGGCACCGTTGAGGCCCAGCACGACCACCCGCGAACCGCGGTCGATCGCCAGGTCGACGCCGGTGAACACCTCCAGCGACCCGTAGTTCTTGGTCAGGCCGCTGGCCATCAGCGGGGTCTTCCCGCACGAAGCCGGTGTGGGAAACCGGATCTTGGCGACCTTGTCGGCGACTCGTTCGGCGTCGAGCTCGGCCATCATCCGCTCGGCGCGGCGCAGCATGTTCTGGGCGGCCACCGCCTTGGTGGCCTTGGCGCCCATCTTCGCGGCCTGCGCCCGCAGGGCGGACGCCTTCTTCTCGGCGTTGGCGCGCTCCCGGCGGCGGCGCTGCTCGTCGGTGGCCCGCGCGTCAAGGTACTTCTGCCAGCCCATGTTGTAGACGTCGGCCTCGCCGCGGACGGCGTCGAGGAACCAGACGCGGTTGACGACGTCGGCGAGCAGGCCCACATCGTGGCTGATGATCACCAGGCCGCCGCTGTAGACCTTGAGGAAGTCGCGCAACCAGCCGATGGAGTCGGCGTCAAGGTGGTTGGTCGGTTCGTCCAGCAGCAGCGTCGTATCGGTCCCGGCACCGCTCTCACTGGCGGCGAACAGGATCCGGGCCAATTCCACGCGGCGGCGCTGGCCGCCGGAGAGGGTGCGCAGCGGCTGGGTGAGCACCCGCTCGGGCAGGCCGAGGCTGGCGCAGATGCGGCCGGCTTCACTCTCGGCCGCATAACCGCCCAGAGCGGCGAACCGCTCCTCCAACTGCCCGTAGCGGCGGATGGCTTTGTCGCGGGCATCGTCGTCGACGACCTCGGCCATCAGAACCTGCTGCTTCTCGAGATCCGCCAGCAGGGTGTCCAGACCGCGCGCCGACAGCACGCGATCACGGGCCAGCACGTCGAGGTCGCCCTCGCGGGGGTCCTGGGGCAGGTAGCCGACCTCACCGCTCCGGGTGATGGTTCCCGCGTACGGATCGCCCTCGCCGGCCAGGATGCGCATGGTGGTGGTCTTGCCGGCACCGTTGCGACCGACCAGGCCGATGCGGTCGCCGGGCTGGACCCGCAGGGCCGGCCCCTCGGCGAGCAGCAGTGTGCGCGCGCCGGCCCGGACCTCCAGATCCGTTGCGGTGATCACGCGGAGAACCTCACTTATCGTCGGGAAAGACCGGGGCGCGCCGCTCGGCACGCGCGGCGACCGCTTCTTCGAAGTTAGCGGTGAGCAGGCGCACATAGAGTTGCCCGAGGCCCTCGGCCTGCATATGCCCCTCCAGGGTACCGGCGTCCAGTCCGGTCCACAGCGTGCGCTTGGTCAGTTCGACACCGGGACGGGAGAACGCCGCGATCTGCGAGGCCATCTCGTAGCAGGCGGGCAGCAGCTCGCCGTCGGGCACCCGGCGGGAAACCAAGCCGATGCGTTCGGCCTCCTCGGCGTCCACGTCTCGGCCGGTCAGCATGATCTCGAAGGCCCGGGAACTACCGATAGCCCTCGGGAGCAGATAGGAAAGTCCCAGTTCCGATGCCGTCAGTCCGTTGTTGATGCCGGCGGCGCGGAAGTAGGCACTCTCGGCCGCAACCCGGATATCGGCCGCCAGGGCCAGACAGAGGCCGCCGCCGATGGCCGCACCGTTGACCGCCGCGATGATCGGCTGGTGCAACCGGCGCATCGACAGGATCACCTCGTCGAGCACTTCCATAGACCGCAACCCGTAGGACGGCCGGGTGAGCCCTTCGACGTGCGGAACCGCGCCGGCCGACTTGTGGTCGGCCCCCGAGGAGAACCCGTGGCCCGCGCCGGTGAGCACGACCACCCGCACGTCGTTGTCGTGGTTCAACTCCGCGAAGGCCTCCCGCAACGGGAGCATCACGTCGAAGGCCATCGAATTCATCCGCTCGGGGCGGTTCAGGACGACGAGTGCGACGTGCGGTCGGGGACGCTCGACGAGGACCAAACCGGACTGACTCACCGTTGCACGCTATCGCGTGCCCGCCGGTCAGACCTCGGTGCCGGGCTGCTGCTTGGCGATCTCGGCGTCGATGTCCAGGGCGCGTACCTGCGAGATGAGGTCCTCCAAGGCGGCCGGGGGAATCATCCCCGGGTTGTTGAACACCAGATGCCCCTTCTTGAACGCCATCAGCGTCGGAATCGCCTGGATACCGGCAGCCGAGGCGAGTTGCTCCTCGGCCTCGGTGTCGACCTTGCCGAAGACGATGTCGGGATGCTGTTCGGAGGAGTTGGTGAAGGTCGGCGCGAACGCGCGGCACGGACCGCACCACGAGGCCCAGAAGTCGACCAGCACGATCTCGTTGCCGGCGATGGTGTCGTTGAAATCCTTCTCGGTGAGGTCACGGGTAGCCATAACCGGGGCAACGCTCCGCGGTCCGATTGTGTTCCCGGGGGTCCCTTTAAGACGATGCGCCCGGACTCAGACCGTGAAACCCAGTGCTCTCAATTGCTCTCGGCCGTCTTCGGTGATCTTGTCCGGGCCCCACGGCGGGTTCCACACCCAATTGATCTTCACGCCCTTGACCAGTCCGGAACCGACCAGGGCGGCCAGCGTCTGATCCTCGATGACGTCGGTCAGCGGGCAGGCCGGCGAGGTGAGCGTCATGTCGACCAGCGCCGTGGTGCCCGCGCCGTCGCCTTCAGAGGCCTCCTCGACACTGAGGCCGTAGACCAGCCCCAGGTCCACGACGTTGATGCCCAGTTCCGGGTCGACAACGTCGCGCATGGCCTCCTCCAGGTCCGCCAGAAATTCCTCGGATGCCGTGTCGGTCATTTCTCCTCCAGGTCTCTCGCCGTGCCCGCCCCCGCCTCGGCGAGGGCCGCCTTGAACGCCAGCCACCCCAGCAGGGCGCACTTCACCCGCGCGGGATACTTCGCCACCCCGGCGAAGGCGATGCCGTCGCCCAGGACGTCCTCGTCACCCTCGATCGTGCCCCGCGACGACACCATCTCGGTGAACGCCGTGACGGTCTTCAGCGCGTCACCGACCGACTGCCCGATCACCTGATCGGCCAGCACCGAGGTGGCGGCCTGGCTGATCGAGCAGCCCTGTCCGTCATAGGAGACGTCGAGGACCTGCTCGCCGTCATCGGAGAGGGCCACCCGCAAGGTGACCTCGTCGCCGCAGGTCGGGTTGACGTGATGCACCTCGGCGCCGAAGGGTTCGCGCAATCCGCGATGGTGCGGGTGTTTGTAGTGGTCCAGGATCACGTCCTGGTACATCTGCTCGAGTCGCATCAACGGTTCCCGAAGAAGTCGATCGCCCGCCGCACCCCGGCGACCAGCCGGTCGACCTCCTCGAGGGTGTTGTACACCGCGAAGGACGCCCGCACGGTGGCGGCCACCCCGAGACGGCGGTGCAACGGGGCGGCACAGTGATGTCCGACCCGAACGGCCACACCGTCGTCGTCGAGCACCTGCCCGACGTCGTGGGCATGCACCCCGTCGACCACGAAGGCCACCGGCGAGCGGCGTACGTCGGGGTCGGACGGGCCGATGATGCGCACCCCGGGGATGTCCGACAGGCCGGCGAGGGTCGCGGCGACCAGCCGTTGCTCGTGCGCCTCGACCCGGTCCATGCCGATGGCGCTGAGATAGCGGGCAGCGGCGGCCAATCCGACGACCTGGGAGATCATCTGAGTGCCGGCTTCGAAACGCTGGGGCGGGCTCGCGTAGGTGGCCGACTCCATGGTCACCGTCTCGATCATCGACCCGCCGGTGAGGAACGGCGGTAGCGCGGCGAGCAACTCCGTGCGTCCGTACAGGCCGCCGATCCCGGTGGGTCCGAGCATCTTGTGGCCGGAGAACGCTGCGAAGTCGACGTCCAGGGACGGCACGTCGACCGGCTGGTGCGGCACCGACTGACAGGCGTCCAGCACCGTCAGTGCGCCCACCGACTTGGCCCGGGCAACCAACTCGGCGATCGGTGCGCCGGTACCGGTGACATTGGAATGATGGGTGAAGGCGACGACCTTGACCCGCTCATCCAGCTTCAGGGAGTCGAGGTCGAGGTGCCCGTCGGCGGTCATCCCGTACCAGCGCAGGGTGGCACCGGTCCGGCGCGCCAACTCCTGCCAGGGAATCAGGTTGGCGTGGTGCTCCAGTTCGGTGGTGACGATGACGTCCCCCGGGCCGACGGATCCGGGGAATCTGTTGTCGCCCAGCACATAGGAGACCAGGTTGAGAGCCTCAGTGGCGTTCTTGGTGAACACCAGGTCTTCCGGTGCGGCACCGACGAAGCCGGCGATATCGGCCCGTCCGTCCTCGAAGGCGTCAGTGGCTTCCTCCATCAGCTGATGGGCCCCGCGGTGCACCGCACCGTTGGAGGTGGTCAGGAAGTGTCGTTCGGCGTCGAGCAC
>JAGQTO010000187.1:4333-5677 GCA_020439025.1 Mycobacterium sp. | reverse complement strand
GCGCATGGGGGACCTACTTTCCTGCCTGCGCCTCGATCGCCACCGCCTTGGCCCACCGGTAGTCGGCTTTCCCTGCGGGCGAGCGCACGACCTTGTCGGTGCGGATGAAGGCCTTGGGGACTTTGTAATCGGCGATGTGGGAACGGCAGGCATCGGCGAGTTCGTCTTCGCTCGCCGACTTGCCCTCGGCGAACTGGACGATGGCGACCACCTCGCTGCCCCAGCGTTCCGAGGGCCGGCCCGCCACCACCACGTCGTAGACGGCGGGATGGCTGGCGACGGCGCGTTCGACCTCCTCGGCGAAGATCTTCTCCCCGCCGGAGTTGATGGTCACCGAGTCGCGGCCGAGCAGTTCGATCCGGCCGTCCTCGAGCAGCCGCGCCTTGTCGCCGGGGATCGACCACCGCACCCCGTCGATGGTGGGGAAGGTGCGGGCGGTTTTCTCGGCGTCGCCGAGGTAGCCCAGCGGCACGAGGTCGCGCCGCGCCAGCCAACCCTCGCCTTCACCGGGCTGCAGAACCCGACTGAAATCCACCGCGACGACGGTCGTGTCGGCCAATGGGGTGAACGTCGCCGTCCGCACTTCGGCGCCCTTGGTGGCGACAGTCGTCATCTGCGCTCCGGACTCCGAGGAGCCGACGGCGTCCATGACGATCAGGTTGGGCAGCGCCGCCAGCAACCGGTCGCGCACCGTCGGCGACAGCGGCGCGCCACCGTTGGTCAGTGCCATCAAGCCGGAGAGGTCGTAGTCGCCCTTCTCGATCTGGTCGACCAGTGGGCGGGCCATCGCGTCGCCCACGACGGGTATGCCCAGCACCCGCTCGCGTTCGGCGAGTCGCAGGATGGCGTCGGCGTCGAACCGGCGCACGTCGTCGGGAACGGCGATCCACCCGCCGCTGGTGATGGTGTTGAACACCCCCCACTGAGCGGCGCCGTGCATCAGCGGCGGCAGCAGCAGCAGCGACCGTGCTCCGGCGCCGGCGCGAACCTGCTCGCGAAGGTCGTCGTAGGTGTGCAGCGGCTCACCGCCCATGAACGGGCGTCCGCCCATCGCCGACATGAAGATGTCGTGCTGGCGCCACAGCACGCCTTTGGGCATGCCGGTGGTGCCGCCGGTGTAGAGGACGTAGAGGTCGTCGCCGCTGGGCTCGGGCATTCCCGTCGCCGGTGCCGGGGTGCCGACGATGGACTCGTAGTCCACCGCATCCGGCAGCAGTTCGTTGCCCGAGTCGTCGGCGACCTGAATGAGCACCCGCAGTTCGGGCAGCCGACCGCGGATGGACTGGACGTGCGGCGCGAACTCCGCGGCATACACCAGGGCGCGGGCCTTCGCGTCGCTGAGCA
>JAGQTO010000187.1:0-4124 GCA_020439025.1 Mycobacterium sp. | reverse complement strand
TCTGCGAATAGGTCAGCCGCTTGTCCCGCCACACCATGACCTGCTGGTCGGGGATGGTCGTCGCGACGGTGTGGAAGACCGTGGAGAGATTGAAGCTCACGTACCCCACCCTATGCGCCGGGATTACAGTGGGGAGCCGTGAGCCAAGACCGCGCGCGGATCGACTTCCCGGCCCGTATCGGCGTCTGGTGGGCCAGTGACACCTGGCCCATGGCAGCCGCGCAGGAGGTGGCCGCGGAGATCGAGGCCCTGGGATTCGGATCGCTGTTCCTGCCGGAAGTGGGGCTCAAGGACTGTCTGGTGGAATCGGCGGCCTTCCTACAGGCCACCGAGCGCCTGGTCGTCGGCACCGGCATCGCCAACATCCATGCCCGCATCGCCGGGACGATGGAGGGCGCCGGCCGAACCCTCACCGCGTTGCACCCAGGTCGGTTCGTGCTCGGCCTGGGTGTCAGCCACGGCCCGCTGGTTCAGCACATGCTCGGCGGAACCTACTCCAAACCGCTGGCAACCATGCGGGCCTACCTGGAGCGGATGGCGGCGCTTCCGGAGGCCATCGAGCCGGGATCCGGCCGGCCGACGCGGCTGCTGGCGGCGCTGGGGCCCAAGATGATCGAGCTCTCCGGTACTCACGCAGACGGCGCGCATCCCTACCTGGTCAACCCCGAACAGACCGCTCGAACCCGGGAAATTCTGGGGCCGGACAAGTGGGTGGTCTCCGAGCAGGCGGTTGTCGTCGGGGGCGGGGATCTCGGCATGGACGACGACGAGCAACTGCGCCGAGCGCACCTGCACCTGGAGATCTACTCAGGCCTGCCGAACTACCGGAACTCGTGGCTCCGTCAGGGGTTCGAGGAGTCCGACTTCGTGCGCGGTGGTTCGGAACGGCTGGCTCGGGGCATCGTGGGCATGGGATCGGTGGAGCGCGCCGCGGCCTCGGTGAGCGCCCACCTCGACGCCGGTGCCGATCACGTGGTGGTGCAGGTGCTCGGCGACGGCAACCCGGCGTGGGATCCCCGGCCGGCGCTGCGGGAACTCGCCGCGGTGCTGGAACTGCGTCCTACCGCTTGAACCGTCCTACCGCTTGAACCAGGCGCGCAGCGTCCGCACCTCGCGGGTATAGGACTCGTACATCTCGTCGTGGAACAACGTCGCCCCGCAGAGCTTGGCGTCGCCTTCCCAGACGGCCCGGATGCGGACGGTGCCGCGGTTGAAGATGTCGCCGCGCTCATCACTGCTGACCCGGCGCTGCCAATCCTGCTCATCTGCAAGCTGCGCCACCGACTGCCGTTCCTCGGTCCCGGTCGTCATGGTTTCTCCTCGCTCGAGCGGTCGTTGCGACGAGGCTACTAGGTTCGAGGCCATGGCCCACGAGCGCGTCGACGTCCGGATTCCCTCCCACGGCGAGCAACTCGCCGCCTATCTGTACCGACCGGACCAGCCCGCGGCGCCGGTGCCGTGCGTGGTGATGGCGCACGGATTCTCGGCCACCCGCGACGACGGCCTTCCCGCCTACGCCGAGGCGTTCCGCGACGCCGGGTTCGCGGTGCTGGTCTTCGACTACCGCAACTTCGGAGCCTCCGGCGGACAACCCCGCCAGGTGCTCGACATCGGCCGTCAGCAGGACGACTACCGGGCCGCGATCGACTGGGCCCGCCACGCCGAAGGCCTCGACCCGGACCGGATCGTGCTGTGGGGGTCGTCGTTCAGCGGCGGGCACGTGCTGACGGTGGCCGCCGCAGACCCCCGGATCGCCGCCGTCATCGCCCAGGCTCCGTACACCGACAGCCTGCCGGTGATCCGCCGGATGCCACTGGGCAACCTGCTGCGCGCCGCGCGGGAGGCGGTGCTCGACCAGGCCGGCTCGCTGCGGGGTCGCCCGCCGCGGCTGATGCCCGCCGCCGGCCAACCCGGCACCTTCGCGGCGATGACCGAGCCCGACGTCCTGCCGGGTTTCTCAGCGATCGTCGGCCCGGAATCGTTGTGGCGCAACGAGGTCGCCGCCCGGCTTATGCTGACGCTGCCGCTGTACCGGCCGGTTCGTTCGGCCGCCAAGCTGCTGATGCCGGTGCTGCTGTGCGTCTGCGACGCGGACACCACCACCCCGCCGTCATCGACCCTGGAAACCGCGCGGCGGGCGCCCCGGGCCGAACTGCGCCACTACCCGTACGGGCATTTCGACATCTACAACGACCCGCAGGTCAAGGTCGACCAGGTCGCCTTCCTCAGGCGCGTCCTCGGCGGACCAGATCGACCACGGCCGGACGCAACTGCTCCGTCGAGTTGAGTCGGGCGCCGAAACCCACCCGGGTGTAGGCCGCCCCGCGGGGCGTGTGGGCTTTGAGTTCCAGGCCGTAGCGGTCGATGCCGGTGCACACCGCGGACTCGGTGTCCGGGTAGCCGCCCCGGGCGCGCGCCAGCTCGGCAAGGGCGTCGGCGTGATCGGCGTTGAGGTGGGCGATCGCGCCGGCCGCATCGCGGGCCAGCGGATCCGGTTCGGCGGCGGCGTAGTCGGCCTCGCTCGCCGAGTCCATCCGCCCGTATCCGCCCACCCAGCGCACCCGGCGCACCCGCAGCACCCAGAGGGTGAAATCGCTGTAGTCGATGTAGTAGCGGGCCGCGGGCACGGCGTCGACGTGCGCGGCGCGGGCGGCGGCGAGTTCGTCGCCCACCGGCACCTCCACGACGCCGGCCAGCGTGATCCGCGGACTGGCCAGCGGGTCGGACTCGGTGCCGGGCGCCACCACCGCCAGGCTCGCCCGCGGGTCGGCGGCCAGGTTGCGGCCGTGCTCGGCCAAATGCGAGACGCACAGCACCGGCGCCCCGTCGAGCAGGCCGTAGGTGACGAACGACGCCCAGGGGTCACCGGCGGTGGTGAGGCTGGCCAGAGTGCCGGCGTTGGTGGAGGCGGCGATCGTGCGCGCCTCCTCGGCGGCCGAAGGCCGGGTCGCATCGGCCACCTCGATCAACGGAGGTGGCATCGTCGGCGCGTCGCCGGGGTCACCATGGTCGCGGGGGGCACGGTCGCGGGCGGCATTGTCGCGGGAGGCACGGTCGCGGGAGGCCACGGCGGCGACGATACTCCGACGCCGGGCGGACCCCGACCGGTTGCCGATGGCCCGGTTGCCGATGGCCCGGTTGCCGATCGCAATTGCCGGCGGCACCGCACCGGCGTGCGCCGACATCGGTGTTCGGGGATTTGCAGGCTTCGGTACCTTGTCGTTCATGACTCAGGACACCGGATCTTCGAACTTCGTCGAGCAGGAGCGGGAGCGGCTCGAAGCAGAGCTGGCCGAGCTGCGCCGGCGACGCGATCAGCTGCGTTCCGATCTGCAGGGCGACGCCGAAACGGTGGGTGACCGCGGCGACGCCGCCGAGGCCTTGCAGCGCGCCGAGGATCTGGCCGGCGTCGAGGAGCAGATCGGCCGGGTGAGTTGGCTGCTGGCCGGCGGCAACGCGGAGGTGCCCGGCCAGCTGCCCAACGGCACCCAGGTGACTTTGCGCTGGCCCGACGGCGAGGAAGCCACCATGCGGGTGGTCAATTTCATCGAGGAGACACCGGCCGGTGCCGAGGACACCACACTGACCGCCGACAGCCCGTTGGGGCTGGCCCTGTTCGGCCGCGCGGCCGGTGAGACCGTCACTTATCGCACGCCGAGGGGCGAGCTGCAGGTTGAACTGCTGGCCATCGAGCAACCCTGATGCGCGCGGTCAGGGTCCGCGAGTTGGGCGGACCGGAATCCGTCGAACTGGTCGAGGTCGATGAACCCTCGGCCGACGGCGGGGTGGTGGTCGACGTACACGCCGCCGGTGTGGCGTTTCCCGACGCGCTGCTGACCCGCGGTCTCTATCAGTACCGCCCGGAGCTGCCGTTCATCCTCGGCGCCGAACTGGCCGGGGTGGTGCGCTCGGCGCCTGAGGGCGCCCACGTCGCCCCCGGGGACCGGGTGGCCGGGCTGACCATGCTCGGCGGTGCGATGGCCGAGACCGCCGTACTGGGCGCCGAGCAGGTCTTCCCGCTGCCGGACAACGTCAGTTTCGAGGCGGGTGCGGGCCTGCTGTTCAACGACCTGACCGTCTACTTCGCCCTGACCACCCGCGGGCGCCTCGCGGCGGGGGAGACG
>JAGQTO010000186.1 GCA_020439025.1 Mycobacterium sp. | reverse complement strand
GTCGGCGACATCAGCGGGATGTCCGACGACCTCGGCGCGATGATCGGGTCGATGACCGAGATGCAGGCCCTGATGAGCCGGATGTCGGAGGCGATGAACCGCACGGTCAACTCCGCCGACGGCATGGTGGGCGCCGGACAGCGCAGCGTCGCGGATATGGACGCCATGAAGATCACCCTCGACGGGATGCGTGATCATCTGGCCGATTTCGACGACGCCGTGCGGCCGTTCCGCAACTATTTCTATTGGGAAGAGCACTGCTTCAACATCCCGGCATGCTGGGGGATGCGGTCGGCGTTCGACGCCATGGACGGGGTCAACACGTTCAGCGACAACATGGCCACGCTGCAAACCGATATGACCGCCATGATCGGCGGCATGGACGAGATGGTCAGCGGGATGGGCGATATGAACGCCGTCGTCCCCCAGCTGGTCGCTCAGTTCCCGCCGATCATCGCGACGGCGACCATGATGCAGCAGACCCTGCAGACCATCCACAGCACCTTCGACGGTCTGATCGAGCAGATGCAGCAGATGACCGACACCGCGACCGCCATGGGTGAGGCCTTCGACGCGTCCAAGAGTGACGACTACTTCTACCTGCCCCCCGAGGTTTTCCAGAACGCCGACTTCCAGAAGGGGCTCAAGCTGTTCCTCTCGCCGGACGGCAAGGCGGCGCGGCTGATCATCACCCACGACGTCAACCCCGCCTCCGAGGAGGGCATCGCGGTGGTCGACGACGAGCTGCGCGCGGCGCACGAGGCCGTCAAGGGCACCGCGCTGGCAGATGCCGACATCTATCTGACCGGCACCGCGGCCACCTACCGCGACATCCAGTCCGGCGCCAAGTACGACACGATGATTGCGGCCTTCGCCGCCCTGACGCTGATCTTCATCGTGATGCTGATCATTACGCGCGCCCTGGTGGCGTCGATGGTGATCGTCGGAACGGTCGTGATCTCGCTGGGGGCCGCGTTCGGCCTGTCGGTGTTCATCTTCGAACGGATCTTCGGTGTCGAACTGAACTGGATCGTGCTGGCGTTCGCGGTGATCATCCTGATGGCCGTCGGCAGTGACTACAACTTGCTCCTGGTATCCCGATTCAAGGAGGAGATCGGGGCCGGAATCAATACCGGGATCATCCGCTCGATGGGCAGCACCGGAAGCGTGGTGACCGCGGCCGGGCTGGTGTTCGCCTTCACCATGGGGGCCATGATCTCCGGCGATCTGCTGAATGTGGGCCAGGGCGGTATGACCATCGGTATCGGCCTGTTGCTCGACACGTTGATCGTGCGATCGCTGATGACACCCTCGATCGCGGCGATTCTCGGCCCGTGGTTCTGGTGGCCGCTGAAGATCCGCTCGCGTCCGTCCTACTCCGAGCGGATGAATGCGATCACCAGGAGGTCCTCGGCACCGGTCGCGGTCGGCGCCGGCTCCGGCCCCGCCGGCAGCGGGGATCCGGACGGCGGGGATCCAGACCCCGACGCGCCCTCCGACGGCGGCCCGGTGCCCTCGGGAGCGAGCTGAGTCTCAGGACCGTTCGCGGACCATCTGCCACCTCCCGTCCCGGCTGCGGACCAGACCGGCGATCTCCAACATCGCCAGCGGACCCAGCACGGTGGCGGCCGGAATGCCGGCCGCCACCGCGATCTCGTCCGGGGTTCTCCAGCCCCGGGCGGGAAAGGCCTCGTAGATCAGGCCTTCGGTGTCACTCAGGCCGTCGAGCGGTCCGCTAGGCCGAGGAAGTTCATCAGCAAATTCCCCTGCCCGGCCGATCAGTTCGCGCACCTCGTCGGCCCGGGTGACCAACTCCGCGCCCGACCGCAGCAGGACGTGGCAGCCCGCCGACACCGCGGAGGTCACCGGGCCGGGCACCGCGCACACCACTCGGCCCAGCGCCCGCGCCCACGCAGCGGTGCTCGCCGCACCGCTTCGGAGGCCGGCCTCGACGACCACTGTTGCGCCGGCCAGCGCCGCGACCAGTCGATTGCGGGTGAGGAACCGGTACCGCGCCGGGCGCACGCCGGGCGGATACTCACTGACCAGCACGCCGTTCGTGGCGATCCGGTGGAGCAGTGCGGAATGGCCGGCCGGGTAATAGACGTCCAC
>JAGQTO010000185.1 GCA_020439025.1 Mycobacterium sp. | reverse complement strand
GCCGGCCGGGTAATAGACGTCCACGCCCCCGGCAAGTACCGCGACCGTGACACCATCGGCGGCCAGCGCGGCCCGGTGCGCCGCCCCGTCGATCCCGTAGGCCCCGCCCGAGACCACTGCCACCTCGTGTTCGGCCAGCCCCGCCGACAGGTCGGAGGCCACATGCTCGCCGTAGGCCGTGGGCACCCGGGTACCGACGATCGCCGCCGCCCGCTCGGTCACCTCGTCGAGGCGCAGCGGACCGACGACCCACAGCGCCAGAGGCGCATAACCCTGCGGCTTGTCCCGAACCGGGGCCCCTGCGAAGGCGGCGAAGGCCAGATGCGGCCACTCGTCGTCGTCCGGAGTCAACAACCGGCCGCCGCGACGCTGCAGGAGCCCGAGATCGGCGGCGGCGCAGTCATGATGGCGGCGGGCCGCGGTGCGTTGCGACAGACCCGGCTCGACCTCGCCGCGACGGATGCGTTCGGCGGCCTCCACCGGTCCCGTTCTGCGGACCAGATCGGCCAGTTCGCCGCAGGGCGGCTCGGTGACCCGGGACAGATAGGCCCACGCCAGGATCTCCTGTCGGCCGGTCACGGCTTGGCCCCGGGCTGCCGGAAGCTGAGAGCCACCGCCACCTCGTCAACACCGGGGCTGTTCCGGCCGGCCAGATCGGCCAACGTCCAAGCGACGCGCATTGACCTGTCCACTCCCCGGATGCTGAGCAATCCGCGGTCCATGGCGGCCTTCAGCGGCGCCATGGCCGGGGCGGCCAGGCGGAAGTGCCGGCGCAGAACCGGGCCGGTGACCTCCGCGTTGGTGCTGAACCCGAAGGCACACCACCGCTCGGCGGCTGCCGAACGCGCCTGCGCGACCCGGGAACGCACGGCGACGCTGTTCTCGGCCGGCTCCGGCGCGAAGGCGCCGGCCCGCACGGTGTGCATCTGGACCCGCAGGTCCACCCGGTCGAGCAACGGGCCCGAGAGCTTGCCGAGGTAGCGCCGCTTGTCCAGCGAAGTACAGATGCACTCCCGCGGATCGGTGCGCGCGCAGGCGCAGGGATTGGCGGCCAGCACGAGTTGGAATCGAGCCGGATAGCACGCCACACCGTCTCGCCTAGCCAGCCGGATCTCCCCGTCCTCCAGCGGCGTGCGCAGGGATTCCAGTGCGCTGAGCCGGATTTCGGCGCACTCGTCAAGAAACAACACCCCGCGATGGGCCCGGCTGATGGCCCCGGGCCGGGCCAATCCGGATCCCCCGCCCACCAGGGCGGCCACGCTCGAGGAGTGATGCGGTGCGATGAAGGGCGGCCGGGTGATCAGCGGGGTTCGCCGGGAGAGCAGTCCGACCACCGAGTGGATGGCCGTGACCTCCAGAGCCTCGGACGCCGTCAGGTCCGGCAGCAGACCGGGAAGGCGTTGCGCCAGCATCGTCTTGCCCACACCGGGCGGCCCGGTGAGCATCAGGTGATGGGCTCCGGCCGCGGCGACCTCCACGGCGAATCGGGCCTGGGTCTGGCCGACGACGTCAGCGAGGTCGGGGACGGTTCGGGATGCCGGTGCCGGTGTCGCGACACGACCGTCCAATCCGCTGCCGCTGCCGAGCCAGTGCTGCAGGTCCCGCAGGGAGCGCACGCCGAACACCTCTATGCCCTCCACCAAACTCGCTTCGGCGAGGTTCGCCGCAGGCACCACCACGGTTGGCCAGCCCCGGCGCTGGGCGGCCAGCACCGCGGGCAGCACCCCGTGCACCGGCCGGATGCGGCCGTCGAGTGCCAGTTCACCGAGTAGCACCGCCTTCTCCAGTCGGTGCCAGGGTTTTCCGCGGGCGGCCGACAGCACCGCGCAGGCCAATGCGATGTCGTACAACGAGCCCGTCTTGGGCAACGTGGCCGGCGACAACGCCAAGGTCAGCCGCGACATGGGCCATTTGTTTCCACAGTTGGTGATGGCGGCGCGGACCCGGTCGCGGGACTCCTGCAATGCCGCATCCGGCAGTCCGACGAGGTGAACACAGGGCAGCCCCGAAGAGATGTCGACCTCTATCTCGACGATCTCGCCATCCAGACCCCGCACCGCCACCGAGAACGCAC
>JAGQTO010000184.1 GCA_020439025.1 Mycobacterium sp. | reverse complement strand
CAGGCCCGCCCCCGGACCACCACTGCGGTGGATCTCGAGGGATTGCTCGGGGCCACTCCGGGAGGAGCGCGGTTCGAAGACGTCATCGAAGTCAGGATGCTGCTCGACGGGCTGGAGTCCGACCGGCGGGACGCTCTGGTCCTCACCCAGGTACTGGGCCTGTCCTACGCCGAAGCGGCCGAGGTCTGCGGGTGTCCGACGGGCACCATCCGCTCACGGGTGGCACGGGCGAGGGAAGATCTCATCACCGCGGCACGACGCGACGACCGCGCCGGCTGACGGCTGAGGTAATTCGGAACCGAAAGAAAAGGACCGCCGCCATGAGTGCCACCATCTGCGACAACCCGAACTGCACCTGCTCCCCCTGCACCTGCGGGCCCGACTGCAGTTGCGGCCAGCCCTCCGGCTGCGGGAATCCGAACTGCACCTGCTCGCCCTGCGCTTGCGGGCCTGATTGCGGCTGCGGCACAAACTGACCCACAGCCCTCTCGGCAATACCCGCGCACACCCAGCATCGGCGATGACCGACGACCCCTACGCGAGCGCCCACGAACTGGGCCTGATGGAGGGCTTCCCGCCTCCGCCCGGCAAACGGGTCAACCGTTCCAACGCACTGATGACGCCGCCGTACAACCGGTGGGCCTATCTGCACATGCGCACCATCTTCCCGTCCGCACCGGTTCGCAACGGCGGACCGGTGCGGCCGCTGCGCCTCGAGCACGACCCCGCCATTAGCAACCTTCGGGTGAACCGCCCTGACGGCGGCAGCGCGGATTTCGCCGACTTCCTGCGCGAGACCTTCACCGACTCGTTCCTGGTGACCACCCCCGATCGGCTGGTCTACGAGCACTACTCCAACGGCATGCACGCCGCGCAGCCTCATCAGATGATGTCGGTGACCAAGTCCTTCGCCGGACTGATCGCTTTGATGGCCGTCGATGACGGCCTTCTCGACGAGAGCGCTCAGGTGGTCGATGTCGTTCCCGAACTGGCCGCCGCATCGGCATTCGCCGCAGCGACCATCGGCCAGGTGCTGGACATGACCAATTCCATGGACTTCAGCGAGGATTACGCCGACCCGACATCGGGCATCGCCCGCTACGGACGGGTGCTCGGCTGGCTGGACGCCGAGCCCGGGGACGACGCGGCCGGACTGTACGACTTCCTGGCCACCCTGCAGAAGGATCCCGAGTACGAGCACGGGGCCGTGTTCCGTTATCAGACACCCAAGACCGACGTGGTCAACTGGCTCACCAACCGGGCCACCGGCACGTCGTTTCAGGACCAGATGTCGGCGGCGCTGTGGTCCAGACTCGGAACCGAGGCCGAGACCTACGTCTTGCTGGACCGCTGCGGCACATTGGTAGCCGGCGGCGGGCTCAATGCCGGACCCCGTGATCTCGCCAGGTTCGCCATGATGCTGCTCAACGACGGTATCGCCGACGGACAGCAGATCGTTCCCGCCGGCGTGATCGCGATCCTTGAGCGGGGCGGGAGCCGGGAGAAGTTCTCCCGCGGAACCGAGGCGGTGGGCCCTTGGGCCGGTGGTGACTGGAGTTACCGGGCACAATGGTGGATTCGCCATACTCCCGGCCGTGAGGCGATCACCGCGATCGGCGTGCATGGACAGTGGATCTACGTCGACTGCCGGCGAGGGATCGCGATCGTGAAACAGTCTTCGCAGCCGGTGTCGTCGGATCCGGATATGGATGAGTTCATCCTCAACGCGTTCGACGCGGTCATCGACCACGTCACGGCCTGATCCGAGTTTCCCGGCGGGGGCCGTGTAACCGGCCCCGGTTGCGGGTATTCGCACCGACGGATGCTCCGCCTTTCGCAGCGGAATCGATGACGGTTGGCCCTATGAGTGCGCCGTTCGGGTGAGTACCGTTGCGGCGAGTGCCCTTCCGGGGAGGGGCTTTCCGGAATATGCCCTTCCGGAACAGTGGGAGGTGTTTTTTGGCCGCCGTCGACCAAGTGTCAGCCGAGGTGCCACTGGAGCAACTGCTCGACGAACTCGACTGCACTGCAAAAGGTTTGAGCACCACCGATGCGGCGAACCGACTGCAGCGTTACGGCCCAAACGAGATCAGTGAGCGCCGTCGCAACCCTGTCCTGATCTTCCTGGGCTATTTCTGGGCGCCCATCCCGTGGATGATCGAAGTGGCACTGGTGCTTTCGGTCCTCGTCCGGCATTGGACCGACGCGGCGATCATCGGGGTTCTGCTGTTGATGAACGGCGTGGTCGCCTTCGTCGAGGAGCATCAGGCCGCCGGAGCCATCGCCGCTCTGAAGAAGGGACTGGCCTCCTCGGCGAGGGCACTGCGCGACGGCGCGTGGTCGACCGTGGCTGTGCGCGAACTGGTTCCGGGCGATGTGGTCCGGGTGCGCCTCGGCGACGTCGTGCCCGCCGATCTGCGGGTGCTGGAGGATGTCACGATCGAGGTGGACCAGTCGGCACTGACCGGCGAGTCGTTGGCCGTGCCCCGCGGACGTGGACAGGTGCTCTATTCGGGTTCGGTGCTGGTTCGCGGCGAAGCCGACGCCGTGGTCTACGCCACCGGCGCGTCATCCTTCATGGGCAAGACCACGGCCTTGGTTCAGACCGCGGGCAGCGTCAGCCACTTCCAGCGCGCCGTGCTGCGCATCGGCAATTACCTGATCGCCCTCGCCGCAGTACTGGTCGCGCTCACCGTGGTGGTGTCCCTGATCCGCGGGAACCCGTTACTGGAGACCCTGGAGTTCGCCCTCGTCGTC
>JAGQTO010000183.1 GCA_020439025.1 Mycobacterium sp. | reverse complement strand
GAGGTCAATCAGGGCGGTGATCTGGTGGAAACCGTGATCCGCAGCAATGATCCGCTGGTGGCCTATCGCGGTGTGCGGGCCTCGCGCGGCAAGGCGGCGCGGGCGGAACCGGCGGCGCCGGCGGCCAGGGTGGCACGGCGACCAACGGCACCGCCGGGCGCGGTGGTCAGGGCGGCAATGGCGGCGACGGGGCCGCCGGCGGCACAGGGTGGACCTCAACGGTCGCCGGCATCGACGGGACCGACGGCGGTGACGGAGGCAACGGCGGTGCCGGTGGTGCCGGTGGTGCCGGTGGTGTCGCGACCTCAGGCATGAACGGATCCGGTGGCGACGGCGGCGACGGCGGTGACACGGGCACGCCCGGCGACGGCGGTGACGGCGCACCCGGGACCCTGGCCGTCCCGAACGGCAGCAACGGCGGCGACGGCGGTGACGCCGGTGTCGCCGGTGCGGCCGGTGCCGCCGGCCTGGGCGCCTACGGCAACGACGGCAATACAGGCATCGACGGCGCCTCGACCGACGGAGGCAACGGCGGTGACGGGGGTGCCGGCGGCACCTACGGCAGCGGCGGCGACGGTGGTAATGGCGGGACCGGTGGGAAGGCCACCGGCAGTGCCGAGGCCGGCAGCGGCGGTATCGGCGGTGCGGGCGGAGCCGCAGGGGCGCTCGCCGGCAATGGCGGTAACGCCGGTGATGGCGGCATCGGTGGCGCGGGCGTCTCATTCGCACCGAAGGTCACCGCGACGACGTACGGCCTCAGCGGCGCGGCAGGCGGCGCCCTGACGACGGACGGCACCAAGCTCTACATCGCCAACAACAGTGGCAACACGGTGTCGGTGGTCGACACAGCCACCAACACCATCGTTTCGACCATCACCGTCGGCAACGGGCCCAACCAGATCGCCATGAACGGAACCACGGCCTACGTCACCAACCAGCAGTCCAACACGGTGTCGGTGATCAACACCTCCACCGGCACGGTCACCAGAACCATCAGCGTCGGCACAGCACCGGTCGGCGTGGCCGTCAGCCCGGACGGGACCAAGGTTTACGTGACCAACAGCGGCAACGGCAGCGGCAATACGGTCTCTGTCATCAGCACCGCGACCAACACCGTCACCAACACGATCACCGTCGGTTACTCCCCCCAGGACGTAGCTTTCCGCGCCGACGGAACCGCATACGTGGTCAACCGGTCCAGCAACACGGTGTCAGTGATCAATGCCTCGGGCACCGTCGTCCAGACCATCGCGGTGGGCTCCCAGCCGGTAGAGAACGTGCTGCTGCCCGACGGAACCAAGATGTACGTCAGCAACTCCGGTGGAAACTCGGTGTCGGTCATCGACACCGACCCGACCAGCGGTTCTTACAACACCGTCATCAAGACCATCTACCCGTCGGTGAGCAGTCCGGACAGCCTGGCGGTCAGCGTCGACGGCAGCACGGTTTACGTCGGAAGTTCCTACTACGGCAGTAACTCGGTGGCGATCATCGACGCCAACAACGACACCGCGACCGGGACGATCACCGGGGTCTCGGGAGGCTCTAATCCGCTGGTCGGCCGCTACGGCACCCTCTACGCCTTCGGTGGAAGCTACCTGTATGTGATCACCTCGAGTCGTGACGGTGGCGCGGGCGGCGCCGGTGGTGTGGGCGGTGCCTCCGTGGCCGGTAACGGCGGTGCCGGTGGCACGGGTGGAATCGGCGGTGCGGGCGCCACCGGCCTGGCCGGCTCGTCGACCCTGCCCGCTGGTCAATACGGCGGGACGGGCGGCGTCGGTGGCGCCGGGGGCGCGGGTGGTGCCGCGACGTCGGGTACCTCCGGCAGCGGCGGTGCCGGCGGTCAGGGTGGTGCCGGAGGCACCGGTGGTCTCGGCTTCTCGGCGACTACGGCCGGCGATATCGGCGGCAACGGCGGTATCGGCGGTCTCGGCGGTGAGGGTGGCGACGGCGGATATGCCGGCACTGTCACCACCGGGACTCTCGGTTCCCGGGGGGCCGGGGGTGACGGTGGTGCCGCCGGTTCGGGTGGTGTGGGCGGCAACGGTGCAGCCGGTGACTCCGGCGATCCCGACGGCGGCGCGGGCGGCCGCGGTGGAGATGCAGGCACGGCGGGCACGGGCGGTATCGGACTCACAACCGGCGACGACGGCACGCCGGGCGACGGTGGTGACGGTGGCGTCGGCGGTGCGGGCTGGTCATCGACTCTCTGGTACTCGCCAGGCGGCGACGGCGGTGCCGGCGGTGCGGGCGGTGACGCCCTGGCCGGAACGGCTGGCGACGGCGGACTGGGCGGCGCGGGTGGTGCCGGCTACAACGGTGTGGACGGTACGCAGGGTGCCAATGCCTACAGCGGCACCGATGGTGGTGACGGTGGCGCCGGCGGTCAGGGCGGTGCTGCGACCTCGGGTGTTGCGGGAAGCGGCGGCGACGGCGGAGTCGGCGGTGCGGGCGGTGACGGCGGCACGGGATGGACCTCCACTCTGGCGGGATGGTCGGGTACGGCCGGCGGGTCCGGCGGGTCCGGCGGGTCCGGCGGGTCCGGGGGCAAGGGCGGTACCGCCGTTTCGGGGGCCAACGGCTCCGGCGGCAGTGGCGGCACCGGTGGTGACGCGGGTGCGGCCGGCAACGGCGGCGACGGCGCTGACGGCACCGTTGGGACACCCAACGGCAGCGCCGGCGGCAGCGGCGGCAACCCGGGCAGCGCCGGAAGCGGCGGCGCAGCGGGGACCAAGGGTGGCACTGGCGCATCCGACGGATTCGCTGGAAGTTCGGGCACGGCGATCACCTCCGGCGGTGACGGTGGCGACGGCGGTGACGGGTATGACTCGACCACTGCGGGGGTTGCCGGCGGCAACGGCGGCAAGGGCGGTGCCGGTGGCAGCTACGGCAACGGTGGCGATGGTGGCGCCGGAGGCGACGGCGCCGCAGCCACGGCCGCGCTGGCCGGTTCGGCCGGCGGCAAGGGTGGCGATGGTGGTGCCGGCGGTTCACTGGCAGGCAACGGTGGCGCCGGTGGCGCGGGCGGTGTCGGCGGTATCGGCTTCGACGGAGCCGACGGCGCCAGTGGCCCGCAAGGTGGTCTTGCGCTCAGCAGCACCATCTCCGGCTCGGGCCTGGCCAGCACCGCGGGTACCGCGGTCTCGCCGGATGGCACCAAGCTCTACGTCACCAACGCGAGCTCCAACACGGTCTCGGTGATCGACACGGCCACCAACACCATCACGACCAGCATCACCGTCGGCGCAAGTCCGAGGGCCATCGCGGTCAACGGCACCAAGCTCTACGTCACCAACTCGAGCTCCAACACCGTGTCGGTGATCGACACCACCACCAACACCGTCACTGCAACCGTCAACGTCGGCAGCAATCCCGGCGGGTTGGCGGTCAGCCCCGACCTCACCAAGGTTTACGTGACCAACGGCGGCGCCAACACCGTCTCGGTCATCAGCACTGCGACCGACACCGTCACCGCCACCATCACCGTCGGCGCCACTCCGAACAGCGTCAGGTTCGGTGCGGACGGCACGGCCTACGTGGTGAACTACGGAAGTGACACGGTGTCGGTCATAGACGCCGCCGGATCGGTCGTCCAGACCATCAACGTGGGCTCCAACCCGGTGCAAAACGTGATCCTGCCCGGCGGGACGAAGATGTACGTCAGCAACCAGGCCGACAATTCCGTGTCGGTGATCGACGTCGATCCGACCAGCGGCACCTACAACACCGTGATCACGACCATCACCGGCTCGCTGTCGGCTCCCAGCGCCCTCGGGGTGAAGCCCGACGGCAGCACGGTGTACGTCAGCAACGGCGTCGGCGGGGCGCTGACGATGATCGATACCGTCACCGACACGATCTCCGGCGCCGTGGCGTCGGTCAGCACAGCGGGCGACATCACCTTCAATCCCTATACCGGCGTCCTTTACGTGGCGACCGACAGCACCACCGTCAAGGTGCTGACCAGCAATTTGGCCGGCGATGCCGGCGCTGCGGGCCTAGCTGGCGGCATCGGTGGTGCGGGCGGAGCCGGCGGCGCGGCCTTGTCGGTCACCGGTGCGGGCGGTGCGGGCGGTGCGGGCGGTGCCGGCGGCGACGGCGGTGCCGGCGGCGACGGCGGAACCGGAGCTCCGGGAGGTGATGGCGGAGCCGCCGGTGCCGGTGCCAACGGTGGCGCCGGTGGTGTCGGCGGCAAGGGCGGCAACGCCAACGGTGGCGTCAACGGCAGTGGCGGCGTCGGTGGCGCCGGTGGTTCGGCTGGCGCTGCCGGCAACGGTGGCGCCGGTGGGGACGGCAGCGTCAACGTCTACAACGCCGGAGATGGTGGTGCCGGCGCCAACCCGGGTAGCGCTGGTTCCGGCGGCGCTGGTGGCGCGGCGGGAACGGGTGGCACCGGTGGTGCGGCAGGAAGCACCGGCGCCGGCGGCACTCCGGTGACTTCGGGTGGAGACGGCGGTAATGGTGGAGACGGCTACGACGTGACCGGAACCGCCACCGTCGGCGGCAGCGGCGGAGTCGGCGGTGCGGCGGGCGATTACGGCGATGGCGGCGCCGGCGGCAACGGCGGATCCGCGACTTCCTCCACCAACGGCACGACGGGTGGCACCGGCGGTCAGGGCGGTGACGGGGGGTCGCTGTCCGGCACGGGCGGTGCGGGTGGAACTGGTGGTGATGCCACCAGCTACATCGGCTCGGCGACCGGCGGAGCCGGCGGGAATGGCGGGGACGGTGCGGGTGGCGGCGGCACCGGGGGCACCGGCGGATCCGCGACCGTTCACATCACCGCCACCGCAGATGCAACAGGCGGAGTCGGAGGCGTGGGCGGCAGCGGCGCCGCGGCCGGCGGGTCCGGGGCCGCCGGTGGTGCGGGCGGCGACGCCTACAACGCCAGCACCGGCGGCACGGCCACGGCGGGTGCCGGTGGCGCTGGTGGCGCGGGAGTTGCCAACGCCACGAATGGTGGCGACGGTGGGGCCGGCGGCAATGCCACGGCGCTGCTCATCGGTGACGCCACTGCGGGTACCGGGGGCAGTGGGGGCAACGCCGGCAACGGCGGATCGGCGGGCCTCGCCGGTGCTGACGGCACCGTGTCGGCGATGCCGACCGCGACGACCTCCACGGGGTCGGATCTCCGCGGGGTGGCGGTCAGCTCCGATGGATCGAGGATCTACGTGGTCAGCTCCGGGACCGATTCGGTCTCCGTGCTCGACGGCACGACCCAGGCGGTCATCACGACGATAAACGTTGGCACCACGCCCTATTCCGTCGCACTCAGTGCCGACGGGAGCATCGCCTACGTCACCAATTACGACGACGGCACCGTGTCGGTCATCGACACGTCCAACAACACCGTCACCGGGATCATCACAGTCGGCGTCAATCCGACAACCGTGGCCTTCAGCCCGACCCAGGACAAGGCATACGTCACCAACTCCGGCAGCGGAACGGTCTCGGTGATCGACACCACGAGCGGGACGGTCACCAACTCTCTGGTTCTGGCCGGAGCGGAGTCGGTGGTATTCACCCCGGACGGAAGCCGTGCGTTCGTCGGAAGCTCCGCAGGCACCGTCACGGTGTACGACACGACGACGGACTCCGTGCTGACAACCCTGGCGCCCGGCGGCGATCTCGCCGCCATCGCGATCACCCCCGACGGCTCTGCGACCTACATCGTCGACACCGCCGGCCGAGTGCTGGTCTACGACGCGGCGACGTACGCGCTGACAACCACCATCACTGTCGGCGTCCTCCCGGACGTCATCGTCGCCAGCCCCGACGGCGCGGTGGTCTACGTCGCAAGTTCAGATGGCGCGGGCGTGATCCAGGTGATCAGCACGACGACCAACACGGTCATCGGATCGATTGCCTACAGCACCGTCAACGGCATCGGTATCAGCCCCTCGAACAAGACCCTCTACGTCCCGATCTTCTCCGGCAGCGTCATCGCCCTCCCGGTCTAGTTTTCGCGGGCCCGAGTTCAGTCGGTGACGGGATCCCGAGTCGCGACCGCGTGCTCCGGGCTTTGTCATACTGCGGGCCATGATCGACGGATCGCGAGGCCCGTCATTCCCGGCCTTCGCGCTGCTGGCCTACGCGTTCGCGGCGATCATGCTGGGCACCACGATGCCCAGCCCGATGTACGCGCTGTACTCGGAGCACCTGCACTTCGCCGTGGCAACCACCACGGTGATCTACGCCACCTATGCGGGGGGCGTGCTGTTCGCATTGGTGGTCTTCGGCAGTTGGTCGGATGCGATCGGCCGTCGGCCGGTCCTGCTGGCCGGCACGCTGTGCGCGCTGGCCAGCGCGGTGGTCTTCTTGGCTGCCGATTCGGTGCCGGTGCTGCTGGCTGGTCGGCTGCTGTCCGGGCTCTCGGCCGGTCTGTTCACCGGAACCGCCACGGCCGCGGTCATCGAAGCGGCACCGCCGAATTGGGAAAACCGGGCGCCGATGGTGGCCACGATCGCCAATATGGGCGGGCTGAGTAGTGGACCGATTCTGGCTGGCGTTCTGGTTCAATACGCGCCAGAGCCGCTGCGGCTGTCGTTTCTCGTGCATATCGTGCTGGTGATTCTGGCCGCCGCAGCGGTGCTGCTGGTCCCGGAAACCTCGAGCCGAGCTGGACGGATCCGGGTGCAGCCGCTGTCCGTGCCTACCGAAGTCCGCTCGATCTTCCTGATCGCGGCGCTGGCAGCCTTCGCCGGCTTCGCCGTCACGGGCCTGTTCGCCGCCGTGGCGCCGTCGTTCATCACCTCCATAATCGGGATCTCGAATCATGCGGTGGCGGGACTGCTGGCCGGCTCGATCTTCGCGGCCTCGGCGGTGGCGCAGATCTTCGCGGCCGGTATCCCGCCCGGAAGGGCCGTGGCGTGGGGGTGCGCGCTGCTCGTCGCCGGAATGGCCGTCCTCGCCGTGGCGCTGCGGATGTCCTCCCTGGCCGGCCTGGTCGCCGCTTCGGTGATCTCCGGCGTCGGGCAGGGCATCAGCTTCAGCCGGGGGCTTGCGGCGGTCGCCGAGCGAACCCCCGCCAATTCCCGCGCCGAGGTCGGTTCGGCGTACTTCCTGGTCTCTTACATCGCGATCTCGGTACCTGTGATCGGCGTCGGCGTCGCGGCCCAGGTCTGGGGCCTGCGCACCGCCGGAATCCTGTTCGCGGTGGCCGTCGGGGTGCTCGCCGCCGGCTGCCTCGTCGCGATCCTGCGGCAGGAGGCCGGCGGCAACCGGGCCGGGGCACCCGCCGGTGGCTGAGCGGATTCCGGGCCGCGGTCCCGGTTTGCCCGCTCCGATCAGCGATGATAGGAATCGTCCCCGTCCCTGCCCCCGCAATGAACGGCCGAATAGTTGAACCCTGATACCGCCGAAACCGACCCGTTGGGCGCGGCGGAGCGCCGCCGCATCGTGATCGCCTCGATGGTGGGCACCACCATCGAGTTCTACGACTTCTACATCTACGCCACCGCGGCGGTCTCGGTGTTCCCCGCTCTGTTCTTCCCGAAGGGCAATCCGACGACGGCGCTGCTGGCCTCGCTGGCGACCTTCGGTTTGGCGTTCGTGGCCCGGCCCCTCGGGTCGGTGCTGTTCGGGCATTTCGGGGATCGGGTCGGGCGCAAGGCGACCCTGGTGGGCTCGCTGCTGACGATGGGGATCGCGACCTTCGCGATCGGCCTGCTGCCCACCTACCACCAAGTCGGTCTGCTGGCCCCGGCGCTACTGGCGGTGTTGCGCTTCACCCAGGGGCTGGCACTGGGCGGGGAATGGAGCGGCGCGGCATTGCTGGCCACCGAGACCGCCCGTCCCGGGAAGAGGGCCTGGGCGGCGATGTGGCCGCAACTGGGCGCGCCGATCGGCTTCCTGATGGCCAACGGGCTGTTCCTCGCTCTCATCGGCTGGTTGGGGCACAGCACCGCCAACGCCGATCTGGGCGGGGCGTTTCTGACCTGGGGCTGGCGGATCCCGTTCCTACTCAGCGCGGTGATGGTGGTGATCGGCCTGTACGTCCGTGTGCGGCTGGCCGAGACACCGGTGTTCGTCCGTGCCGTCGATCGCGGGGAACGGGTCAGATCGCCGCTGGCCGAGGTGTTCCGGAGCAGTTGGCGGCAACTGATCGTCGGAACCTTCGTCATGCTGGCCACTTACACGCTGTTCTACATCGTCACGACGTGGGCGCTGAGCTACGGCACCGCCAAGCGCCCGCCGGCGGGCAAGGGGCTCGGCTTCGACTACGTGTCCTTCTTGAAATGGCAGTTGATCGCGGTGCTGTTCTTCGCCGCGCTGCTGCCGGTGGCCGGCCGGCTGGCCGACCGCTTCGGCCGCCGTAGGACGCTGCTGGTGGTGACGGCCGGCATCATGGCCTACGGGGCGTTGTTCGCGCCGATGCTGTCGCCCTCCTCCAGCTCGCAGACCAAGATGCTGGTGTTCCTGATCGTCGGCATGACCCTGATGGGCCTGACCTTCGGGCCGATGAGCGCCGTTCTTCCGGAGTTGTTCCCGACCAACGTCCGCTACACCGGATCCGGGGTCGCCTACAACGCGGCCAGCATCCTGGGTGCGGCGGTGGCGCCGTTCCTGGCCACCTGGCTGGCCACCGAGTACGGCGTGGGCTGGGTGGGTGTCTACCTGGCAGCCGCGGCGGCCCTGACGTTCGTGGCGCTGCTGGTCATGCGGGAGACCAAGGACACCTCCCTGGACAGCGGGGTGGCTCCTACCCTCATTTGACGGCGCGGCGCCGCTGGCCCATCCCGATGCCGGCCAGTACCACCAACGCCAGGACCGGGGCGATCACGGTGACGCTCAGAGTGATCGCGTCGGGCACCTCCTGACCCCGGATATGGGCGAGCACGCCGATCAACGGTTGCAGGATCACTCCGCCGACACCCATGATCAGCATGTTGGTCATACCCATCGCCACACCGGAAAGTTCTTCGGGCGCTTGGTCCTTCACCATGGTGAAGGACAAGACGTAGAACCCGTTGAACACCCCGAGGAAGAACATGGCCGTGGACAGCGCGAACTGGCCGTGCAAAGCGAACAGGATGAGCAACATCGTGGCTGCTGAACCGGCAGCCCCCGCCGCAAGCAGCAGGGCCGGTCGCCCGAGTCGTTCGCACAGCCAGGCTGAGCCGATGAACCCGGGCAGGCAGCCCCAGAAGTAGAAGGAGGCACAGACTGAGGCGGCCGACAGGCTCATGTCGTGGTAGCTCTGGAAATACGAGACGCCCCACAGCATTCCGAAGGCGATACCGGCAGCGGCCACCAACCCACCGGCTAGCCCGCGGGACAGGACCGGCCGGGATACCAGAAGCCGTCCGATCTGGGCGGCCTCCGGCCATTGGGTATCGGTTTCGCTGTCGGCGCTGTTTGCGTTCCGGACGAACATGACGATGAGAACGAGCAGGAAGGCCGAGAACGCCCCGCAAGCGGTCATCGCGATGCGCCACCCCGCGTTTTCGACGATGAAACCCAGGGTTTCCTGGCCGAGTGCGGCGCCGGTCATGCCGGCGACCTCGGTCAGCGCGGCCAGCATGGGGAAGATCCGCGCCGGAAACCACTGCGCGGCCAGGGCCAGCGCGCAGACAACGGTGGGTGCGGCACCCAGCCCCATCAGAATCCGGGTGGCCTCCGCCGCCGAGGCGGTCTTCGACATCGCGAAAAGAAACGAGGCGACCGTGCACAGGGATGCACCGGTAATGAGCACGGAGCGAACTCCAAAGCGGGAAACGAGAATTCCCGCGGGCACCTGCAGGAGAATGTAGGGGTAGTAGAAGCTCGACGACAGGCCACCGAAGCCCGCTTCGTTCAGCGAGAGGTCGACGACCAGCCCCTCCCGCATCACACTCGGGAATGTCTGTAACACCATCTGAAAGAAGACGTACATCGCCGCGGTGCCGAAGATCAGGATGCTGCCCCACGAACGGGGGGACAAGCGAGCCGATCTACGGTTCCTCGCCGGGGGTCGGACGGGCCCAGTGTTCATCAGAAGAACCCAGTGTCCATCAGAAAAAACCAATGCGCATGTCGACGCTTTCGTCCGGCTGACAAAACCACGCCGCGTGGGCCGAGGCCGCCGGGCACGCGTCGGCGCAGCGGCATCGACTGCGACGCGGACGCCGCTAGTTTAACGTCGGAGGATGGTTTCTCGTCGACCGTTGCGGCGCCCTCATAGCGAATGACCGAGTTCGTCAAGGCCAATCGTGCTGCGCCGCCGGGCTTCTTCGCTTGCGAGACAAGCGGTTTGGGCTGGCTGTCGGCGGCACCCGGTGGTGTGCCCTGTGTGCCGGTGCTGCGCTGGGATGAGACCAGTTTGACCCTGCAGCGCCTGGAAGCCGCGGCACCGACACCCGATGCGGCCCGGGAGTTCGGCCGTCGGCTGGCGTCCACCCACGACGCCGGTGCGGCCGGCTTCGGGGCGCCACCGGATGGATGGTCGGGCTCCGGATTCTTTGGACCGCTGGCAGACCCCCTGCCAATGAGTCTGGTCCCGCACGACAGCTGGGGCCGCTTCTACGCCGCCGAGCGGCTCGTGCCGATGCGCGGGTTCGCGACGGGGTCGCTGGATGCCCGGACACTCCAGTTGGTCGACGACGTGATCGGCAGATGCCGGGCCGGTGAGTTCGATGATGACGATCGGCCGGCGCGCCTGCACGGCGACCTGTGGAGCGGCAACCTGATCTGGACCGCCCGGGGCGTCGTGCTCATCGATCCCGCAGCCCACGGCGGGCACCGGGAGACGGATCTGGCCATGCTCGCGCTGTTCGGATGCCCACACCTCGAGTCGGTGCTGAGCGGGTATCAGAGCGTGCACCCGCTGCGGGCGGGGTGGCGCGATCGGCGTGCGCTGCATCAGCTCTATCCGCTGTTGGCCCACGCCGCTCTGTTCGGCCCCGGTTACGCGCACCAGACCGCGTCGGCTGCCCGCGCCGCCCTGGACTGTGAATGACGCTGGGCTGCGGGTGATGCCGCTCGCTTTCCGGTTGGCTCCTTCTCGGGCAGGGTAGACCGATAGAGCCCGTCCCGACCGTCGTCAGCAAGTAGAGGAGCGCAGCCATGAAGTCCGTCGCAGGAATGAACGTTCTGGTCACCGGCGCCGCGATGGGCCTGGGCAAGCTGTTCGCCACCCGTGCGGTCGAGGAGGGGGCCGCCGCGGTGGTGCTGTGGGACGCCAACGAGACCGCGTTGCAGCAGACGGCGGCGGAATTGGAGTCGCTCGGGGGCGCTGCTCATCATGGGACGGTAGTTCACCAGCAGACCGTCGACGTCACCTCCTCAGACCGGGTGGCAACGGCCGCCGAACGGGTCCGCGACGAGGTCGGCACCACCCACGTGCTGTTCAACAACGCCGGGGTGGTGCGCGGCAACGGCTACTTCTGGGAGATGAACCCCAAGGACTTCACGCTGAC
>JAGQTO010000182.1 GCA_020439025.1 Mycobacterium sp. | reverse complement strand
CGGCGAGGCGGTCTACATCTTCGATCTCGAGGATGTCGCCACCGTCATCGCCCTGCACCGAAAGGTCGGCACCAACGTCGTGATGGACCTGCGGCTCAAGGGTGTCAAGGAGCCGCGTGAGAACGACGTCTGGCTGCTCGGGGCGATCGGGCCGCGGATGGTCTACTCCAACAACCTCGACGCCGCGCGCCGCGCCTGCGACCGGCGGATGGTCACCTTCGCCCACACCGCGCCGGACTGCGCCGAGATCATGTGGAACGAGCAGAACTGGACGCTGGTGGCCATGCCCATCGCCTCCACCCGCGCCCAGTGGGACGACGGTCTGCGCGCGGTCCGGCAGTTCAATGACCTGCTGCGGGTACTTCCGCCCATCCCCGCCCAGGCCGCGGCCGCGCAGTCCTCGCGCCGTCCGGCCGAACCCGGGCGTCCGCAGGCCCTGCCGACCGGGCACACCGACGCCCCGCCGGTCCTGCGGCCCCAGCAGCCCCGCACCGGCACGCAGGCCCCGAACTTCCAGACCTGAACCGGCCATTAAGGTGACGGGGTGCTCCGTCCTACCGCCCTGATCACCGGCCCCACCTCGGGCCTGGGAGCCGGCTACGCCCGCCGCTTCGCCCGCGACGGCTACAACCTCGTGCTGGTCGCCCGCGATGCGGCACGACTGGAGGAACTGGCCGGCGAACTGCGCGCCGCGCAGGGCGTCGACGTCGAAGTGCTCCCCGCCGACCTGTCCTGCGCCGCCGACCGTGACCGGGTCTGCGAACGGCTGGCCGAAGGAGTCGCCGTCCTGGTCAACAACGCCGGGTTCGGCACCTCCGGTGAGTTCTGGACCACCGACCCCGCACTGCTGCAGCGCCAGCTCGACGTCAACGTCACCGCGGTGATGCACCTGACCCGCGCGGCGCTGCCGCCGATGCTCGACGCCGGCATCGGCACCGTGATCAACATCGCCAGTGTGGCCGGCCTGCTGCCCGGACGGGGCTCGACCTACTCCGCGTCCAAGGCGTGGGTGGTGTTCTTCTCCGAGGGTCTGGCCAACGGGCTGACCGGAACCGGGGTCGGCGTGCACGCGGTCTGCCCCGGTTTCGTGCGCACCGAGTTCCACCAGCGCGCCGGAATCGACATGGGCTCCATCCCTGAGCGGATGTGGCTGACGGTGGACGGCGTCGTCGCCGAGAGCCTCGCCGACATCGCCAAGGGCAAGGTCGTCAGCGTGCCCGGCACCCAGTACAAGGTGCTGACCGGCGCCGGCCGGGTCATTCCGCGCGGCCTGGTTCGCGCGTTCACCAAGAGGATGGGACGAGGCCGTGGCCGTACCTGAGCTCGACCCCGCCCGGCGCGCCGAACTGGCCGGTCTGGTCCGGGAACTGTCGGTGGTGTTCGGCCGGGTCACGCTGTCCTCGGGCAAGGACGCCGACTACTACGTCGACCTTCGCCGCGCGACCCTGCACCACCGGGCCGCCCCGCTGATCGGGCAGCTGATGCGCGAGCTGACCGCCGACTGGGACTACGTGGCGGCCGGCGGGCTGACCATGGGGGCCGATCCGGTGGCGTGTGCGATCCTGCACGCCCCAGGCCGTCCCATCGACGCGTTCGTGGTGCGCAAGGCCACCAAAACCCATGGCCTGCAACGCCTCATCGAAGGCGCCGAGGTGTCCGGCAAGCGAGTGCTCGTCGTGGAGGACACCAGCACCACCGGCGGGTCGGCGCTGACCGCCGTGCGCGCGGTGCGGGAGGCGGGGGCGACGGTGGTCGGTGTCACCACCGTGGTGGACCGGGACACCGGCGCTGCGGAGGCCATCGAGGCCGAGGGGGTGCCGTACCGCAGCATCCTCGGTCTGGCCGACCTCGGCCTCGACGATGTCTGAACCCGCCGCCGACGATTCCGGCCCGCACTGGGACGACGTCGTCGATGTGATCTGCGTCGGTTCCCACCCCGGCGTGCTGGCCTACGGACTGTGTTGCGCGGCAGCCGATCTCGACGTCCTGGTGATCGACCCGCCGGCCCGGCCCGATCCCGTCCTGGACGAGTTCACCGCGGCCATGATCGAGGACCTCGGCGACCCGGCCCCGGATGCGAGCCTTGCGGTGCACTCGGTGCGCCCGGCCCCGGCCGCCGAGAGCCGGACCCGGCACGACTTCGTCGGGCCCCGCCTGCGGGACTGGTCGGCGCGATGCCTGGCCTCCCCGCTGGCGGTGTTGCTCACCGAGGTCTCCGACGTCCTGGTCGAGATGCTCGCCGATGACGGGGAGCCGATCACCGCCGCCGTGCTCGGCGGCTACCAGGCTCCGCTGGAGCGGTGGCTGCGCGACCGCGCCGCCGAGCAGGAGTTGACCGCCGACGGTGCACTCGAGGCGCTGGTCCTCGACGGTGGCAGGATCGCCGGGGTCCGATTGGCCGACGGTTCCACGGTCGCCGCCACCGCGGGTCTGGCACTGCCGATCGGGCCGGAGGCCGACCCGGAGATCGACGACAGCGGGGAGCTCGAGGTCGTCGTCGTCGGTCGGCCTTTCGCGCGCTTCGTCCGGGTCGAGCTGTTGCGCCGATGAGCGATCCGGGCCCCACCGAATGGTCCACCGGCGACCCGGGTGTCGGCCCGTGGGTCGGGCCGTTACCGGAGGATCCGCGCTACGACCCGGAACTGCTGCGCGAGGGCGACAGCCGCAACGTGGTCGACGCCTACCGGTACTGGCGCCGCGAGGCGATCGTCGCCGATATCGACCGCCGCCGGCACCGGCTGCACGTGGCGATCGAGAACTTCGGCAACGATGCCAACATCGGGGCGGTGGTCCGCACCGCCAACGCCTTCGCCGCGCACACCGTGCACATCGTCGGCCGGCGGCGCTGGAACCGCCGCGGCGCCATGGTCACCGACCGCTACCAGCATCTGGCCCACCATGACGCCACCGAGGACCTGCTGGGCTTCGCCGCCGAGGCGGGCCTGCGGGTGGTCGCCGTCGACAACGTCCCCGGCGCGGTGCGTCTGGAACAGGCCAGCCTGCCGCGGGACTGCCTGCTGGTGTTCGGCCAGGAGGGCCCGGGCATCTCCGCCGCGGCGCAGGCGGGTGCGGAGATGACGGTGTCGATCGCCCAGTTCGGTTCGACCCGCAGCATCAACGCCGGGGCGGCCGCCGGGATCGCCATGCACGCCTGGATCCGGCAATGGGCCGACCTTTCCCAGGCCTGGTAGGGCAGGATCGGTGGCTATGGACCAACGGTGGAGCAACCGGGCGGCCAGCGCAGAGGCCGCCGTGACCACCCGGCACCTGGACCGGCTCTGGGGACTTCCTGGCACCCAACTCGGTGTGGTGGGCTGGCCGTCCACCCGAAAGGACCGGGCGTTCGGCACCTGGCACTACTGGTGGCAGGCCCACCTGCTCGACACCCTCGTCGACGCGCAACTGCGCGACCCGCAACCCGAACGGGTGGGGCGGATCCGCCGCCAGATCCGCGGGCATCACCTTCGCAACATCGGCCGCTGGACCAACAGCTACTACGACGACATGGCGTGGCTGGCGCTGGCGCTGGAACGCGCCGGGCGGCTGGTCGGGGTCGGCCGGCCCGGCGCCCTGGCCACGCTGGGACGTCAATTGCTGGGCGCCTGGATGCCCGAGCTGGGCGGCGGCATCCCCTGGCGTAAACAGGACCGGTTCTTCAACGCCCCGGCCAACGGCCCCGCCGGGATCTTCCTGGCCCGGCACCACAGCCTGCACCGGGCGCAGGAGACCGCCGACTGGATCGACAACACCCTCATCGACCCGGAAACCAAGCTGGTCTTCGACGGCATCAAGGCCGGCTCGCTGGTCCGCGCGCAGTACACCTACTGCCAGGGCATCGTGGTGGGTCTGGAGACCGAGCTGGCCGTGCGCACCGGGGAGGACCGCCATCGGGACCGGGTCGCCCGGCTGGTGGCGGCGATCGGTGAGCACATGACCCACGGCGGGGTGCTCCGCGGCGCCGGGGGCGGTGACGGTGGGCTCTTCGCCGGGATCACCGCACGGTATCTGGCACTGGCCGCCACCACCCTGCCCGGCGACTCGGCCGCCGACGTGGCCGCCCGCGACGCCGCCGCGGACATCGTGCTCGCCTCGGCCCGCGCGGCCTGGGACAACCGGCAGAGCGTGGACGGACTGCCGCTGTTCGGGGCGTTCTGGGGCCGCGCCCCGGAGATCCCCCGCCCGGGCGTGGCGGCCGGCAAGCGGGTCGGCGGCGCGGTCACCGAGTCGGCCGCCCCCGAGCGGGACCTCTCGGTCCAGGTGTCGGGCTGGATGCTGATGGAGGCCGCCCACACCGTGGCCGGCCGGTGAGCCCGGGCCCGCTCAGAACCCGGCACGAATCCAGCGCCGCGGTTATGCTCGCCCCGAGCCCGCGACGGGAGAAGGAGAACGCGACCCGATGAAGAAGATCTTGAGCGCGCTCGCGATCGGCGCCCTGCTCACCGGTTGCACCCCCGACGAGAAGGCCTCCACGGCCACCTCCTCCGCCCCGCCGACCGTCTGGCAGGGCTCCGCTGACATGACGAACACGACGCTGCACAAGTACATCGTCGACAACGACATCTCCGAGTACCCGTTCCGGCCCGAGGAGCCCGACACCCCGAAGGTCGACTTCCCGATGCCGCCGGACTGGAGTGACGCCGGCGACCAGACGCCGGACTGGGCCTACGGCGCGATCAAGTACGACAAGGCCGCCGACCCCGACGATCCCCCCGTGGTGATCGCCATCGCCTCCAAGCTCACCGGCGACGTCGACCCGGAGAAGATCCTCGAGTACGCGCCGGGCCAGCTCAACGAGTTGCCGGAGTTCACCCCCATCGGCGAGCCGGAGAAGGACTCCCTGGGCGGTTTCGAGGCCATCGACTACGCCGGGACCTACGTGTGGGAGGGCAAGAAGCGGATCGTCGGCCAGCAGACGATCGTCGTCCCTGGCAAGGATGCCGTGTACGTCCTGCAGCTCAACGGCGACGCCCTCGATGGCCAGCAG
>JAGQTO010000449.1:1238-1835 GCA_020439025.1 Mycobacterium sp. | reverse complement strand
GCTTCTATTTCCGCCCTTCAGCCAGTCCAGCGTCGCGGCGGCCAGGCCGGTCATCGAGGCAGAGTCCACGGGCCGGGGTGTCACCGCGGCGCTCGCCGACGGACCCGGCGGCGACGCCCGCCGGGCCGCTGGCGACGGGCCCGTCATCGTGGCTGGGGCTGATTCCGACGCCCCGCGACGCGCGCGGGCGCGTTCTGCGCTCCCGGACGCCGACGTCGTCGGCAATGCTGGAATCTGGTCGGCGGTCGGCGAAGGGATCGACGGCGCAGCGGTCAGATGCTGGGTCGCCCCGGCCCGCGCCGACTGGGTCCACTGGGCCGGTTGGGCCTGAGTCGACCGGGCCTGGGCCACGGGCGATCCGGCCGCCGAAGCACCCACTCCTCGTCGCACCGAGCCTGCGGCCCCCGACCGCGCCGCATCCCCGCCGGCACGGCCCCGCCGACTGGTGGAAACCTTGGCCGAACCCCCCTCCGAGGCCGAGGAATCAGCCTGCCGTGTAGCCCCGGCCGACCCCGAGGTGTCGGCGAAGGCCACCGGAAGCGACCCGACGAGGGACCCCACGCCCAGCGCCACCGCCAGGGCGCCGACCCGGCCCAC
>JAGQTO010000449.1:0-1180 GCA_020439025.1 Mycobacterium sp. | reverse complement strand
GCGCACCGCGCCGTCGCGCTCCGAACCGCGTCGTGCTTGTGACATGTCAGTTGTCCTGTTCTAGGTGCAGCGGCAGAGCGGCCCATGGTTCGAATTCCTGCGGCCTGCGAGCAAGACGCTCGGCCCGGGCCTGCTTGACCCCCAGATCGCGCAGCAGCCGGGCGATCACCTCGGGACCGTCGTCGACCGACAGACGGCCGCGGTACACGTCCAGGCTGGCGCCGACCATCGCGCCGATGTGGATCGAGGCCGCGGCCTGCAGGTTGCCGGCCGCGAAGGCCCCGGTGGCGACACCCCACTGCAGGTTGGCCAACAGCTGGCTGCGGGCGCCCCGGAACAGGATCAACCGGTCGATGGGTTCGCCGCAGTCGAAGACCAGACGCCCCACATCGGGCCTGCGTGCGAACAGCATGAGGGTCTGGAGGTCGGAGCGGGCCACCACCTCGGCGGCGTCGTCGGCGCCGTCGATCACGCGCAGCAGCGTCCGGAAATGTTCGGCCAGCAACAGCTTTCCCACCGCTTCGACCGCGGCGGGAAGGGAGTCGAAGTAGTTGTAGAAGGTGCCCTGCGCCACCCCGGCACTGGCGACGACCTGTGGGACGGAGATCGGCGAGGTTTCAGGCTCGAGCAGGAGTTCCTGAACCGCCCCCAGCAGAGCGTCACGGGTGCGGGTCCTCCCCCCGGCGCCGACCGTCACCGCGAGACCGTAGCACGCGGAATTGACAGCTTGTCACTATTTGCGACAGCGCCGGCCGGGCCGCGGCCGCACCGCACCGGCCGGCGGTGAGAATCCGGCCCGTGATGAGTCTATCTACCCGCCCGAACGCCGCGTCAGACCGACGGTTCTACAGTGCGGGCGGCCCCTTCGGGGGCGAGGTTCACCGACGTTTGCCGGAATGCCGCGCAGCCCGGGCGCCGGCAGTCGGGTTTGCCTCACCCGAGGGCGATCGGGTCGCCGCCACGGAGCCCTTAGCGGCAGCCGAGGGCGATCGGGTCGCCGCCACGGAGCCCTTAGCGGCAGCCGACGCCGGGGCCGCGCCCCTGGCCGCGTCCTGCGCCGACTACTGGCGGCCGACGGCGATGTTGACGCCAAAGCCGTGCTGGGCGACCGTCTGCCCGGCGCTGCCGATCGCGCCCGCGGCGGCCAGCGGCCCATTGGCGCTGATGACGTTGTCGCTGC
>JAGQTO010000181.1:17639-28967 GCA_020439025.1 Mycobacterium sp. | reverse complement strand
GCGCCGCCAGCGGTCACGCCGGGTCGGGCCGCTCTCGGCGCAACGGAGGTACTCGAATTCCTCTGCGGCCCAGTCTGTTTTGCCCTGGTTGGCGAGCACCTCGCCGACCGCGTCGCGCAACTCGATCAACACCTCGACGTCGAGGGCCGCGTAGTTCAGCCAGTCCGCGGGCAGCGGGCGTTTGGACCAGTCGGCCGCGCCGTGGCCTTTGGCCAGGCCGAGGCCCAGCAGGCGCTGGACCATGGCTGCCAGATTGACCCGCTCGAAGCCGGCCAGCCGGCCGGCCAGTTCGGTGTCGTACAGCCGGGGCGGTCGCAGGCCCACCTCGGCCAGGCACGGCAGGTCCTGATCGGCGGCGTGCAGGATCCATTCGTCGGTGGCGAGCACCTCGGCGACCGGTCTGAGCGCGTCGATCGGGCTGTCGCCGTGGTGGGCCGGGTCGATGAGCACCGTCCCGGCACCGCTGCGACGGATCTGGATGAGGTAGGCGCGATTGGAGTAGCGGAAGCCCGAGGCCCGCTCGGCGTCGACCGCGAACGAGCCGGTGCCACTGGCCAGGGTGTCGGCTGCCCGGGCGATCTCGGCGACGCTGACGCAGACCTCCGGCACGCCCTCGGCGGGCTGCAGCAGCGGGGTCGGCTCGGCTTCGTCCGGAAGCACCTCGGCGTCGGACATCTCAGGCGCGGGAGCGCGAGCTCAGGTCGGTGACACCGGCCGGCGGCAGCCCGGCGGCGTGTTCGAGCACCTCGCAGAAGGCCTGGACATGGGCACCTAGGTCCAGGCTGGTGGCCGTCCACGAGGCGCGCAGCTCCAACTGGTGGGCACGCGGCGGGCCGGAAATGTCGCCGTAGCGCACCGAGGTCGTGGCGGTGACGGTTCCGCCCAGCGCGGTGGCCTGCCCTGCCCGCGACTCCAGGGCGTCGACCAGCCAGCTCCAGGCGACCTCGGGCAGCAACGGATCCACCGCCTCACTGGCGTCCAGGTCGGCCTGAATGAAGGCGACCAGCCGCATGGTGCCGTCCCAGGCATCGGCACCGTCGGGATCGTGCAGCAGGATGAGGCGGCCGAAGGCATCGCCTTCCGAGCGTTCCGGCACGACCTCCGGCTCCGGGCGGCGCACCTCGGCACCCAGCGCGTAGCTGTACGGGGCGAGACGTTGGGGTGGGCGGATCGGGCCGAGTTCGATCTCCGGCCGGACCCTGGCTGCGTTCATCGCCGCCACGGCCTCGCCGAACTGCTTCGGCTCCGCACTGGTCACTCGTTCGACGGTAGCCCCAAGCCGCGGGCCGTGCAGGCAGGCGCGCCGCGGGAGGTGCTGCCGGGGCGCTGTGCCGGCCGGCGTCCGTGGCAGCATGGTCGCCGTGAACACCCGCCGTCAGCTGCCCGAGGCGCCCTACCTGGCCGCCGCCACCGGTCGTGAACCCGGTCGGATTCCGGTGTGGTTCATGCGCCAGGCCGGCCGTTCGCTGCCGGAATACCGTGAGCTGCGTGCCCGGAACACCATGATGCAGGCGTGTTTCGACCCCGAACTGGTCTGCGAGATCACGCTGCAGCCGGTCCGCCGGCACGGCGTGGACGCGGCGATCCTGTTCTCCGACATCGTGGTGCCGTTGCGCGCCGCCGGGGTCGAGGTGGACATCGTGGCCGACGTCGGGCCGGTGATCGCCCGACCGGTGCGCGCCGAGGCCGACGTGGCGGCCATGAAAGGCCTTGAATTGCAACGGGTTGACGCCGTCAGCGAGGCGGTCGGCCTGCTGGTCGGCGAGCTGGGCGAGGTCCCGCTGATCGGCTTTGCCGGTGCCCCGTTCACTCTGGCCTCGTACCTGGTCGAGGGAGGTCCCAGCAAGCTGCACGAACGCACCAAGGCCATGATGTTCGCCGAGCCCTCCACCTGGCACTCGCTGATGGAGGTGCTGACCGACCTGACGATCGACTTCCTGCGGGTGCAGCTCGACGCCGGGGCGGACGCCATCCAGCTGTTCGACTCGTGGGCGGGCACGCTGTCGCTGGCCGACTACCGCACCTACGTGCTGCCGCACAGCAGCCGGGTGTTCGCGGAACTGGCCGGCCGCGGGGTCCCGATGACCCACTTCGGGGTCGGTACCGCGGAGTTGCTCGGCGCCATGGGACAGGCGGGCGCAACCGTGGTCGGCGTCGACTGGCGCACCGCGCTGGCCGACGCGGCCAAGCGGGTCGGCCCGGGGAAGGCGTTGCAGGGCAACCTCGATCCGGTGGTACTGCTGGCGGGATGGCCGGCCGTCGAAACTGCCGCCAGGGCCGTCGTCGAGGACGCCCGGCTGGCCGTGGCCGCCGGGGCCGCCGGACATATCTTCAATCTTGGGCACGGCGTCCTTCCGGCCACCGACCCGCAGCTGATCACCGATCTGGTGGCCCTGGTGCATTCGCTGTGACATCGGCTCGCGCGCGCGCCTACGCGGTCGTGGGCGGCGGCGTATCGGGTCTGGCGGCGGCTTACCGGATCCGCGCCGCGGCGGGACCGGAGGCGGCGATCGTCATTTTCGACCCGGCCGACCGGCTCGGCGGGGTGCTGCGGACCGAGACGCTCGGCGGCGCGCCGATGGACATCGGCGCCGAGGCCTTCATCTCCCGCCGGCCTGAGGTGCCCGCGCTGTTGCGCGAACTCGGTCTGGCCGACCGTCAGATCACGCCCACCGGCGTGGCCACCACGATTTTCAGCGGCGGTCGCCTGCACCCGCTGCCCCCGGGGGCGGTCAACGGAATCCCGTCCTCGGCGCAATCGATGTCCGGTCTGGTCGACGCCGCCACCCTCGCGCGTATCGCCGCCGAGCCCGACCGCCCCCTGCATTGGCGGGCCGGATCGGACCCCGCCGTCGGTGCGGTGGTCGCCGAACGGTTCGCCGAACAGGTGGTGACCCGTTCGGTGGACCCCATGCTCTCGGGGGTCTACGCGGGCTCAGCCGCCACCATCGGAATCCGCTCGGCCGTTCCGGCCGTGGCCGCCGCGCTCGACGCCGGGGCGCAGAGCCTCACCGCGGCGGTCCGGCGGGTGCTCTCGGGTGCCACCGGCGGGCCGGTGTTCGGCGCGGTGGAGGGCGGCTACCGGGTGCTGCTGGACGAACTGCTCGTGCGCAGTCGGGCGCGCTGGGTCGACGCGCCGATCCTCGCCATCGAGCAGGAGTGCAGGGGCTGGGCGCTGCGGGACGGAACCGGCGCGGTATTCCGAGCCGACGCCGTGGTGCTGGCGCTGCCCGCCCCGCGCACCGCCGCTCTGCTCGGCGAGGTCGCTCCCCGGGCCGCGGCGGCCGCCGCCCGGGTGCCGGTCGCCTCGGCAGCGGTGCTGGCCATGGCCGTCGCGCCGGGAACCCCGTTTCCCCCGCAGTCCGGTGTGCTGGTGGCCGGGGGAGAGAGCCTGCACTCGAAGGCGATCACCCTGTCCAGCCGAAAGTGGGGCAGGCGCGGCGGCGCCGAACTGCTGCGGCTCTCGTTCGGTAGGTTCGGCGACGATATCGCCCGCATGACCCCCGACGACCGGTTGATCGCCTGGGCATTAGAGGATCTCGACACGGTGTTCGGCATCTCCGTCGACCCACTGGAGGTTCTGGTGCACCGCTGGATCGACGCGCTGCCCCAGTACGGCCCAGGTCACGCCGATCTGGCCGCCGAGGTTCGCGCCGGGCTGCCGCCGGGGCTGGCGGTCGCCGGTAACTTCCTCGACGGTGTCGGGGTGCCCGCCTGTCTGGCCGCGGCCGGGCGGGCGGCCGTGGCGGCGGTGGCCGCCGGCTCCGGTTAGCCCCGTGGCACCATAAGGTTCATGGCGCGCCTGGATTACAACGCTCTCAACGCCACCATCCGCTACGTGATGTTCTCCTCGTTCGCCGTGCGACCGGGCGAACTGGGTTACGACGAGCAGTCCCGTGTGGCCGTCACCGACGAGACCGCGACGTTCCTCAAGCAACAGGAGGACAACGGCGTGGTGATCCGTGGGATCTATGACGTGGCCGGGATGCGGGCCGACGCCGACTTCATGATCTGGATGCACGCCGAGCGGATCGAGACACTGCAAGCCGCCTACAGCGACTTCCGGCGCACCACCACCCTGGGCCGGGTCTGCACGCCGGTGTGGAGCAGCGTCGGTCTGCACCGCCCGGCCGAGTTCAACAAGAGCCACGTGCCGGCCTTCCTGGCCGGCGAGGCCCCGGGTGACTACATCTGCGTCTACCCCTTCGTGCGCTCCCTGGACTGGTACCTGCTCCCTGACGAGCAGCGGCGCAAGATGCTCGCCGACCACGGCGCGGCCGCCCGCGGTTACAAGGACGTGCGGGCCAACACCGTTCCGGCCTTCGCGCTCGGCGACTACGAGTGGATTCTTGCCTTCGAGGCGCCCGAACTGCACCGGATCGTCGACCTCATGCGGGATCTGCGCGCCACCGAGGCGCGACTCCACGTTCGCGAGGAGATCCCGTTCCACACCGGTCCCCGGGTCAGCGTCGAGGAACTCGTCGCCCGACTGCCCTAGCCCTCGGGCGTTAGACTGGCGCCGATTTCAGCAGACGCCGGTGCTCCGGCGGGAGCGCAGGGGAGAGGGGCGGTCGCGGTGCCCAGACCGGCCTATGTCTGGCTGTACGCGGTGGTGCTGTTCGTCGGCTACTCCGGCTGGCTGTTGTTGACCTCCTCGGATCCGTGGACGGTCAAGGTGGTCATCGGCATCGAGTCGATCCTCGTTGTGGCGGTCGGCGGAATTCTCGCCGTACTCGCGGCGCGATCGGCGAGGGGCAGAGTGCGGGCCGCCTGGGTGGTGCTGGCGATCGGTTTCGCCGGGGCGACGGCGGGGGAGTCGCTGTGGGCCTACCAAAAGCTGTGGCTTCGGCAAAGTGCGTGGCCGACGCTCGCCGATCCGGCCTATCTAATGTTCCCGGTTGCGCTGTGTGTGGCGCTTCTGATGTTTCCGGTGGGGCGCATCCGCCGCTCGCAGAGTCGTTTGGTGCTCGACGGGGTCGTGCTGGCCGGGTCGCTGCTCATCGTCTCCTGGCTGACCGTGATGGGGCCGAAATACCAGTCAGGCGGAGCGCGTGGACTGGATCTGCTGGTGTCCTTCGCGTTCCCGGTGTCCAACATGGTCGCGTTGACCGTCGCGGCGGTGGTGCTGGCCATGGCCGGCAGGGGTCCGCGTCGGATGCTGACGCTGATGACGGTGGGTCTGGCCTCCATGACCATCGTCGAGAGCGCCTTCGCCTACGTCAACGTCGACAGCGCCTTCGCCGGGCATGGCCACTATCTGTTCGACATCTTCTGGACCCTGGGAATCCTGCTCATCACAATTGGTGTCGCCGAGGGTGCCCGGGCTTCCTTCGATGAGCAGATCGGTGACGAGATGCCGGGATGGGTGTCGGTCTGGCTGCCGTTCGTACCGCTGGTGCTGGCCGGGTTGGCCATCGCGGCCGAACAGCCCGACACGCTCAAGTCGGGTCCGGTGCTGGTCGTCGGGCTGGTGCTGCTTCTCGCGGTGCTCGCCCGGCAGTACCTGGCGGTCAACGAGGATCGCCAACTGCTGGCACAGCTGTCCCGACAATCCCGGCACGACCCGCTGACCGGCCTGGCCAACCGGGTCCGGTTCGATGAGCTTCTGCGGCAGGCCCTCCGGATGCCGGGACGGCCCGGCCGGCAGGTGGGGGTGCTCGCGATCGACCTCAACGATTTCAAGTTGGTCAATGACGCGCTTGGGCATTCGGCCGGCGACGAGTTGCTGATCGCCGTCGCCGATCGGTTGCGTGGCTGCGTCGGTGAGGACGACGCGATCGCCCGACTGGGCGGCGATGAGTTCGCCGTCCTCATCGAGGGAGTTTCCGACGACGCCCGGCGGGTCGCCGAGCGTATCGTAGGGTCCTTCGACCAGCCGTTCCTCGTCGAGGGTCAGGAACTCCTGATCCGTGCCAGCGTCGGTCTCGCCGTCGCGGAGCCCGATCCCGCCGGTCAGTCCGCCGAGGAGTTGCTCAAGCGGGCCGATTCGGCGATGTACGTGGGAAAACGGTCCGGGTTCGCCGGTGTTCAGGTCTTCTCCGAGGCCGAAGACCCTGCCGCCGGCCTGATCGCTGAGCGACTCTTGGTCGGCGGTCCGCAGGATGCGGCGGCCGGCGCGGCGGCGGTGCGCACCCTTGCCGAACTGCGGGACGGGATCACCAACTCCGCACTGGAACTCCGTTACCAGCCCAAGTTCAGCCTTCGCACCGGGCAGTTGGTGGGGGTGGAGGCGCTGCTGCGTTGGGACCACCCCTCGCGTGGGTCGCTTGGTCCCGAGGAGTTCCTGCCACTGATCCGCGAACACACCCTGATGACTCCGGTCAATGACTTCGTCATCAATCGGGCGCTGGACGATATGGCCAGATGGCGGTCGGCCGGCAGCGCCGTCCCGCTTGCGGTCAACGTCTGGGCGCCGATGCTGGCGGATCCGAAGTTCCCGTCCCGGCTGATCCGCGCACTCGACGAGCGAGGCCTCGATCCGACACAGATCACTGTGGAGATCACCGAGGACGTGTTACTCGCGAGCCTCGAGAGCACCCAGACCGTTCTGAACCAACTTCGGCAGTGCGGAGTCCGGATCGCGGTCGACGATTTCGGCAGTGGCTACTCCGCGCTGTCCTATCTGCGCGAACTGGCCATCGATGAGATCAAGTTGGACCGCGGCTTCATCGCACCTATCAGCGGGAACACCCGCGCGGCAGCGGTCGTCCGGGCCGTGCTGGACCTGGCCCACGAGTTGGACCTGACCACGGTCGCCGAGGGTGTGGAGGACGAGGAAACGGTGTCGCGACTTCGCCAATACCGCTGCGACGTCGTGCAGGGTTATCTGTTCAGCCGCCCGTTGACCGCCGAGGAGATCCAGAGCCTTCCACGGCAGGCGCCTACCTGGCCGGCACCAGCCTCAGCGAGATCGAGTTGATGCAGTAGCGCTGGTCGGTGGGAGTGGGGTACCCCTCGCCGGTGAACACATGCCCGAGGTGGCTCTCGCAGTTGGCGCAGACCACCTCGACCCGGCGCATTCCCAGTGAGTCGTCCGGACGCAGTACCACGGCCTCGGAGTTGGCCGGGTCGAAGAACGACGGCCACCCGCAGTGTGACGCGAATTTCTCTGTGCTGCGGAACAATTCGGCGCCGCAGGCCCGGCACTGGTAGACACCCTCGGTGGTGGTGTCGGTGTATTCGCCGGTGAACGGACGTTCGGTGCCGGCCCGGCGCAGGACCTGGAATTCGGCGGGGGAGAGCCGCTTGCGCCACTCGTCGTCGGTGAGTTCGAGCATTCCCCCAAGCTACCTGCTGCTGTCAGGCCGGCGCGGCGGTCAGGGAGTCGTTGCGCCGTCGGGCGGCCTCGGCCATCCAGGGCGGGTCGATACCGTCCTCCGGGTGGGTGTCGAGCCGACCGCTCTCCTTGGCGTCGAGGTAGCGGAAATACAGCACGCAGAAGACCACGACGAGCATCAGCGACCACCCGTAGGTGATCTTCATGTACTCCAGGAAGCGGCCGGTGGTGGGCCAGCGCCACATCAGCCAGCGGTCCAGGGTCAGGAATCCGTAGACCGCCAGCCAGGCAGGCCAGTTGCGCAGAACCGAGTTGGGCAGCACCACCGTCATCAGGAACGGGAAGAGCATCATCGAGTAGTAACCCTGCGCCAGCGAGAGCACCAGCCAGGAGGCGATCAGCAGCACCCCCGAGGAGGTGAGCATCCACATCAGCGGGTCGCGGGTGCGGTAGTAGCGGGTGAGCAGCCAAAGGCTTGCCGCGGCCAGCGCCAGGAAGAGGACCCGGAGTGCGATGATCAACCACATCGGCAGCCCGTAGTACACCCCGTTGCCCAGCACCGAGGAGTTGAAGTAGTCGCGGGTGGAGAAGATGTAGGGCAGCGTCCGGTTGACGAAGTTCATCCGGTCGGCAACCAGCGGCCAGGCCACCGCGTTGAACGCCAACGGCACCGCGACGGCGGCACCCAGTGCCCGCCACTGCCGGTTCAGCAGGGGAAGCAGCAGCAGAACCCCCAGCACCGGTTTCACGACCAGCGAGAGACCTATCGCGGCACCGGCCAGCCATTCCCGGTCGGTGCGCCCGTCCAGCAGCCACCGGAAGAACAGCACCTCGAGCAGCAGGATGACCCCGTTGATGTTGGTGAACACCAATGTGTTGGTCACCGACTCGGTGACGAACATCGCCGCCAGCAGCGCCGGTAGCGCCACTGAGGACAGCGGGAATCGCAGCAGCCGGACCAGCAGGACACCGGCGATGATGACGGCCAGGGTGTTGAGCAGGATGAACCAGTTGCGCGCGGCGAACTCACTGTCGATGTAGCCGAACGGGGCCATCAGCAGGGTGCCGCCGGGCGGATACAGGTAATGCGGATCCACCTGGTCGAAGTGCTCGTTGTAGATGTCCACACCGGCGCGGAAGTTACGGGCCGCGCGGTAGACCGGCGCCCAGTCGTCGGTGATGTAGCCGTTGGAGGTCAGGACGTAACTGCGGTGGATGATCGACATGATCGCGATCGGCCAGAGCACCGAACGCAGAACCGTCGCGGTGCTCGGGGCGCTGGTGCGCGGCCGAAACGCGTTGAGTAGCCCGGTTCGTATCGAGTCGACGGCTGCCACGACCGCACCGTACACCGGCCGGGTGCTCCGGGCGCTCAGGCGGGGCAGAAGGTGTCGGTCGGCGGAACCTCGCCGGTCTCGAGATAGCCGAGCACCGGCGGCAGCGCACAGGCCGAGTAGACGATGGCGCCGTGCCCAGTTCCCTGCCACATCACCCGGCGGCTGGTGGCCCCGGCGTTGATGACGGTGGCGGCCATGGCGGCCACCCCCTGGCCGCCCGCGATCGGGTCGTTCTGGACGCCCAGCAGCAGCACGTCGACACCGAGTTCGGCGGGGTCCTTGGGGGCTGCGCCGCTGGGCCAGTTGAGGCACTTGACCAGGTTCAGGGCGCCGATGGTGCCGAACTGCGGGTACTGCTTGCCCCAGGCGACGACCAGTTCGCGCACCCGGTCGGGGGTGGGGCGATTGAGCGCGTCACTGCAGTCGTTGACGAACTGCCCGTCCGTGCCGCGAACGGCTTCGGCCTGGTTGACCAGGCTGTTCAGCTGGTTGATGTCGCCGGTGCGGGCGGCGGCCAGCGTGTCGGCGAGCTTGACGGTGCTGCCGATGCGATCACCGGATGGGTAGCCCAGTGCGGTGACGATGGCGTTGGCCAGCACCGCCGCCGAGATGCCGCCCGGCCCGCGTCCGGCCCGGGCGCCGGCCATCAGCGCGTCGACAGCGCCCTTCGGGTCGGGGCCCAGCGCGCAGCCGACGGCCACGCACTGGGTGGCGAACGACTCCAGCGCGGACTGCTGAGCCTTGACCTGTTCGTCGGCGGCCGCCTCGGCACCGACTCCGGGTGGCAGCGGGGAGTCCAGTACCAGCCGGGCGACCTTCTCGGGGTGCGAGCCCGCGTAGGCCAGCGCCACCTGCGCGCCGTTGCCGATACCGATCAACGCGAGCGCGGGTACATCCCAGGTGCTGCGCAATCTCTCCAGATCCTCGGCGGCGCGGGCGTTGTCGTAGGCCGACGAGCCGGGGGCGATGGCGTCGGTGCAGTCGGTGGTGGCGGTCATCGTGATGGCGCCGAGGTTGGCCACCGGGTCGTCGCCGGACTGGAACTGGGCTTGTTCGCGCATCTCCTGGCGGTCGTAGTCGTCGCGGCAGTAGATCGGGCTCGACAAGCCCATACCGCGGCGATCGACCGCCACGATCGGGTGATTCTTGAGGACGTCGGCACCCGACCGGGACAGCCAGACGGGCAGCTCCAGCGAGGACGGAAGATCTGATCCGGTGGTGAAGACCACCGGGCCGGCCTCCGGCGGGGTCTGCACTGAGCGGGCCCGGACCGCCCCGATGGTCAGCGTGCCGGTCGCTCCGGCCACCGGGTCGAGGTCGGCGTCGTAGTCCGCGCAGTCGAGCGCCACGCCCGGTATCGGTGCGGTTCCGGCATCCCCGAACACCTTGCCGGTGCAGTCCTTCCACACCAGGTCGTTCTTCGGTGCGGCGATCGGCGGCGGGCCGCCGGGGACGACGCTGGTGACGGGGACGGCGCCGGGGTTACTCGCCCCATCGGTGGCGAACTGGGGATCAGCCGCCAGCCAGGGCGCACAGCCGCCGAGCAACGTCACCGTCACGCTGCCGGCGCTGACCGCGGTGAGCACCCGCCGGAGTTGACGCATGGCACCACAGTAGCGACCCGGTGCTCAGCGGCCGCGGACGTAGCGCGCGTAGAGGTAGCCGTCGTCATCGGCCATGACGTGCGCTCGGCGCATCCGGCTGAGCACCTCCTCGGAACCGGCGGCGATGCGCACGGCCGGTCCGGCCACCAGGACCGGCGCCGAGGTCAGACACAACTCGTCGAGCAGGCCGCCGGCCACGAAGCTGCCGAGCAGGCTCGGCCCGCCCTCGGTGAGCGCCCGCAGCAGGCCCCGTTCGGCCAGGCGCCGCAGCGCCACGGCGAGATCCACCTCGGTGGGATCCGCGGCGGAGCAGTCGATCGCCTCGGCCGCGCCGCCGAGGCGGCTGCGGGTGCCGTCGACGGCCTCCGAACAGGTCAGCACCATCGGGGCTACTTCGCTGTCGGCCAGGACCGGAAGGTCATGTTCGAGCACCCCGGAGCGGGTGACCAGTGCGATGGGCGGGACCTCGCTCTGGCCGCGCTGCCGGCGGCGTTGTCGCGCCGCGGCGCTCAGCCGCGCGCCGCGGTAACCCTCGGCCCTGGCGGTTCCGGCGCCCACGATGATCACGTCGGCCAGTTCCCGCAGCACCGCGAAGAGCCGCCGGTCCCCGGCCCCGCCCAGACCCCCCGAGGTGCCGCCGGTGGTGGCTCCGCCGTCGAGGCTGGTGATTGCGTTGCCGCGAAGCACGAGCCGCGCCGGAGAATCGGGTTCAGCGGCGTCGGGAGAGGCGGCGTCGGGATAGGCGGCATCCGGATAGGCATAAAGCCGGCGCAACCCGTCGTCGTCGAGCGCCTCGCCGCCGCCGACGAGGGTGAACCGAACGTCCTCGCCAGCGTCGCGGCCCGGGTGCATGCCAACGATTGCAGCACGGAGGACCACCGCCCGTCGATACAGTGCCTGCCATGGTCGGGCATCTGGTGGACCGCAACCCCGCGGTGTCCCCGCAGCGGCTGATCGCCCAACTGGTGCCGCCGCCGACCTTTTCGGGGGTCAGTTTCGACACCTATCGGCCCGATCCCGCCGAACCGACCCAGGCCGCCGCCGTCAGCTCGTGTCTGGGCTTCTGCGACGAGGCGGTGCGCCGTCGCGCGGGCCGCAAGAAGCTGTTCGG
>JAGQTO010000181.1:16768-17601 GCA_020439025.1 Mycobacterium sp. | reverse complement strand
TGTCGGGCTCTACCTCGACGGCGGTTTCGGGGTGGGCAAGACCCACCTGCTCGCCTCGGCCTACCGGCGCCTGCCCGAGTCGGCCCAGCACCCCAAGGCCTTCGCCACGTTCGGCGAGCTGACGCAGCTTGCCGGCGTCTTCGGTTTCGTCGAGTGCATCGACCTGCTCGGCGAGTACACCGTGGTGTGCATCGACGAATTCGAACTCGACGACCCCGGCAACACCACGCTGATCTCCCGGATGCTCTCCCAGCTGGTCGAACGGGGCGTCTCGATCGCCGCCACGTCGAACACCCTGCCCGAGCAACTAGGGGAGGGCCGGTTCGCCGCCCAGGACTTCCTACGTGAGATCAACACGCTGGCGTCCATCTTCACCACCGTGCGGATAGAGGGGCCCGACTATCGGCACCGTGGGCTGCCGCCGGCACCGCAGCCGCTGTCCGACGATGAGGTCCGAGCCCGCGCCGAGCGGGTTCCGGGGGCCACTCTCGACGACTTCGACGGGCTGTGCGCCCATCTGGCCACCATGCACCCCTCCCGCTACCTCGCGCTGATCGAGGGAGTCTCGGCGGTGCACATCACCGGTGTTCACCCGTTGGAGGACCAGAGTGTCGCGCTGCGGCTGGTGTCCCTGACCGACCGGCTGTACGACGCCGGCATCCCGGTCGTTTCGTCGGGGGCGAAACTTGACACCATTTTCTCCGCGGAGATGCTCGACGGCGGCTATCGCAAGAAGTATCTGCGGGCGATGTCGCGTCTGCTGGCGCTCACCGAGGACGGTGCGGCTCTGGGCGACGGTCACCGCGCACCATGACGAAGTCGCTCTCCACCGC
>JAGQTO010000181.1:0-16563 GCA_020439025.1 Mycobacterium sp. | reverse complement strand
ACGGCATCGGGGGGTGAGACCGCGGCGGCGACGTCGGGGTCCGCGCCGATCCCGCGGACCAGCATGGCGTAGCCGACGATGCGCCCCGAGTCGGTCGCGGTCAGCACCACCCGGTCGGGGTCGGCGAGATAGTCGGAGAAGCGGCGAGCGGACAGGTGGGCCGCGATGAAGTCGGCGATGTTCTGCGGCGCGGCCGACGGTGGGCAGGCCAGCGGGAAGGTCGCCGCGGCCACGGCCGCCAGATCCTCGGCGGCTGCGCCGTTCGCGACGGTGACCCGCACCGCCGCCTGGTCGTCGCTGTACTCGGTCACCGGGCCCCCTAGAACGCGATTCCGCAGTCGTAGTCGACCAGCGGGCGGTCCTGCTCGTCGAGGATCGAATGGGTGTTCCGGTCAATAGTGAGAGTGCGGCGGTAGAAGCCACCCCACTTGGTGAAGACCAGCATGGACACCGTCGCGGTCCGGTCATCGAGGGTGACGGTGGGCGAAGGATCGGCGATCGCCCGGGCCGCCCGCTGCTGGGCGGCGGTCATCGGCCTCGCCGACGGGTTCCCGGTGGTCAGTGCGTCGATGATCGCTTCGATTCCCGGGCCGTCGCAAACGACCTGCCAATCGTTGTAGCGGGCATGCCAGTCCTGATAGAACTGGTTGGCCGTCATGGCCAGGACGGCGTAGTCGAAGAAGCCGCGAGGGCTGTCCTGCACCTCGACGAATTGCAGGTAGTTGGGATGCTCCCCGGCGGCCCGGTAGTCCTTCTCGTCGGCGTACGGTCGCTGGCTGACGGGGCGGGCGTAGAGAATCGGATACCCGCCGATGCCGTCCTGGCGGTAGACCCAGTCCAGGGTGTAGCCGCTGCGCATCGACAGGGTGGGAAACGCTTCGAAGTACCTGTTTGGGTCGAATTCGCCGCCCCGCTTGACCGGATTCTCGTGGGAGAAGTAGGGCGGAATGCTCAGGCCGTCACGCAGGTCGGCCAGGACCGCCATGGACTGGCGGCAGCCGAGATCGGTGGGCCCGGCCCGGGCCGGCGGGTCCGGTGCGAACACCGCAAGCGCCGCGACCAGCGCTACAGCTGCAAGAGGGACCGCGGGATGCCGACGCTCCGTTCGATTCCGCGTCACAGGCTCCCCCCACCGTTGGTGGGCCGACGCTATGTCGCGTCATCCGGCCCTCGCTGTGGTCCAACAGCTGTCGTCCGACATTGTGCCAGTTCAGGGGAATCTCGGTGGGCGGCCCGAACACGCCGCGGTGACTGACCGGAAGTTGTCCGAGCAAACACTAGGCTGGCGTGTAACGAAGCTGGAGCGGAGGTGGCAATGGGCACTGTCAGGGGCTTGCGGGGGAACACAAGCCACCGGTTGGCGCTGGCATCCGTGGCCGTGGCACTCGGCGCCGGCGCGGTCGTGCTGGGCATTCCGGCCGCGCCGCCGCCTCCCGTGCAGAGTTGCCCGCCGGGCCAGGTGGAGGACACCGCGACCCCGGGCTTCCAGTGCGTGACGGGCTGCCCGTGGGGAATGTTGCTGGACCGGGTGTCCAACTCCTGCGTCGCAGCCCCCGGCGTGCCACCCCCGCCGCTTCCCTGACCCGGAGCCGGGATAGCCCGGGCGCGCGGGGGTGTCTTTGGCCACCCCTTTCGCCGCCCAGGTCGGCGTTTCATAGACTCGCATCATGGCAGGCCTGCAGAAATCCCAAGAGCGGCTCGACACCAGCAAGATCGAGAACCGGGCACCGTCGGTGCCCCGGATGTTCCTCGACCGCGTCGCCGCCACCCCGACCGCTGAGGCGTTCCGCTATCCGGACGGCGGCGGCTGGGCCAGCGTCAACTGGCGGCAGGTCGGTGACCGAGTGGAACTCATCGCCGCGGGCCTCATCGCGCTGGGCATCAATCCCGAGGACCGGGTCGCGCTGGCGTCGGGCACACGATACGAATGGGTCGTCGTCGACTTCGCCATCCTGGCCGCCGGGGCGGCCACCACCACGGTGTACCCCACCACCAACGCCGAGGACGTCGCCTACATCGTGGCCAACTCGGGCAGCCGCATCGTTATCGCCGAGGATCCGACGCAGCTGGACAAGTTGCTGGAGCGACGCGCGGAGATCCCGGCGGTGGAGAAGGTCGTGCTCATCGAGGGTTCTGGTGACGGGGACTGGGTGATCAGCCTCGAAGAGTTGGAGCAACTCGGCAAACAGTTGCTGGCCGAGTCGCCGGCGGCGGTCACCGACCGCATTGACGCCATCCGGCCCGACCAGCTGGCAACGCTGATCTACACCTCGGGAACCACCGGCAAGCCCAAGGGCGTAAGGCTCCTGCAGCAGTCGTGGACCTATACCGCCGCGGCCCTCGACGCGCTGGGTGTGCTCAGCGAGAAGGATCTGAACTACCTGTGGCTGCCGTTGTCCCACGCGTTCGGCAAGGTCATGCTGGCGCTGCCGCTGGCGATCGGTTTCCCCACCGTCATCGACGGCCGAGTGGACAAGATCGTGGAGAACCTCGCGATCATCAAGCCCACGATCATGGGCGCCGTGCCGCGCATTTTCGAGAAGGTGCACAGCCGGATCAACGAGATGATGGTCAGGGAGGGTGGGGTCAAGAAGGCGCTGTTCGACTGGGCCATCGGCGTCGGCTTGCAGGTCTCCCGGGCCAGGCAGGTCGGTGACCGCCCGTCGGCGCTGGTCGCAGCGCAGTACAAGCTGGCCGACAAACTCGTGCTCAGCAAGATCCGGGACCGCTTCGGGGGGCGGCTGCGGTTCTTCATCTCCGGGTCGGCGGCGCTGGATCGCGATATCGCCCAGTGGTTCGACGCTATCGGGGTTGTCGTCCTAGAGGGCTACGGGCTCACCGAGACGTCTGCGGCATCGTCGCTGAACCGCCCCCAGGCCTACCGCTTCGGCACCGTCGGCTGGACGTTCCCGCAGACCGACGTCAAGATCGCCGCCGACGGGGAGATCCTGCTCAAGGGGCCCGGCATCATGAACGGCTATCACGACATGCCGGAGGCCACCGCCGAGGCGATCGAACCCGACGGCTGGTTCCACACCGGTGATATCGGTGAAATCGACGCCGACGGCTTCCTGCGGATCACCGACCGCAAGAAGGACATGTTCAAGACCTCCCAGGGCAAGTACGTCGCGCCGTCGGCGATCTCGTCCCACTTCAAGGGCATCTGCCCGTTCGCCAGCGAGATCATCGTCTACGGCGAGGGCAAACCGTACTGCGTGGCGCTGGTCAGTCTGGACGGCGAAGCGATCCGCGACTGGGCCGTCGACAACGGTCTGGGTGACAAGTCCTTCAGCGAGATCGCCCGCGACCAGAAGACCCGGGATGCCGTTGCCGGCTACGTGGAAGAGCTCAACAAGCAACTCAACCGGTGGGAGCAGGTCAAGCGGTTCGCCATCATCGACCGGGAGCTCACCGTGGAGGCTGGCGACCTGACCCCGAGCCTGAAGCTCAAGCGCAAGGTGGTCGTGAACAATTTCCACGACAAGATCGACACCCTCTACGGCTAAGGGGTGGGCGTAACGTCGTGAAGTGAATGGCGCAGGCCGTGAAATAACGCAGACCATGAACCACGACGAGGCCGATCCAGAGGCCGATGAGGGGGCGGCCGGCCCCGCGCAGGTCGGCCGGTGGGATCGCGACCTGACCCGGCACGTCGTCAACCTGCTGCGGCCGATCGTCAAGGTTTACCATCGCTCTGAGGTGCGTGGGCTGGAGCGGATCCCGCGCGGTCGCTGCCTGCTGGTGGGAAACCACTCGGGCGGGACGACCACTCCTGATTTCGCGATCTTCGCGGTGGACTACTACGAGCGGTTCGGCTACGAGAAGCCGCTGTACGTGCTGGGCCACGACTCGCTGTTCCACGGCCCGGCTGCCGGTTTCCTGCCGCACCTGGGGATCATCCGGGCGAGTCCGGCCAACGCGGCCGCCGCGCTGGCCACCGACACCGCGGTGCTGGTCTTTCCCGGCGGGGACATGGAGGTCTACCGGCCGACGCTGGCGGAGAACACCATCGACTTCGCCGGGCACACCGGCTACGTCACCAGTGCGGTGCAGGCAGGGGCGCCGATCGTCCCGGTGGTGTCGATCGGCGGGCAGGAAACTCAGATGTATCTGAGTCGGGGCACCTGGCTGGCTCGGGCGCTTCGTCTGGACAAGCTGGAACGGCGTCTGCTGCGTACCGACATCCTGCCGGTGTCGTTCGGTTTCCCGTTCGGGCTGAGCGTGCTGATCCCGGTCAACATGCCGCTGCCGTCGGAGATCCTCAGTCAGGTGCTCGAACCGATCGACGTGGTGGGTCAGTGGGGAAATGATCCAGATGTCGAGAAGGTGGACGGCCGGATCCGCCGTCTCATGCAGTCCGAGTTGGACCGCTTGGCCCGACGGCGGCGCCTGCCGATCATCGGCTGAACGGGATCTGCAACATTCCGGCGTCCGTTGACGACATCCCTGGTGACGCCGCTATAGCGTCGGAACGGGACTCGAAACGGGTTCAGCCTGGAGTGAATCGGGAGGTAAACATGACGCGGGTTCGCGTGGTCTGTTGCGCCGTGGCTGTTGTCGCGGTAGCACTGGCTCCGGCGGTGGCCCACGCCGAGTCGGACCCGCCCGCGGTGGGTTCGGCATGTCCGGCCGACCAGGTGGACGCCATGACGCTGTTGCCCGACGAGCAGACCTACGTCCGCTGCCAGGAGCAGTTCGGCTCGGCATCCTCCTGGGTGGCGGTGCAGACCCCGTTCGAGCCGAATGACGTCTGGCTGAGCTACGGACCCGCCATCACACTGCACGGTCAGGGTATGCGTAACCCGAACCTGTCCTCGGGGCAGTGGACGGCCACCCCGCTGGACCCTGAAACCGTGTGCAGTGTCACCCAGACCACCGTGGTTGAGGCGGGCGTCCTGGCCGAGCCGGTGGTTTCCAAGGGGGAGCAGGGAGAATCGCTGTCGGCGCAGATGCTGCCGAGGCTGTTCTACGCAGAACTCGCCGGCGACTGTCTGTGGGTCAAGGACTGACCGCGCTGCGGTCAGCTGTCACCTCGAACTCAGGGGTCGGCCCGCCGGGCACGGGGGGGTTGGCTCGACGGGCCGACGGTTCGATTGTTGGCCAAACGGGTTACAAATGGGGGATTTCTTATGTCGTGTCGATCACGTCGGCTCAGTATCCGCGGCATCTGGCCCGTGGTCGCGGCCTGCCCTGTCGAGTTATCCGCCGCCGGTGATCACATTGCCGGGCAGCGCGGTCGGCGCCTTCGGCGCTAGGACCGACGGAGTGAACGAGTTGGGGCCTCCCGGCGTAAGGGTCGGGGCCTTCTCGGTCGGGGACACCGGCGCGCCACTGGGGGGCGGTGCCGGCGAACTGGCCGACGGCGAGGGCGCAACCGAACTCTTGGTCGGCTCCGGCGTCTTGGTCGGCTTCTCCTCCTCCTTGCTGCAGCCGGCGCTGGTGGCGGCCATCCCGACAATCGCGGCCCCGCCCAGCAGCAGGCCGATCCGACGTGACATCTCACGTGAGTTCATCGAAGAGTCCTTTCTTCCGCCACGCATCGCGGCGCGTTGTCACCATCGAAACCCCCCGTCCCGACGTCCGCCTAGGGCCGAAAGTCGTCGGGCCACTGCTCCATGATGCCCGACCACGTGCAACGGTCTTGGTCGGGCTTGGCCGGATCGCTTTGATCTCGATTATGGCCTCGTGGGGTCCAAACGCTGGAGCGATCTGCCCTTTCCGATCCCGGCGATTGGCTATGTCATCGGCAACCATGTCGCGGCGACGCCGGCGACCGTTGGGGTGTGCTCGAATTCGGTATGTCTGGGGGCCAACGCGCGGTTCGTTTCCCATCCCGGGATCGGTCAGGGCATTGCCTGGCTGTTGATTCGTATTTCCGAACAGCCAAGCGGGGTCACGATGGGGCGGATTAGCTAAAACGGCGCCGTCACCTTGGGGCTAGCGTCGCGGACCGTGGCCTTCAGGGAGTCTGCGGTGGTTTTGCAGAAAGGGTGCGCGCGATATCGGCGAAGGCGGTGTCGGCGTCCACATAGCGGGGCAAATTGGCATGGCCGGCGATGGCGCACAGCGTACCGACGGCAGCGTCGGATGCGCCTTGGGCAACGTCCTGCTCGTCCTCGTGATCGAGATATCCGAAGCTGTACTTGAGCACAACAGCACCAAGGAAGGCGAATCGCCTAGTGCCCAGCGAAATGGGACCGTGCGCGGCGCGCGTGTGATCGATCCGCGCATCGAAATAGATCCCTTCGGGGTTGCGCCGGGAGTGGTGATGCCAAAGACGCCCGTCGGGCAGCAGCAAATGTGGGCCGACGGTATCGAGAAGGAACCCGCTGGGTGAGCGACGTTTGATACGGCCATTGCCGTACCAGAATCGCCGGGGGCTTCCTCCGGAAGCGGAAAGGCTGTCGGCGAGTCCCTTCAAACGGGTGGCCAACTCATTGGCGGCCGTCTGCCGCAGAGCGTCTGACCGCTCTCGTAAATTGTTGTCAGTCACCACTACCGCCCCGAGTCTGGATCTTGGTCAATCAAACTAATCGCCCAAAGGCTTCTGGGCAAAATCGCGTGCTCGGGTTCGGTGAGTCGCCCCGCTGCAGTGGGGCGGTATCTCGATTCCAGCAGGATCGCCATGCCCTAGGACGTTTCGGAGGGACACTGGTTCGGCGTCCAGCTACCTTGCGGGCTTGTGCTCGCAGCGCGACTGAGCGGTCGCCCGACGATGGCCCCACCGGAGTGGTGATTCGGCGCAAAACTATCGCTGAACTGCGGTGATGCTGGTGCGCGATACTGGGATTGAACCAGTGACCTCTTCCGTGTCAGGGAAGCGCTCTCCCGCTGAGCTAATCGCGCGGGCGGAAACTCGGAGGTGGAGACGGGAATCGAACCCGTGTGCACGGCTTTGCAGGCCGTTGCCTCACCACTCGGCCACTCCACCGTTGGGGTTTGATGCCAGTTGCACCCTCGAGCGGATGACGGGATTCGAACCCGCGACCCTCACCTTGGCAAGGTGATGCGCTACCAACTGCGCTACATCCGCACGCGTCGAGCGAGACCGAAGCCCGTCGCGAAGGACGACAATAGCCGACCTTGGCGGAGCTCACAAATCCCCTGTGGGAAGACGCGTTTTCGGGTTAAAAGCCCGCCGCATGCTAGGGTTCCCCCGCGGTATCAGCCTGTTGTGATGCCCATCCGGTCCCGTGGCTCAGTGGGAGAGCGTCCGCTTCACACGCGGAAGGTCGCTGGTTCGATCCCAGCCGGGACCACCACGATTGACCAGGCGTTCGAGCTCGCCTCAAATCAGTGGTTGAGGCTTGAGTGGTTCCCGTCCCACGTGATCTCGGCGAAGTCGACGAGCGGGCGGAAACTGCCGCCAGCTCAACACAAATCGGTCCACGAGCTTGGGGAACTGTGCGGAGGAAGTTCAGCGTCGCGTGGGGATTCTGTCGATGCCCACCGATCTCACTGCGGTGCATCCCAAGGATTGATGACATCGAGGCCTACAGCCTGAAACGGCGCAACGTCGCGGGTGGCGACGGTGAACCCGCGGACGGCCGCGATGGCGGCGATGTAGCCATCCGGGGTGGGGAAGCCCTTGCCGGCGGCTCGGGCTTTGACGGCCAACTCGCCGTAGTGCCGGGCGGCGTCAGTATCGAAGGCGAGCACCCGGTCTCCGAACAGCCTCAGCAGGCCGCGCAGCGTCTGAGTTAGCACATCCTTGCGCCGGCCGGATGACAGGGCGCCAATGCCGAAAAGGAGCTCGGCGAGGGTCACGCTGGACAGGTACAGGGTTTCGGCTGCCTGCTCGTCCAGCCACGCCAGCACGGCGGGATTCGGTGCCGCTTTCATGGCCTCGGAAACGACGCTGATATCCAAGACGATCATGCGAACCGCACGGGCTCAGCCGGGGGCTGGTGGCGCGCCTGCTCGAAGGCTGCGATGTCGTCATCGGTCAACCCGACGCGGCGGCCCAACTCGGCCAAGGCCGTGCCCAGGCGAGGCCGATCAGGAGGGCGAACCGCGGATTCGAGGATGTCGCGGATTTCGGCCTCGGTGCTTCGGCCGTGCGTTGCTGCGCGAACGCGAAGCGCGCGATGAACCTCGTCCGGGAGATTCCTCACGGTAACTGTGGCCATGCCGGCTCCTTTCCCGGAATGCTGTCAATGACAGCACTTTGACATCGACGCTATCACTGCGAGTTGATCCGGCGCCGGCGGCGAATAGATGCCGATGTGGCACAGGGTGGTTCATCGCCAGTGAGGATCACAGGGGCTCGCGCAACTCCGCGTCGGCGAGCCGAAGGAGGAGGTCGGCGAGTTGGTAGGGCAGCGGCACGCATTCATCCAGCACAACCCGGATTCTCGCCACGTCTCAGCGAGTCTCCGTGAAGCCATTGATGGTCCGATACGCGCCGTCCTCGGCGTCCTCGGCGGTCATCCCCGCGAGCTCGGCACGCCGACGCTCGTGGAGCTGACGCTGGTAGCCGAGCAGGTCTCGCAGTTGAACGCGACGGTGGCGACCGGGTTTGGTAAAGCCGATCTCGCCGGATTTCAACAGCTTGACCAACACCGGCCGGGATATGCCCAGCAGATTGACTGCCTCCTGGGTGGACAGCAGCTGGCGAAGCGGCTCCAGCGTCACCGCTTCGCCCGCACAGAGCGCCGAGACTGCCCGGACTACGACGTTGCGAAGCTCTGCGGTCAGATGGAAGGCCTGGCCAGACTCATCCACCAGCGGGAACTCGGCATCGCCGCGCTGTCGGTCGAGGAGTTGGACCGGAACTTCGGCGATGGCCGCATCAGTTCCGCCCCAGCGACGCTATCGCGCCACATTCAACGAGTTCGGGGGATTGAGGTCGCCCCTAGGGTCCTGCAGGATGCTTTCGGCGGCACTCACCCTGACCGCGGGCGAATCGGTTCCTCGACACAGCCGTTCGTAGTTGTCGTTGTCGCCGACGTCGCCCAGAGCGATCGGTTTCACCTCGCCGGCCACTGTCGTCACCGAGTACATCTCGCGGTGGCTTTCTGGCGTCTGCCCCGGTCCGGGAACGACCCCACCGGACCAAACCACCTCGACGACCTGGCTCGTTCCCTCCGGGCAGTCGTGGTCGCGGCCCCCGCCGGGGTAACTCATGGCCAGCACGATCGACGGCCCGGCCTCCAGTGGAGTGACGCCTACGGCCAGGCCGAGGCCGTCCGCACCGCCCTCGAGGGGGAGGTGGCCGCTAACCACAACTAGGGCCGGAGGGTCGTCGACCGGATCGCCAAAATCTCCGACGAGCAGAACCGTGTGTCGCTCGCCGGGTCGGATGGCCGGCCGACCGGCGTCATCTGTTGCCTGGACCGGGTCACGACGGTAAACGCTGCTGCGTTGACCCGCGCGCCCTGAATTCCGCTGCCTACCACCCGCCGGGAGAAGGTCACCGGCATGCCGTCCCTCCCCGGCGCCTCGGGACAGATGGCGATGGACTGGGAAGGCAGCGAGTCGTCCAGACCGAAGAAGGCGCTCACGAGTTCAGGGGGCTGCTGGTCCAGAGCGGTGGGCAATGGCGGCGTCGCGGCGCAGCCCGCCAGGGCGCCAACGAGCGTCAGCGCCGCCCCGCGCAAACCGACCCGCATTCCGCCACCACTGCGACCCGGGTCTCGTGCGCGGCCGCCGTGGCCCGTGGTGGCGTCCACCCTGCCGTTGCCCCACACGGACAAACACCCCGTGCCACCCCGGCGCCGCCATCGCCGACGAAAAAACCACCGCGACTTACCCCTGACCCAGACTCGGCCGATAACCAGCCGCCTCGGCCTCCGCAGCAAGAAGCGCACCCAACTCGCCCTCCTGCTGGGCGACGAAGACGCCGATCACCTGCCGGCACACCTCCGGCACGCTCACTCCGCGCGCATCCGCGATCCGCTTCAACCCGAGCAGCATTGACGTAGTCACGTGAAACTGGACAGCGAACTGACCGCACGAACCATCCTCGGGCGGCAACCCCGGACCCACCACCGCAGGACCATCTATCCTGAACTCTTCCAACTCAGGACTCTGGCCCCTAGCAACAGTCCCACCGCCAGTGCCGCTGGCAGCTCCGTGGGCCGGGTCCCGGAACTCCTCATGGCTGAACAAACCCATTCCGTCTACGCTAGTCCTCGCAGAATTTCCTCAGCCGCCAAGTTCTGCGATGTGGATTTGGTCATCAGGCAGACCGTCATCGATATCCGGACCGAAAATCCGAGCTACCCGGGTGAGCAGTTCTGGAAGTGTTTCGGCACGCCGACTATGGGCGTTGACCTGGCCGTATCAGTCAGCGCCTGCTTCGCCGCCCCGCATGACCGGCGGCCTGCGGCTGGGCGACACCGGGGAGGCCGAGAGCGCTCTGACCGTCCACTGCGGGGATGGCCAACATCAGCGCGCGGGCGCGAAGGGCCGGGCCGGTGCGGTGTCATCGCATCACCAAGGACCTCCTTGAGGGTTACCTAACTGAGGCTAGGCTAAGGTTTAGGCTGGTGGCGCGACTGTCAAATTCCCAGGGGATCCGCCCGTGGCCGCGGCGTGCTGGCGACCGTTACCCCGATGTTGCAGTGGCCAGCCACTTCTGCCAGTCTGGCGGAAGATCCGTTGCGCGCCTAAGCAATTCGATTTGGCTGCGGTCTCCGGTTCGGCAGGCGAACGCCTGGGCGAGAGTGGGTGAGTCGGTGGGGCACTCGACGACCTCGATGGCGTCACCGGCCCGCACCTCGCCCTCGTCGAGGATGCGCAGATAGGCCCCGGGACGGCGGGCGGCGGTGAAAAGCTTCACCAAATCGGACCGCCCCCAGAAACCGGCGAACGTCCGGCACGGAATGCGGGGCACGGTGACACGCAGTGTCGCGCTCCCGACGCGCCAGATCTCGCCGATGACCGCGTTGGTGAGGTCTGCTCCGGCGGTGGTGAGGTTCTCCCCGAAACTGCCAGAGGGAATGTCGATCCCCAACCGGGTCTCCCACCAGTCGGCGTCCTCGCGGGCGTAGGCGTAGACGGCCTGCCAGGGCCCGCCGTGATGCTTGCGATTGATCACCGAATCGCCCTGTACCGCATCGCCGGCCAGCAGGCGCGGGCCGTCGAAGGGTCGCTTGTCGATACCGCTGCGCCCCTGCGCGCCGGTCCAGGCCGCCCCCTCGTGGAGGTCGGCGGTCACGTTGACCGAGAGCAGGCGCGCCGCGGTCACAGGCGGTTCAGGACTTCTTCGGTTGCCGGGACTCGGCGTCGCGCCGGATTCGCTCGTCGTAGCCCGCACGTGCGGCCGTGTCGAGAGAACGCAGCACCCGGTCGCGGGTCAGTCGCCCGCGGATGGCTCCGACCATCTTGTCGGGCACCAGGGCTGCGACCGCCTCGTAACTGCGCATCCAGCCCGGGACCGCGACCACTGCGGGCCGGCCCTTGCAGGTCGCGACGATGGCCTTGGCGATGTCCTCGGGGTCGACGGTCGGCAGCATCCCGCCGAGCTTGACCCCGGAAACCAGATCGGTGCGCACCGCCGAGGGCAGCACAGTGGTGACCGTGACCCCGGTATCGGCCAGTTCGTCGCGCAACGCCTCGCTGAAGCCGACGACGGCGTGCTTGCTGGCGCAGTAGGTGGCCAGTCCGGCGGCCGGGACCTCGCCGAGATAGGAGGCCACGTTGACGATGTGTCCCGATCCGCGCTCGAGCATCCCCGGCAGCACCAGCTTGGTCCCGCGCAGCACTCCGTTGAGGTTGACGTCCACGATCGCATCGGTGACCGCATCCGGCTCGTCGACGAAACGGCCGGCCGGCATGATGCCGGCGTTGTTGACCAGGACTTCCAGCGGGGAGTCGATACCGGCCAGGAAGTCGGCGAAGGACTCCCGCGACCGAACGTCGACTCCGGCGCCGGTGCAGCCGAGTTCCTTCGCCGACGCCTTGGCAAGATCGGCGTCGAGGTCTCCGATGTACACCCGCGCGCCCTCGGCGACGAACGCCCGCGCGGTCGCGTAGCCGATTCCCCGTGCGGCGCCGGTGATCGCGACTGCTGCTCCTTTGAGGTCTATCGGTTTGGGCACGTCAGCCACCTCCTGATTGGGCGCGTGCCATCGGGCAGCCCCGCATGGGGCGCTCGACAGCCGGTGCGGTCGCCTGCCGCTGCTGGCGGCGGTGGGCGAGGACGTCGGGATCCAGGGAGTAGGCGTCGCCGTCCCAGCCGCCCTCGGCGAACCTCGACTCCATCGCCTGGGCGCGGGCAGCGCAGGAATAGTAGAGGTTGGCCAACAGCCCGGGCTTGTGCAGTGCGTTGGGGATGAACGCGGTGAAGTGGATGGCCCGGTCGGCGTAGACGTAGCTGCCCAGGCCGTAGCCGGTCATCCGGTGGGTCAGGTCGGCGGTATTGAGTGACAGCGCCAGTTTGATGCCCTCGGTCTCGGATTCGACCGGGACGGGGAAACGCTGCAGCACCAGCAGGCCGTTGCCGTAGAGCGGGTGCGGCTGATCCCCGGAGACCCGGCACAGCGAGTTCTGTTTCCCGAACGGGAACTCGACGGTGAAGCCGGTCGGGCCGGCGGTGGCCGTCCGTGCGGGCGGACGGTTCATGCACTCGGCGACCGTCTCGCGGAACTCCGCCTCGCTCCAGGCGCAGGGCTCATCGCCGGAGTTGGCGAAAACCGCTGCGGCGAAGGCCATCTCGTCGGGGGTGGGCCGACGCCCGCTTTCCGGGTGGTCGCTGGTCGCCGCCGTGGCGTTGGTGGCGTCGGCGAGTACCGGGGCAAGGACCCGGGCCTCGGCGAGTTGGGTGATCGCAGCGGCCGCGAGCAGGAAACGGATCCAGCCGCCGTTGTCGTCGGTCACCCGGATCAGGGACCACAGATCCAACCGGCGGGCCTCGGCGTCGTAGACCGGCCCGGACAACGAGGCGCAGCGCATCGGGAGTCTGTTGATCTCGGCCAGCGCGGCATCGGTCAGGTCCAGGTCCCGCAGCAACTCGGTTCGCACGCAGAGCAGGTACCCGGTCTCGCCGCTTGGTCCCTTCTCCTCCCGGACCATCTCGACGGTCTGCGCGTACTGGTCTGCCCACCAGCTGAAGCCGGTCGGCAGCAGATAGGACCACTGCTCGTCGACCCGGAGTTTCTCGGTGTAGAGCCAGTCGATGATCTCCTCGACGAGGTTCACGAGCCGGCTGCCGGGATGAGCTCAGGATGCAGCATCTCCGCATATCGCAGCTGCTCGGGGATGGCGAACGCGTCGACCAGGACTTCCGCGTAGGGGCGCAGATTGCGGCAGCGCTCGTTGATCCCGTTGTTCACCGCTCGCGCTCGCTCGGTAGAGAGCAGCCGGTGTTCCAGGAAGAAGGCTTTGTCCGCCTCGATCACGGTCAGTGCGTACAGGTCGCACACCAGTTCCAGGATGCGCCGAGCCTCCGGGTCCTCGCAGGACTCCACGCCGGCGATGAAGGCCTCGAGAACCACCCGGTCGGTGTGGGCCCGGGCCAGGTGCATCACGTGGTCCTGAACGGAGTTGAAGGCGTCGAACGGCGACATCGTCTTCGCTCTCCGCTGCAGCCGCCGGGCCAGGGAGGACAGCAGGTACTCTTCGCGGTCCTCGAACATCTTGGCTTGGGTGCCGCGGTTGAACAGGCTGCCTTCGACATCGTTGTCCTCGCGGTTGTCGAGGATGCGCTGCATGATCTGCCCGGCCGCGGTGCGCCTGGAGACCCGGCCGCCGGCGTAGTTGGTGGCAAATCGCACCCACTCGAACGGGCTCATACTCTTGATGTCGTCGTTGTAACTGGTGAGGAGGTGTTTGGCCACCAGTTGCAGCAGGACGTGGTTGTCGCCCTCGAAGGTGGTGAACACGTCGGTGTCGGCGCGCAGCTCGACCAGCCGGTTCTCGGCGAGGTACCCGGCGCCGCCACAGGCCTCCCGGGCCTCCTGGATGGCGGCGCTGGCGTGCCAGGTGCTAACCACCTTCAACCCGGCGGCATGGGCCTCAAGTTCACGCTGGGCCTCCATGTCGCGGACCGCGGCCGTCTCCTGATCGTGCAGCGTGGCGACCAACTGGTTCTGGGCGAACTGCAGCGCGTAGGACTGTGCGATGTAGGGCAGCAGCCGTCGCTGGTGCACCAGATAGTCCATGATCGGCACCTCGCGGTCCTCGCCGGGAGCCTTGAACTGGGTGCGCTGCAGGGCGTACCGCACCGCGATGTCAAGCGCCACCCGCGCTGCCTGAGCGGCGCTTCCGCCGACCGTGACACGACCCCGGACCAGCGTTCCCAGCATGGTGAAGAAGCGCCGGTTGGGGTTCTCGATCGGTGAGGTGTAGGTGCCGTCGGGAGCAACGTCGGCGAACTTGTTGAGCAGGTTCTCCCGCGGTACGCGCACCTGGTTGAACATGATCCGGCCGTTGTCGACGCCGGGCAGACCGCCTTTGTAGTCGCAGTCCGAGGTGGTCACGCCGGGTAGGTCGTTGCCGTCGGCATCCCGGATCGGAACCATGATGCAGTGCACCCCGTGGTTGTGACCCAGTGTGATGAGCTGGGCGAATACCGCTGCGACCGTGGCGCTCTCGGCGGCGCCGCCGAGGTAGTCCTTGCGCGAGGCCGGAGTCGGGGAGTTGATGACGAACTCCTCGGTGTCCGGGTCGTAGATGGCGGTGGTCTCCAGATTCTGGACGTCGCTACCGTGGCCGGTCTCGGTCATCGCGAAGCAACCCAGCAGGTCCAGCGTGATGAGCGGGCGGACGTAGGTCTCGTGGTGACGTTCGGTACCCAGGTTCTCGACCGCTCCGCCGAACAGCCCCCACAGCACCCCGGCCTTGACCATCAGGGACAAGTCCGACATGGCCAGCATCTCGATCTTGGTGACCGCCGCGCCCACATCGCCGGTGCCGCCGTGGCCCTTCTGGAAGCCGTCCTCGGCCGCGCCGGCGGCGGCGATGATCTTCAGCTGCTCGTTCACCCGAGTCCGGGCGACCGACTTGGTCGGGGTGAAGTGCGGGCGGAAGATCTCCAAGGACAGCTTCTGGCGGATCATGTTCTTGGTGTCGCGCCAGCGTCCGTCGAGTGCCCGCTGGAGGTGCTCGGTTGTGGTCGTCATACCCAGTTAATAGCCCACAGTGGAAATCCGGACAGCGGTTTCGGGTAACTCAGGTGGCCCCAACTCACGTGGTCGGCGCTCACGCCGTCGGAGTGACGCTGACCCGGAACCCGAACAGATCCAGACTGTGCGGCATCGGCTTGCCGGCTTCCAGCCGGGCTCCGCTGAGCGACAACTCCCCGGCGGTGATCATGTTCGCCATCACCGCCTGGCCGAGGAAGACCGACATCCCGTAGCCCGGGCAGACCTGCGGCCCGTGGCTCATGAAGTTGAATGACCAGTCCTCACTGGCGGTCCCGGTCACCCACTCGCCAGGCGAGAACCGGTCGGCGTACGGGATCAGCTTCCGGTTGCGGTGGTTGAACACGTTATAGATCACCACCTGGGTGCCCTCGGGCAGCACGGAACCGTTGGGAAACTCAACGTCGCGGGTCGTCACTCGGGCGAACATCCCGGTGGTCGGCCACAGTCGCATGGCCTCGAGCAGGCAGCCGGCCAGGTAGGTCAGCGATGCCACTCCCTTGGGAGTCCCGATATCGGCCGCGGCGATCTCCCGACGGACCTCGGCCTGCTGTTCGGGGTGCGAGGCCAAGGCGGCCAGAGCACGCAGCGTGTTCGCCGAGAGGGTGTCACCCATGGCCATCAGCCAGTGGATCACCTGGCCGGCGGCACCGCCCGGTGGCTCCGGGGCCTTGGCGATCTCCGCGGCAAGGCTGCCCGGTTCGGCCTTGGCGAGATGGCCCTCGATCATTCCGATGAGTTCGGGGTACTGAGGCCCCGGCTCGCCGGGCATCTTGTTGCCCTGCGACATCAGTTCGCTGAGGATCTCGGTCAGCCGGGTGTCATCGGCGGCTTGATCGCCCAGCACGATGCGCCGGGTCATCCGCTGGAAGGCGGCGTCGATGACGTGGTAGTCCACCGCCTCGCCGACGAGTTCGGCGGCAGTCTCGGCAGCCACCGCCAGGAACGACTTGGCCAGACTGTGCAGCGGCTTCCCGGGCTCGAGCACAGCGTCGGCGAACTGCCGACGCTGTGCCCAAAGGTCGCCCCGGGAGATGGTCAGGGCGTCCGGCTGGAAAGCGGACATCCCGTTCTTCTTCGGCTCCGGGTCGGAGGCGAAGGGATCCGGGGAGCCGCCGAGGACGAACTTCAGGTCATCGGGGTGATGAACCAGAAGCGCCTCGTCCTTGGCGATCCGAACATAGAACGGACCCGGGCCGTAGGTCTTGACCAAACCTTCGACCAGCCGGTAGCCCAGATAGTCGGCACCCACGGCGGAAGCCACCTTGGTCGGCAGCTCCCGCTTGTTGAACAGCCCCTGCAGGACGTTGGGTACGCCGATCCGGGCGGTGAACCGGATGCCTTCCAGTGCCGATGCGTGCGGGAAATCGCTAGTCACGGTCGATTCAGCCCCAGGGCATGTAGGCGCGAACGGTATCGGCCAGCTGGACGATACGGTTCGGCTTGTCGGGCGCCGGCGCGCCCAGCTTCGGCCACG
>JAGQTO010000180.1 GCA_020439025.1 Mycobacterium sp. | reverse complement strand
TGACCGCCGTGGCCATCGTCGCGCGCAAATCGGGCGACCTATGACGGATCTGGCCAGCCGTGCTGACGTGGAGGAGTTGTTGCGGCGCTTCTACGGCCGGGTGTTCGTCGACGATGTCCTCGCCGAACCGTTCATCGAGTTACGGGCGAAGGGGCTCGAGTCGCATCTTGCGGTGATGTGCGACTTCTGGGAGACCGTCCTGTTCCGCGCGGGGCTCTACCACGGCAGCGCCCTGGTGGTTCATCGGCGGCTTCACGATCGGCATCCATTGTCCGCCAACCACTTTGTGCGCTGGCTACAACTGTGGAATGCCGCCATCGACGAGAAGTACCACGGTCCTGTCGCGGAACGCGCGGCGATCCAGGCCGCCAGAATCGCCAAAGCGATGCACCGCCGGCTGCGAGGCGTCGACGCAAGCGAACTCGACGCATTATTGGTGGGCTGAACTTGTTACTCCCCGCACATGCATTCCAGTCGGCGGGTTGGTATCGAGGACGCTTTAGTGGTCATCGATAACATCGCTATCTGATCGGTCAGAGGAGCTGAGGCTTTGAAAATTGCGATCAGCGGAGCTGGTGTGGCGGGGCCGGCGCTCGCGCACTGGCTGCACCGAAGCGGCCACGAGCCGACATTGATCGAGCGAGCGCCGCACTTTCGCACCGGCGGCTACGTGATCGACTTCTGGGGAGTGGGCTACCGCGTCGCGCAACTGATGGGGATCGAGGCGGCCATCCGCGAGGCCGGCTACCAGGTGCAGTCGATCCGCTCGGTCGGGCCCGACAATCAAGTGCGAGCCAGCGTGGGCGTCGACGCTTTCCGGCGCGCAACTGGCGCCGGTTTCACCAGCCTGCCGCGCGGGGACCTGGCCGCCACCATCTACGCCACCATAGAAGACGACGTCGAAACGATCTTCGGTGATTCCATCACCGCCATCAACGAACACCCCGACGGCGTGAATGTCAGCTTCGCCCAAGCCAAGTCCCGGGATTTTGACCTCGTCATCGGTGCCGACGGGTTGCACTCCAACGTGCGTCGCCTGACGTTCGGGCCCGAGTCAGACGTCGAACACTATTTGGGCTGCCGGGTCGCCGCCTGTGTTGTCGAGACGTATCGGCCCCGCGATGACCTGGTCTACGTGACCTACAGCGAGCCGGGTCGATCTATCGGACGGTTTACCCTGCGGGGCGATCGCACCTTGTTTCTGTTCGTGTTCCGCTCTAGCCACGCCGCCGACCCCGGCAACGTTGAGGCGCGCAAGGAGATTCTGCGCCGCGAATACGGTGCTGCAGGCTGGGAATGCCCCCACATCCTTACAGCGCTGGACGGCGTCGATGATCTGTACTTCGATGTCGTCAGCCAAATCCGGCTGGACCGCTGGTCGCGTGGCCGGACCGCGCTCGTCGGCGACGCAGCCGCCTGTGTCTCCTTGCTGGCCGGCGAGGGCACCGGTCTGGCGATGACAGAGGCCTATGTGCTAGCGGGCGAACTCGCTTGTGCCCGTGGGGATTACCGGCGGGCTTTCGACGCCTACGAGACGCGACTGCGCCATTTTGTCGAAGCCAAACAAGGCGCCGCCCAGAAATATCTTCCTGTCTTCGCGACACAGACGAGGCTGGGCATCTGGTTTCGCAACCTGGCCATGAGAACGATGAACTTCCGTCCGCTCGCCGAGCTGCTCCTCACCCGAAGCGTGCGCGACGACTTCGAATTGCCGAACTACCCGACCATGAGCACATGACCCGTCACGGGGCCCACACCGGCAGCGTGCGCGTCGGTCCCGCATTTCGTTAACGATGCGATCAGATGGCGTCACCAGCCTCGCCGCCGCGGGTGCGACCCCACCAACTCGTCCTTCGCTGCCACCTCGCGACTGCGGTAGACGATGTAGGGCCGGAACAGATAGCCGATTGGTGCACTGAACGCGTGCACCAGTCGACTGAATGGCCACAGCGCGAACAACACCAACGCGATCATCACGTGCAGCTGGTAATACAGCGGCGCCTCGGCCATCAGGTCACCGCGGGGCTGCAGCACCCAGATGGAGCGGAACCACACCGACACCGATTCGCGGTAGTTGTAGGCCTCGCCGACGACGCCCGAACCCAGCGCCGTGGCGTAGAGGCCGGCGACGATGGCCAGCACCAACACGACGTACATGATCTTGTCGTTGACGGTGGTGGCCATGAACACCGGTCCGCGGGTGCGGCGTCGGTAGATCAGCAGCGCGGCGCCGGCCAGGGTGGTGATCCCCGCGATCGTGCCGAGCGTCACGGCCTGCACGTGGTAGGCGTGCTCGCTCATCCCGATTGCGGCGGTCCAGGACTCCGGGATCAGCAGGCCGATGACGTGGCCGGCGACGACGACAAGGATGCCGAAGTGAAACATCGGACTGCCGATTCGCAACAGTCGTGACTCGTAGAGCTGCGAGGAGCGGGTGGTCCAGCCGAATTTGTCGTAGCGGTATCGCCACCAGGTGCCGACCACCACGATGGCCAGCGTCACATACGGCACCGTGTTCCAAAAGGCTTCGCCCAGCATCTCACCGGTCTCCTTCGGGCCGCCGAGGCGGCACGGTCAACGTGAACGGTTGCAGCCCAACGGCTTCGGCAGGCGGCCCGGCTTGCGTGAGATGCCGCGCGCGTTGCACATCGCGGTCGGTGGCCGCCGGCAACGTCTGGCACACCGCGGCGACGGTGTGCGCGTACGGCGAATCCATGTCCGTCAATGCCGTGCACAGCACGTCGATCGGCACCCGGTGCTCGGTGAGCAATCGCCGCCCGGCGTCGGGGTCGACGGTGGCGGCGAACTCCAGCGCCACCGGCAGATAATCCGGTGCCTCATCGCGAGGCGGATCAACACCGGCGGCACGGTAAGCCGCTGCGAACGCCAGCATTTCGCTGCCGCGGTTGCGGGTGTCACCGGCGGTCCAGTACGTCAGGTACATCGTCGTACGGCGCCGTAGGTCGAAGGTTTCGACGTAGTCGGCGGCCGCGCGCAGCGGATCGGATGCCCGCAGCGTCGCCGCGGTCAGGGCCAGCAGTTCGCCCGCCCCGCCGGTGACCTGATTCAGGAGGCGCTCCACGGTGTCGAGTCGCTCGGCGCACCGATCGTCGGGGTAGGCCAGCAGCAGTGAGGCCGACTGCCATATCAATCGGTCCTGCAGCGTCTGCTTCGGGGCGCGGGTCAGCAGCTTCATCAGCGTGGCGCCTTCCCGTTGCCGTGCCCGCCGGGGAATATGCCGTCGGGTACACCGCGGCCGTCCCAGTTGAGCAGGTTCACTCGCGACGGGTGCTCGGCGTTGGCGGCCATCCCCTCGTCGGTCTGCCGTTGCCGCAGCGCATGGAACGTCTCCACCGCCACCGGCACCGGGCCGCCGCTGGCCTCACCGAACGGACCGGACTCGTACATGCCCGGCCCGCCGTCGAACGACAATGAGCAGGCGGATTCTTCGAGCTGCTTGCCTTCAGCGGCGTACGCGGTGGGAATCACGTACCGCTCTTCATATTTCGCCAGCGCCAACAAACGGTACATCTGATACATCTGCTCTTCGGTCATCCCGACCGCCTGCGGAATATGCGGCTGTGTTTCGCGGCCAAGATTGATATCGCGCATGTAGGACCGCATCGCGGCCAGCCGGCGCAACACCCCCTCCACCACCGTGGTGTCGCCGGCGGTGAACAACTCGGCCAGATACTGGATGGGAATGCGCAGCGCCTCCAGCGCTCCGAACAGGTTGCCGAGCTCCTCCCCGTCGTGACCGTCACGGCTGACGGCGTCGACCACCGGCGACAGCGGAGGGATGTACCACACCATCGGAACGGTCCGGAATTCCGGATGCAGCGGCAGCGCGACCTTGTAGGTGTTGATCAACGCGTACACGGGCGAGCGCTGCGCGGCCTCGATCCACTCATCGGAGATGCCCTCCGCGCGCGCCCCGGCGATGACCTCCGGATCGGTCGGGTCGAGCAGGATCTGCCGGTGCGCCTCATACAGATCCTTCTCGTCTACCACTGACGCGGCTTCGGTCACCCGGTCCACGTCGTAGAGCACCAGCCCCAGGTAGCGCAGCCGGCCCACGCACGTCTCGGAGCACACGGTGGGCAGGCCGACCTCGAGCCGCGGGTAGCACAGCGTGCACTTCTCGGCCTTGCCGGTCTTGTGGTTGAAATACACCTTCTTGTAGGGACATCCAGACACGCACATGCGCCAGCCGCGGCAGCGGTCCTGATCGACGAGCACTATGCCGTCCTCGGTGCGCTTGTACATCGCCCCGGACGGGCACGACGCCACGCACGACGGGTTCAGGCAGTGCTCGCAGATCCGCGGCAGGTAGAACATGAAGGTCTGTTCGAGCTCGAGGCGGACCTGTTCGCTGACTTTCTTCAGGATCGGGTCGCCGGGCACTATCTCGGGCGAGCCGGCCAGGTTGTCGTCCCAGTTCGCCGACCACGACACCTTCATCGGCTTGCCGCTGATCAGGCTGCGCGGCGGCGCGACGGGCATCTGTTCACCGAGCGGCGCGTTGATGAGGTTCTCGTAGTCGTAGGTCCACGGCTCGTAGTAGTCGTCGATACTGGGCAGCTTCGGGTTGGAGAAGATCCGCAGCAGCTTGTGCAGCCGGCCGCCGTCGCGCAGCCGCAGCCGCCCCTTTCGATCGCGTATCCAGCCGCCGCGCCAGCGCTCCTGATCTTCGTAGGTGCGCGGATAGCCTTGGCCGGGGCGGGTTTCGACGTTGTTGAACCACACGTACTCGGTGCCGGCCCGGTTGGTCCAGGCCTGCTTGCAGGTCACCGAGCAGGTGTGGCAGCCGATGCACTT
>JAGQTO010000179.1 GCA_020439025.1 Mycobacterium sp. | reverse complement strand
GCCGCCCGCATGAGGCCGCCGACGAAGAAGGCCGCCCTGCTCTTGGGGGGCCGTGAGCGCCACAGCGGGTAGAGGTGCGGCCGCTGATCCTCCTCGTCGGTGGGATCGGCGAACACCCGGGTGTCGGCGTAGCGGGAGTCCATCCACTCGTTGAGCCGGTTCACCAGTTCGTTGGCGGCGAGCCGGTCGTCGCCGGCGATCCAGATGATGACCGGGAAGTTCGCGTGGCGCAGGTCGTACTGGGCGTTGATCAGTCCGACGCGCAGGTCCGGGATGGCGGCGTTGTATTCCTCTTTACCGACCTGGTTGCCGACTTCGGCTACTTCGAGCATGGCCCGACTCCCTCGACCGCGGGTTAACGATAGGTAAACACCTTCTCATTGCCAGGGCGGTCGTGGGGTGGGAATCAGGTTGCGCTGCGCTCGTCGTGCTCCAGTGCGCCGAGTACGAGGATGCGCGCGCCCATCTCCTCGTCGGACTGCGACAGTGCGTTGCGGGTGCTGCCCTTGCAGAGCAGTTCCCGCAGGGCGTCGTGGTCGTAGTCGGCAGGGGGGGATGAGTCGATGAAGTCCTCGACGAGGTTGATGAAACGCTGTGGGTCGTCGTGATGCGGGAAGTGTCCGGAATTCGGGAACACCTCGAGTCGGGAACCGGGCATGGCCGCGTGCGCCATGTGGGCGTGGCTGACTGGGATGACGACGTCCTGTTCGCCCCACACCAATTGGACGGGAACGGACTCGGTCAGGTAGCAGCGGTCCAGCATGGTGACGACCTGGCCGCGCCAGTCCACCACCGCCCGCAGGGTGCGGGTGAACGCCGCCGAGGCGGTCGGCTCGGGTAGGGCGGCGAGGATGCGCATGAGATTGGGGATGTCGCGGCCCACGCCGGTGGACCCGGCGAAGGTGGTCAGCAGGCGGCCGACGGACTCCAGGGCCGGAAGCACCATCGGCAGGCGCAGCAGGGCGATCGCCTCGCCTCCGACCGGCAGGGAGACCAGCCGGAGGGCCATGTTGACATCCTTGGTCACCCCTCCGGCGCCGACCAGGATCAAGCGCTCCACCAGCTGCGGGAACTGGTAGGCGAACTGCATCGCCACGCCGCCGCCGAGTGAGTGGCCGATGACGGTGACCTTCTCGATGTCGAGCACGCTGAGCAGGTCGCGCATCCCGTTGGCGTAGGCGGCCACTGAGTAGTCCGCACGGGGCTTGTCGGATTGGCCGTGGCCGAGAAGGTCCGGCGCAATCACGGTGAACCTGCGAGCCAACTGGGCGTGTACCGGTTCCCAGGCCGTCGAGTTGTCGCCGATGCCGTGAATGAGCAGCAGGGCGGGCCCGGACCCGGCGATGCGATAAGCCCGGCGATAGCCGTGGATGGTCCGGAACTGCAGTGCGGGCACCGGGTCGGCGACCTCGACGTGCTGCGGTTCGGGGGAGGGCTGGGCCATATCCACCTCGGCGGTCAGGGGCGACCGGTGCACTCCGGCCGTTCCGAAGATCCTAACGGGGGCCGGCCGCGGGCTCCACTCGAAGTCCCTTGCGCCTGCAAACACAGATGCGTTGTTGCAGGTTATTCGCGTTGTTGCGGGCTATTCGTTGTCTCCACCGGTGGCGGCGGTGGCACCCATCCGCGAATCGGCCCGCATCCCGCGGGCTGCCGGCCAGACCCAATCCCGCACCTCGGGGATGTCGTCCCCGTGCGCACGGGTGTACTGGCGGGCGTGTATCCGTTTGTCGACCATTTGCTGGCGCAGCGCGGCATAGTTCGATCCCAGACCCGGGACCCGGTCGATCACGTCGATCACCAGGTGGAAACGGTCCAGGTCGTTGAGCATCACCATATCGAACGGGGTGGTGGTGGTGCCCTCCTCCTTGTAGCCGCGTACATGGATCCGGCTGTCGTTGCTGCGCCGGTAAACCAGGCGGTGGATCAGCCACGGATAGCCGTGATAGGCGAAGATGACCGGCCGGTCCTCGGTGAAAACCATGTCGAACTCCCGATCGGACAATCCGTGCGGGTGCTCACTCTCGTCCTGTAGCCGCATCAGATCCACCACGTTGACGAACCGGACCTTCAGTTCCGGGATGTGCTGACGCAGCAGGTCAGCGGCGGCCAACGCCTCCAGTGTCGGTACGTCGCCGGCGGCTGCGAGAACCACGTCGGGAGCCGATCCGTGCACTTCGGTGCCGGCCCACTCCCAGATGCCCAGGCCGCGGGTGCAGTGCGCAATGGCCTCGTCCATGGTCAGGAAGTTCGGGTGCGGCTGCTTGCCGGCCACGACGACGTTGACGTACTGCCGCGAGCGCAGGCAGTGGTCGTAGGTCGAGAGCAGGGTGTTGGCGTCCGGCGGCAGGTATACCCGCACGACCGAGGCGCTCTTGTTGACGACGTGGTCGATGAAGCCGGGGTCCTGATGGGAGAACCCGTTGTGGTCCTGGCGCCAGACATGGCTGGACAGCAGGTAGTTCAGGCTCGCCACCGGACGCCGCCACGGGATCTCGTTGGTCACCTTCAGCCACTTGGCGTGCTGGTTGAACATCGAGTCGATGATGTGGATGAAGGCCTCGTAGCAGTTGAACAGGCCGTGCCGGCCGGTCAGCAGGTAGCCCTCGAGCCAGCCCTGGCACTGGTGTTCGGACAGCATCTCGACCACCCGGCCGGTCCGGGCCAGATGCTCGTCGACCTCGGGGCCGAAAAACTCGGCCTCCCACTGCTTGTCGGTCACCTCGAACACGGCCTGCAGACGGTTGGACGCCGTCTCGTCGGGTCCGAAGATCCGGAAGTTGTCCGGATTGAGCCGCACGACGTCGGTCAGCCAGTGGCCGAGAACCTTGGTGGCCTCGGCGAGGGTGGCCCCGGGCGCGGGAACCTCGACACCGTAATCCCGGAAGTCGGGCAGTCGCAGATCCTTGAGCAAAAGTCCGCCGTTGGCGTGCGGATTATCGCTCATCCGCAGGTGGCCGGAAGGCGCTAGCGCCGCGATGGAATCCTTGAGTTTGCCTGTCTCGTCGAACAATTCGTGCGGACGGTATGACGCCAGCCAGTCGGCGAGCACCTGCAGATGCTCAGGGGTGTCGCGGGCGCTGGCCAGCGGCACCTGGTGGGCGCGCCAGGAACCGGTGGTCTTCTTGCCGTCGATGCGGGCCGGCCCGGTCCAGCCCTTCGGGTGGCGGAAGACGATCATCGGCCAGCTCGGTCGAGTCTCGTCGCCGCCGGTGCCGTCGCCGGCGGTGCCGTTGCGCCGCTCCTCCTCATCGCTTCGCTCTGCATCGTCGCCGGCGGAAGCCCGGGCCTTGATCGCGGCGATCTCATCGAGCACGTCGTCGAGGAGGCGGGCGAACCGGCGGTGGTCATCGGCATGGTTGCCGTCTTCGGTGGCTTCGAAGAAGTACGGGTTGTGGCCGTACCCGACCATCAGCGAGCGCAACTCCTCCTGCGGGATGCGGTCCAGCACGGTCGGGTTGGCGATCTTGTAGCCGTTGAGGTGCAGGATGGGCAGCACCACGCCGTCCTTGGCGGGATTGATGAACTTGTTGGAGTGCCAGCTGGTGGCCAGCGCCCCGGTTTCCGCTTCGCCGTCGCCGACGACCGCGGCGATGAGCAGGCCGGGGTTGTCGAACGCAGCGCCGTAGGCGTGGGACAGCGCGTAGCCCAGTTCGCCGCCCTCGTGGATGGACCCGGGCGTCTCCGGGGCGACGTGCGAGGGGATGCCGCCGGGGAAGGAGAACTGGCGGAACAGCCGCCGCAGGCCTTCGGCGTCCTCGGTGATGTCGGGGTAGTACTCCGTGTAGGTGCCGTCGAGGTAGGCGCTGGCCACCAAACCGGGGCCGCCGTGGCCCGGGCCGGTGACGAAGACGGTGGATTGCTGACGGTCCGTGATCGCCCTGTTGAAGTGGGCGTAGAGAAAGTTCAGACCCGGTGTGGTCCCCCAGTGCCCGAGTAGTCGGGGTTTGACGTCGTCGCGGGACAGCGGGGTGCGTAGTAACGGGTTGTTCAGTAGGTAGATCTGTCCGACGGACAGGTAGTTCGCCGCTCGCCACCAGCCGTCGAGTTGCGCGACGGTCTCATCGGTCAACTCGCCGTGTGAGCCGGTGCGCCATGCCGCTTCAGTCGTTGCTGTCATAGCTACCCCCTCATCGTTATGGGCTTTTGATCGTCACGGGCTGAACGTTCCAGATCTCGTCGCAGTACTCCGCGATCGACCGGTCCGAGGAGAACTTCCCGCTGCGCGCGGTGTTGAGAATCGACATCCGGGCCCACCTCTTGGGATCCCGCCAGGTCCGGTCGACCTCGCCCTGGCAGCGGATGTAGTCGCCGTAGTCGGCAAGAACCAGGAATGGGTCGTGGTCGACGAGGTTGGACACCAGCGGCGCGAACACCTCGGTGTCGCCGCCGGAGAAGGCGCCCCGGGAGATCAGCCCGATCGCGGCGGCCAGTTCCGGGTTGCCGGCGACGTAGTCGCGCGGGCGGTAGCCCTTGGCGAGCAGTTCGCGTACATCGTCCACGGTGAGTCCGAACAGGAAGAAGTTCTCGGCCCCGGCCTCCTCGCGCATCTCGACGTTGGCGCCGTCGAGGGTGCCGATGGTCAGGGCGCCGTTCATCATGAACTTCATGTTGCCGGTGCCGGAGGCTTCCTTGCCCGCGGTCGAGATCTGCTCGGAGAGGTCTGCTGCGGGATAGATCAGCTGGCCGTTCTGGACGTTGAAGTTCGGGACGAACGCCACCTTGAGTCGGCCGTTGACGTCCGGGTCGTTGTTGACCGTCTCGGCGACGGCGTTGATCAGCCTGATCATCAGCTTGGCGATGAAGTAACCCGGGGCGGCCTTACCGCCGAAAATGAAAGCACGCGGGGCGATCTCGAGGTTCGGGTTCTCCTTGAGCCGGTTGTAGAGAGTGATGATGTGCAACGCGTTGAGATGCTGGCGCTTGTATTCGTGGATGCGTTTGACCTGAACGTCGAACATCCACTCCGGGTCGAGCAGGATGCCGGTGTGATCGGCGATGTAATCGGAGAGCCGGGCTTTGTTGCCACGCTTCACGGCCACCCACTGCTGTTGGAACGCAGCGTTGTCGGCGTAGGGTTCCAGGCCGCGCAACTTTTGCAGGTCGACCATCCACCCCTTGCCGACGGTGTCGTCGAGGAGCCTTCGAAGGCCCGGATTGGCCAGACCCATGAACCTGCGCGGAGTCACCCCGTTGGTCTTGTTGGAGAACCGCTCCGGCCACATCTCGTAGAAGTCTTTGAGGATGGTGGTCTTGACCAGTTCGGAGTGCATCGCCGCGACGCCGTTGACGGCGTGGCTCCCGACGGTGGCCAAGTGGGCCATCCGGATGCAACGGTTCCCGTCCTCGCCGATCAGCGACATACGCCGGACCCGGGCCTCGTCGCCGGGGAAGCGGGAGCGCACCTCGGCGAGGAACCGCGCGTTGATTTCGTAGATGATCTCCAGGTGCCGGGGCAGGAACCGTTCGAACATCTTCAGCGGCCATGTCTCCAACGCTTTCGGTAGCAGGGTGTGGTTGGTGTAGGCGAACGT
>JAGQTO010000448.1 GCA_020439025.1 Mycobacterium sp. | reverse complement strand
TCGACTCCTGCACCGCCAGGCAGGCTTCGGTCAGCGCGGTGTCGACCACCTGGCCCTGGCCGGTGATGGTGCGGCGGTAAAGCGCGGCCAGCGCCCCCTGGACGGCGAACATCCCGGCCAGCGAATCGCCGAGGGACAGCGCCAGCCGGGGTGGCGGCCCGCCCGGGAACCCGTTCATATGCCGCAGCCCGCTGACCGCCTCGGCCACCGAGGCGTAGCCGGCCTTGCCGGCGTCCGGGCCGGTCTGGCCGTAGCCGGAGACCCGCACCAGGATGATGCCCGGGTTGCGTCGCCGCAGAAGGTCGTAGCCGAGGTCCCATTTCTCCAGGGTGCCGGGGCGGAAGTTCTCCACGACGATGTCGGAGCGTTCGACCAGGTCGAGGAAGACCTCGCGCCCGCGCGGCACCCGCAGGTTGAGCGTGACGGCCTTCTTGTTGCGGGCGTGCACGGTCCAGAAGAAGTGGTGGCCGTCGACCTCGGCCTGGCCCCAGGTGCGGATCGGGTCGGGTGAGCCCGGCGGCTCGATCTTGATGACCTCGGCCCCCATATCGCCGAGCAGCCGTCCGGCGAATGGGCCGGAGATCAGCGTGCCGACCTCGAGAACGCGGATACCCTGCAGTGCTCCGGGCGCATCGGGGGTCTCCACTCCCGCAGCGTGACACCTCTTCGCAGGTGGACGCACGATTCCAGGGACCCTTTCACCGGACGGCCGGTCGACTAACGCTCAAAAGGACTCTAGTTGCCGCTTCGGGTGGTAACAATGGGGTGGATACGGCCCGATATCCGTGTGTGGATTTCACACGTCGGCGGCACCGTGTTTTACTCATGCCTACAGTCCGACAATCCGGAGTAATAGAAAGATGGGTGGATTGGTGAACTCTGTCATCGACAAGGTGCGTGGTTGGTCACGCCGAGTCGCGGTTACAGCCGTTGCTGCGGCCGCTATGCCGGGCCTGGTGGGCCTGGCCGGCGAGACGGCCACTGCGGGCGCGTTCTCGCGGCCCGGCCTGCCGGTGGAATACCTGGACGTTCCGTCGCCCGCGATGGGCAAGACGATCCGGGTGCAGTTCCAGAGCGGCGGGGCCAACTCGCCGAACGTCTGGTTGCTCGACGGCCTGCGCGCCCAGGACGACTTCAACGGCTGGGATATCAACACCCAGGCGTTCGAGTGGTACCTGGACTCGGGCCTGTCGATCTCGATGCCCGTCGGCGGTCAGTCCAGCTTCTACTCGGACTGGTACAAGCCCGCCTGCGGCAAGGCCGGTTGCACCACCTACAAGTGGGAGACCTTCCTGACCCAGGAGGCGCCCGCGTGGCTGGCCGCCAACAAGCAGGTGAAGCCGACCGGCAGCGCGGCGGTCGGTCTGTCGATGGCCGGTTCGGCGGCGCTGACGCTGGCCGCCTGGCACCCGGCCCAGTTCATCTACGCCGGCTCGATGTCGGGCTTCCTGAACCCGTCCGAGGGTTGGTGGCCGGGCTTGATCAACATCTCGATGGGTGACGCCGGGGGCTACAAGTCCAACGACATGTGGGGCCCCTCCAGCGATCCGGCCTGGCAGCGCAACGACCCGATGGTTCAGATCCCCCGGCTGGTGGCCAACAACACCCGCCTGTGGATCTACTGCGGTA
>JAGQTO010000178.1:1074-2214 GCA_020439025.1 Mycobacterium sp. | reverse complement strand
CGCGCGCGGCCTGCTCCAGCCGCCCGGGGCCACCCGTCCGGTGGCCAGGGCGGAGACCCGTATCCGGGTGACCGCACCGGCACCCAGCCCCGCCTCGATCGCGGCGCCCGCGTCGTCGGTGTGCACATGCACCGAATGCCGACCCCCGGCCGCGGCCGCTAGCGCCACCGAGTCACCCAGCTGTTCCAGCGTGCCGCGCAGTCGTCCCAGCTGCTCGGAATCAGCGCCGCCGATCAGATACATCACCTCGAACTGCGGGGGCGCGGTTTCAGTGGTGGAGGGCACCGACTCGCCCGCGGGGGCCCGACGGTAGGGCCGGCGCGGCGGGGCGCATCCGGCGATGGTGGCGGTCAACGCGTCGAGCAGAACCAACAGGCCACGCCCGCCGGCGTCGACAACACCCGCCTCGGCCAGCACCGCGAGTTGATCGGGGGTCCGGTCCAACGCGACCGCCGCAGCGTCGCCCGTCGCCGCCAGCGCAGAGCCCAATCCGGCCCCGTGATCGGCGCAATGCTCCATCTTGGCGGCCGCGGCCTGCAGCACGGACACGACGGTCCCGGGAACCGCCTGACCGCCCATCGCAGTGACCGTCAGCGCGACGGCGTGCCGCAACGCCGCACCGAGCAGGGCGACGCCGATATCGGCGAGGCTGCGCCCCCCGGTATCGCTGTCGGCGGCTCCCTCGGCCACCACATCGGCCAGTGCCTGCAGGATCTGCGACAGGATCACCCCGGAATTGCCGCGCGCGCCGTCGAGTGCACCGCGGGCCAGCGCGGCGGCGACCTCGGCGACGTCGCCGCGCCCTACGACCGTCTCGGCCTCGGCCAGCGCCGTGCGCATGGTGAACAGCATGTTGGTGCCGGTGTCGGCGTCGGCCACCGGGAAGACGTTGAGGGCGTTGATCTCCTCCGCGTGGGCGAGCAGATCACCGACGGCGGCGTTCGCCCAGCCGTGCAGGGCCGTCGCGTCCAACCTCCGCTCGGGCATCGCCACCTCCGTTTTTTCGTCGGCGACAGCCTATCCAGGACCGCCGACGAGCGAATTCATCGCCACAGCGGGTCCGCTGAACTGGGAGAACACCCGATTCCCCGGATCGGTCCGGGGGTGTTTTTGGCGTTAGCTTCCCCGCGCCGGTATCCT
>JAGQTO010000178.1:0-1011 GCA_020439025.1 Mycobacterium sp. | reverse complement strand
TTGAGGAGTTCTGACATGGCTGCCGTGTGCGACGTCTGCGGGAAAGGTCCCGGGTTCGGCAAGTCGGTGTCGCACTCGCACCGCCGGACCAACCGCCGCTGGAACCCAAACATCCAGACCGTGCACGCGGTGACCCGGCCGGGCGGCAATAAGCAGCGTCTGAACGTCTGCACCTCCTGCCTCAAGGCCGGCAAGGTCGTTCGCGGCTGACCCGCCTCAGGGCAGCCGCCAGTCGACCGGATCGGCGCCCACCCGGGCCAGCATCTCGTTGGCCCTACTGAACGGCCGCGATCCGAAGAATCCCCGACTCGCCGACAACGGCGAGGGGTGGGGAGACTCGATCGTGCCGCATCCGCCATCGGTGAGCATCGGCTTCAGGGTGGCGGCGTCACGGCCCCACAGGATCGCCACCAGCGGCTGATCGCGAGCGGCCAACGCCCGGATCGCGCACTCGGTGACCTGTTCCCAGCCCTTGCCGCGGTGCGACGCCGGACTACCCGGGCGCACCGTGAGTACCCGGTTCAGCAGCATCACGCCCCGCTGGGACCATGGGGTGAGATCGCCATTGGCCGGTTGCGGGTATCCCAGGTCGGCGCTGTATTCGGTGAAGATGTTGGCCAGGCTCCGGGGCAGCGGACGCACGTCCGGCGCCACCGAGAAGCTGAGGCCCACCGCGTGCCCGGGCGTCGGGTAGGGATCCTGCCCGACGATGAGGACACGGACGTCGTCGAACGGGAAACTGAAGGCACGCAGGACGTTCGGACCGGCAGGCAGATAACGCCGGCCGGCGGCCAGCTCGGCGCGCAGGAATTCGCCCATTGCCGAAACCCGGTCGGACACCGGTTCCAGCGCCCGAGCCCAGCCGGGATCGACGAGCTCGGTCAGCGGCCGGGGTGTCACGGACGGTCAATCTAGCGCGCTCACCCACCACCCATCGCGAGCAGACGCAAAAGACCCCGACACGCCGGGCGTGTCCGGGTCTTTTGCGTCTGCTCGCGCGGAGGACGGGGG
>JAGQTO010000177.1 GCA_020439025.1 Mycobacterium sp. | reverse complement strand
GCACCGCCGCCGAACGGCGTGAACGCGTACCGGTGGCGCTTGTGCTCCGAGCGCGGTTCGGCGAAGCGCGCGGGGTCGAACTTCGCGGGGTCGTCCCATAGCTCGGGGAGCATGTGGTTCATGCCCGGCCACAGGTTGATGTTGGTGCCGGCCGGAACGAAGTGGCCCTGGATCGAGGTGTCTCGCACGGCACGGCGGACGTTGAACGGCAGCGGGGTGACCATCCGCAGGCATTCTTTGATCACCAGATCGAAGGTCTCCAGCTTGTCGAGGGTGTCGATGTCCAGCGGGGCGTCACCGATCAACCGGTCGCCTTCGTCGCGGAGTCTCTCCTGCCATTCCGGGTTGGCCGCCAACTGATAGGCCATGGTGGTCATCGTCGAGGACGAGGTGTCGTGGGCTGCCATCATCACGAAGATCATGTGGTTGACGATGTCGGTGTCGGAGAAGGTGTTGCCGTCCTCGTCGGCGATGTGGGTCAGCACCGTGAGCATGTCGGTGCCCTCCGAGCCGCGCTTCTCCTTCACCCGCTCGACGAAGTAGTCCTCCAGAACCTTTCGGGCCTGCAGTCCGCGCCACCACTTGAACGGCGGTACGGGGGTGCGGATGATCGCCCCTCCGGCCCGGGTGGTGGTCTCGTAGGCAGCCTTGATCCTGGTGACCAGTTCGTGGTCGCTGCCGGGTTCGTGGCCCATGAACACCACCGAGGCGATGTCGAGGGTGAGGTCCTTGATTGCCGGCATGAACAGGAAGCGGCGGTCGTTTACCGGCCAATCCTCGGCCACCACCTTGGTCGCGACGGTGTCCATGTGCCCGATGTAGCCGGACAGCCGGGTGCGGGTGAACGCCTCCTGCATGATCCGGCGGTGGTACATGTGCTCGTCGAAGTCCATCAGCAGCAGGCCGCGGTCGAAGAAGGGTCCGATGACCTCGTTCCAGGCGACGGTCGTGAAGTCCTTCCTCCGGTTGGAGAACACCTCCTGGGTGGCATCCGGACCGAGTGCGACGACGGCATTCATCGCCGGGGTCTCCGTGTAGTAGACGGGTCCGTACTTGCGATAGCTCTGCAGTACGAACTCCGGACCGCCGCGGAAGATCTCGATGAGGTGGCCGAGGAAGGGCAGGCCCAAATTGCCCATCGTGGGCTTGAGTTCGCTGCCGGCGGGCGGTTGGGCGAAGACGAACTCATCCCAATCCTGCCGGCGCAGCCGTTCGTCGATCAGGCCCATCCCGGGAATGGTCTGCAGGGTGGGCGTCAGTCGACGCCGTGCCTGGTCCAGCAGATAATGCGGCGTGCTGACAGTGGCCATGGGCAGTCCTTAAACAATACGGAACCGGCGGTACCGCCATCCTGTCGGGCTAAATTGACGGCTGTCAAGTATCTTTCTGGTGTGGCGTGGGGCAAGGTGAACGGGTGAGCGCACCGCAGGAGGCGAGCGACCCGCCGTTGCGCCGGGGCGACCGTCAACGCAACGCGATCGTGGCGGCGGTCCGCGAACTGCTCACCGAAAAGCCCTTCGCCGAGCTGTCGGTCAGCACCATCAGCGACCGGGCCGGGGTGGCCCGCTCGGGCTTCTACTTCTATTTCGACTCCAAATACGCGGTGCTGGCGCACATCCTGGGCGAGGTCGCTGAGGAACTCGAGGAACTCACCCAGGACTTCGCCCCGCGCGGACCCGGTGAGACCCCCGCCGAATTCGCCAGGCGGATGGTCGGCAGCGCGGCGGCGGTCTACGCGCACAACGACCCGGTGATGTCGGCGTGCAATATCGCCCGCGGCACCGACGCCGAGATCCGCGAGATCCTCGACCGCTACAACGAAGCCGTCATCGACCAGATCGTGCCGATCGTCGAGGCAGAGATCGCCGGCGGCAATGCCGACCCGATCACCGCCGATGTGCGCGGGCTGGTGCGGACGCTCTCGGGTGTCACCGCGATGACGTTGTCTGGGGAGACGATGTTCACCGGCCCCGATCGCGACCTCGCCCGAGCGGTGGACGTCCTGGAGAAGTTGTGGCTGCACGCCCTGTGGGGCAGCCGGGTCGGCGATTAGCCATGGCCTACAGCTTTGCCGGCAAACGGGTGCTGGTGACCGGCGCGGCCAGCGGCATCGGGCGCGCCGCCGCGCTGCGGCTGGCCCGCGAGGGCGCCGAGCTGTACCTGACCGACATCAACGCCGAAGGGCTCGAGGAGACCGTTACCGCGGCCCGGGCGGCCGGGGCGACGGTCGCCGAGCACCGCGCACTGGACGTCTCCGACTACGACGCGGTGGCCGCCTTCGCCGCCGACGTCCATTCCCGCCACCAGGCCATGGACGTGGTGATGAACGTCGCCGGTATCTCGGCGTGGGGCACCGTCGATAAGTTGACCCACGCGCACTGGCGCTCGATGGTCGATGTCAACCTGATGGGCCCGATCCATGTCATCGAGACCTTCGTCCCGCCGATGGTGGCCGCTCGACGCGGCGGACGCTTGGTCAACGTGTCCTCGGCCGCCGGACTGGTCGCCCTGCCCTGGCACGCCGCCTACAGTGCCAGCAAGTACGGGCTGCGCGGCGTTTCCGAAGTGTTGCGCTTCGACCTGGCGCGGCACCGCATCGGCGTGTGCCTGGTGGTCCCGGGCGCGGTCGACACCCCGTTGGTGCAGACCGTGCAGATCGCCGGAATCGACCGGGAGGACCCCGGTGTCCAGCGCTGGGTCAAACGGTTCAGCGGCCACGCGGTCTCGCCGGATGCTGCGGCCGAGAAGATCCTCGCCGGGGTCGCCAAGAACCGGTTCCTGATCTACACGTCGGGCGACATCCGGGCGCTGTATGCGTTCAAGAGGTTCGCCTGGCTGCCCTACAGCGTGGCGATGAAACAGGTGAACAGATTGTTCACCCGGGCGCTTCGGCCCAGTCGGTAGCGGCGGCCGCCCCGGGTTGTCGGGGGCCGGTGGTAGACCAATCCTGTGGCTACGGCGTGTTGTGATGTGCGACACGCCGGGGCCGTCGGCGCCGAAAGGCTTACGACCAGGGAATTTCATGAATGTTATTCGGAACATGTTGTATCTCTACGTGTTGTGAGCCACTAGGTGTAGTGTTTGGGGCGCCGGCAGGCCCGCGATCTGCGGGTCCGCCGGGACCACTGGCAGCAGCCCTAATCCGTCCGGTTTTCGCCGTTTTCGTTCGCTGAGGAGTCACCCCGCAGATGACCATCACCGTCTACACCAAGCCCGCCTGTGTGCAGTGCAACGCCACCTACAAGGCCCTCGACAAGCAGGGTCTGTCCTACGAGATCGTGGACATCACCGAGGTGCCGGAGGCGCGGGACTACGTGATGGCCCTCGGTTACCTGCAGGCCCCCGTGGTGGTCGCCGGCGGCGAGCACTGGTCGGGCTTCCGCCCGGACCGCATCAAGGCCCTGGCCGGGGCGTCCGGTTCGGCCACTGCGGCTGTCAGCGCCTAGCGGCGCCGCGGCGGGGGGTCAAGACCGATGGACCGGGAAGACGGAGATCTGGAAAACGGACACCGGGGTCGGGAGCCGGTGCGGGTGGTGTATTTCTCCAGCGTCTCGGAGAACACCCACCGCTTCGTGCAGAAACTCGGTCTGCCCGCCATTCGGATCCCACTGCACGGCCGGATCGAGGTCCGGGAGCCCTACGTGCTGATCCTGCCCACC
>JAGQTO010000447.1:2618-2821 GCA_020439025.1 Mycobacterium sp. | reverse complement strand
CTGGAGAAAGACATGCTTCGCATCGTCGAGCAGCGCCTCAAGGACCTGGGGCCGAAGCCCTGAACTAACGGGGCATCAACCCCCGGGGCTCAGCCTGCCTGCTCGTGGTCGTTGGGCGGATACGGAGCACGCCCGCGCGCAGGCCCCGCAGAACCGTCGACATCGGATTGGCCGGTCAAGCCCACGCCACCAGCGGGACCGGC
>JAGQTO010000447.1:814-2516 GCA_020439025.1 Mycobacterium sp. | reverse complement strand
CGACCCGCGGCCACACCGGGAGGTATCGGGCGGGTTCCGTTGCGGCCCTGCTGGACCGTCGAGGGGTCCCGCCGCGCGAAGCTGGCAGCTTTGTCCGCCGCCGCGGCGGCAGCGGCGGCTTCGGGTGCGGCGACTTTGGCCGCGGCGGTTGCGGCGGCGTGCGGGCGCGCACCTCGAGAGGACCCGGCAGCGGCGGCGGACCCGGCGCGCTGTCCGGCACCCCCTGGCGCTGAGGACGGCGCTTGGGTCGGTGCGGCAGTCCCGGTCACCGAAGCGGGTACACCGGCGGGGCTTTGCGCTCGCCGTGGGGCGCGGGGTCGCCCGGCGCCGGGGCGGCGGCCGGGAGTGGGCGTTCCGGTCAGCGGCCCACCGGCGCCGGCGGCGCTACCACCGGGGGCCGTTCCGGCTGCCTGCGCAGCTTGGCCCGTCCCGCCGATTTTGGCGGCCGCAGCCTCGATCTTGTCTTTGGCGCGTTGTCCTTTGTGCCAGCCGCTTTTGGTGTGGTCGACGGAGCTGCGGATCTTCTGGGTGAGGGTCTGGCGGGTGTGGTCGCCGAGCTGTCGTTTCAACCAGATGAAGGTGCCGGTGGCGGCGACGGCGATCAGACCCACCATGAACATCAGCGCCACGGGGCTAGTCATTCCGACCTGGGCGGCGTAGCCGCCGGGGGCCGCCATTTTCAGGACGATGACCGCTGCGAAGGAGATGTAGAGCACGTAGGCGAAGACGAGGATGACGTGGCGGAAGAACTGGGTCAGCCGGTGCAGGGCCCGCTGCCGGGGTGCGCCTTCGATCATGGCCAGCGGTGCGGCGAAGAGCAGCATGATGGCGTTGATGAACGCCGCGCAGGCCACCATGACGTAGCTGTAGGCGACATAGAGGACGAAGAAGGTGAACACCGCCCCGAAGAACAGGTAGAACATGCCTAGGCCGAAGCTGGACCCGTCGAGGTGTTGGGCGTAGGACAGGGCCTGGGGGGCGCCGCAGCTGGTCATCGCGTGCGCCGGTCCGCCGGTGTCACCGGACATGACGGCGGCCGACCAAGCGTTGCCGCAGGAACCGATGTTGTCGACGACGGTTCCGAAGTTGAACAGCTGCAACGGCATTCGCACGGTCGCGTCGGCGATGTGCTGAATGAGTGTGGACATCTGCGCGGTGCTGCCGCCGGGGGCGATGCCACCGTTGTTCAGGGCGGCCGATGACACGGTCAAGCCGAGATTGCGGGCCTGGGTGAGCATCCCGTTGTCATTGGCGAGTTCGGAGATGGGGTCGCGGGTGACGGTCCACCCGAGGACCGCGATGACGAGGGTGGACAGCATGACGCGCCAGCCGTGGCCGCGGTGGTTATTCGCCACGACATGGAATGCGCCCACTGCCAGTGCGGCGACCAGACAGATGGGGAACAGGTAGAAGTCAGCGACCATGCGTTGCAGGGTGTCGAACACCGGCCGAAACCAGGTGGCCAGCCAGTGCAGCCAGACCGAGCTCATGACGAACTTCAGCAGCCATAGCGCCAGGGTCAGCATGAGGATGTAGATGGAGGCTTGCAGTTGCAGCAGCATGGCGATGCTGTCGTGGCTGAATCCGACGGTGACAGCGCTGGCCAGCCAGCCGACCCAGCTGTTGGGGTCCAGGCTCAGGTCCGGGCCGGCTTCGGTGATCGCTTCGGCGGTGCTGACCGTGGACAGGTAGTAGGCGCCCA
>JAGQTO010000447.1:0-746 GCA_020439025.1 Mycobacterium sp. | reverse complement strand
TGGGTGCGGTGAGGACCGCCCACAGCGTGAGCATGTGAGTGGTCAGCCAGATGAGGCCGACTCGGCGTAGCGCGGGCCGCACCGCCATCTGATAGCCGAGCCATTCGGCAGCCCGGTTGAGGGTCACGGTTGTGGTCATGCCGCTCCTGGCGTGGTGTCGAAGGCAGAGTGGATCGCTGGATCGGGTTGGCGGATCACCCGGATGGGGGCCGGCCGACGGAACTCGTCGACGAAGAATCCGAAGCCTTCGCGATCACCGCGTTGGGGGGTTGCGGCCTGGCCGGTGAGGTCCTCGGCGTCGAATGCGGTGGGATCGCGCATCTGATCGACCGCCGGCTGCGCCAGGAAATACTCTTCGATGTCGGGGTAGTCCTCGATGCGTATTCCGGCCAGGGAGACCACCTTTCGGGCCAGCGGCTCATCCTCGAAAGGCATGATGAGTTGCTGGGTGATGAATTGGTCGCCCATCAGCGCCAAGTCGGCGACGGGGTCCTGAGTGATGAGCAGCAGTCCGGTGAAATGCTTACGCGCGCGGCGGCTGATGAGGTGGCAGTCATCGGCCCCGGCGCGGGAGTTGAGCAGGCCGCCGGCCTCTTCGAGAACAATCAGGCCGAAACGCTCGCGGTTGGCGAAGAACGCCAGGCGGGCCAGTCGGACCAGCATTTCGTAGATCGCGACGGAGGCGAGGTTGCGTTCGGAGAGGTTGTTGTAGAGATGGGGGGTGGCCATCTCTTCGGCGGTGGGCA
>JAGQTO010000176.1 GCA_020439025.1 Mycobacterium sp. | reverse complement strand
ACACACCGACATTTTACGGAAGGGAGGGTTGGCAAGGATTAGCGTGTACTTCTCGGAGTCCTCACTGGCCCCCTCTGACAGCGAGTCGCGGTAGCGGATGTCCGGTGCCTCAATGCCGTGCATCAGCATATTCATCGAGCCAATGCGAAGCATGGTGGAGTCAAAGTCGTACCCGTGGAACATGCTGTGGTGGAAATGTTTCCGTTGCGCCGCGTCAGTGAGCACGCTGGGATGCTTCTCGCGCAGATGCTCCGCGGCGGCGACAAGGAACCCCGCCGTACCCGCGGCCGGGTCCGCGATCTCGTCGGCCGGCTGCGGGTCGACCATCTCCACCATCATTTTGATGATGTGCCGCGGGGTGCGGAACTGACCGTTGACTCCGGCGCTTGCAATCTTCCCCAGCAGGTACTCGTACAGGTCGCCGGTGGTGTCGCGGTCCTCCATCGGAATGTCGTCGAGCATGTCGACGACCTTCGACAGCAGCGCCGCGGTGGGGATGGTGAATCGGGCGTCCTTCATGTGCTCGCCGTAGGTGGAGCCGTCCCCGCCCAGTTGCCGTAGGTAAGGGAACACTTTCTCCCCGACGGTGGCGAACATCTGGCCCGGCTCGTCATTCTTGAACACCGACCACCGCATGTCCTGCTGATCGGGCCCAAAGCGCAGCTCCTCTGGCTTGCCGGTGCGGCGGGCCTTCTGCTCGGCGAGCGTGTCCAAGTCGTCCAGGCGGCGGATGAATAGCAGATACGTGATCTGCTCGATGACCTCGAGCGGGTTGGCGATGCCCCCGGACCAGAACGCGTCCCAAACGCGGTCGACCTTGCTCTTCAAGTCCCCAGTAATCAACTGTCTACCCCTAGACGTGCTGCCGGCCGTGCGGTCGGACTCGAACCGAACTTTATACAGCCGCGGTCTGACAACGGGGAGGTTCCCGGGGGGTGCGGCGGTGCTGAGGCGGGCGGTCGACCATCGACCCGCAGCCGCGGGTATCCCCGCCTCTCGTACGCGACGGTGAGTCGGTGTCGGTCATCGCGCCTAGCTTTGACTTGTGGACTTCTCGAGTTCGGGCGGGCTGACGGGAGAACAGCTTGAGGCGCTGTTCGACCTGGCAAACAACGGTGTCCTCTCCCGCATCGACGCACGCAGTCTCCGTTGCGAGGACCTCTACCAGTGGGGACTGCACCCGCACACAGCCGCGCCAGGCAGTGCCCTCGCCGCCGCCGATGCCAACTTTGCTGCGGCCTACCCGCTAACTCTGGCCGGCCCACAGGCCGTCACCGAGCACGCACTGTTTCCTGCGATGAGCGCTGTCGAATGCCTACATACCGTCGGCATCCTCATTGCACGCCGCCGATCGCACCGACAATCCCACATCGCTGAAGTCCTACAACTCTGTCGAGTGGCAATGGAGTGTTCCGCATTAACCATTTGGCTGCTCGGCGACGCGGACCCCGTGGTTCGACGTGACCGTTGCATGTCTGAGGAGATGGACCAACTGGAGGAACAGAGTCGATACCTGGCGATCACACAACAAGCCGAGGAAGCCAGTCCCGACCGCTATCCGGACCAGCTACTCCTGGCGAATGCCGAACATCGCCGAAAGTTCAACGCAATGTTGGATAGTGCCAAGGAGGCGTACTCCGTCGCCAAAACGCCGAGTTTCACCAAGATGATCCGCGAGTCCGCGCAGTGGGTCGATGCACACGTGCCGGCGCACGACTCGGGCGAGATCGCTATGAATGAGATGGAGAGCGCCGCCCGAGCCTTCTACTCCTATGGCTCGAGCTTCATCCACGGCTACAAATGGATGGCCGACTATGCCGGCTCTTCGAAGTTAACCGGGC
>JAGQTO010000021.1 GCA_020439025.1 Mycobacterium sp. | reverse complement strand
CACCCCCACCCCGGGTGGGATCATTGGTTCCGACCGAAACCGGATACCTCCAGAGGAAGACGTGACCGAACTGCGGCTGATGGCGGTCCACGCCCATCCCGATGACGAGTCCAGTAAGGGCGCGGCCACTCTCGCCCGGTACGTCGACGAGGGTAAGCGCGTCATGGTGGTGACCCTGACCGGCGGCGAACGCGGGGACATCCTCAATCCGGCAATGGACCTCCCCGAGGTTCGCGGCCGCATCGCCGACATCCGTCGCGACGAGATGGCAAAGGCGGCGAAGATTCTGGGCGTGGAACATCGCTGGCTGGGGTTCGTCGACTCCGGCCTTCCCGAGGGCGACCCGCTGCCGCCGCTGCCGGAGGGCTGCTTCGCGCTGGTGCCACTGGAGGAGTCGGTCGCCGAATTGGTGAAGGTGATCCGCGAGTTCCGTCCGCACGTGATGACCACCTACGACGAAAACGGGGGCTATCCACACCCGGATCACATCCGCTGCCATCAGGTGTCGGTCGCCGCCTACGAGGCGGCGGCCGATGACCGCCTGCACCCGGAGGCCGGCCCGGCCTGGGCGGTCAGCAAGCTGTACTACAACCACGGTTTTCTGCGGAAGCGGCTGCAAACATTGCAGGACGAGTTCGCCCGGCACGGACAGGAAGGGCCGTTCGCCCGCTGGCTGGAGCACTGGGACGCCGACCAGGACGTCTTCGCCCACCGGGTGACCACCCGGGTGCACTGCGCGGACTACTTCGCCCGGCGCGACGACGCACTGCGGGCGCATGCCACCCAGATCGACCCGGACGGGTTCTTTTTCGCGACCCCGCTAGAGTGGCAGCATCGGCTCTGGCCCACCGAGGAGTTCGAGTTGGCCCGCTCCCGAGTACCCGCCGTGTCGCCGGAAGACGACCTTTTCGCCGGAATCGAGACCTTCGAGTGACCCCGTTGATGATCACCCTGCTCGCCGAGGAACCGGCCAACACCGGCCCGGACTTCGGTAAGGCCAGCCCGATGGGCCTGCTCGTCGTCGTCTTGTTGCTGATCGGTGTGTTCGCCCTGGTCTGGTCGATGAACCGTCACCTGCGCCGGGTACCGGGAAGCTTCGACACCACCGACGCGGCCGGCACCCCGAAGCGGGACGATTCGACGGCCGAGACCGGGGAGCGCGCCGATGAGTCCGGCGGGTAACGAACTCTCCGGCGCGGTCAGCCCCTATCTGCGCCAGCACGCCGACAACCCGGTGCACTGGAAGCAGTGGAGCGCCGGGGCGCTGGCCGAGGCGGTTCGTCGGGACGTACCGATCCTGCTGTCGGTGGGTTACGCGGCCTGCCACTGGTGCCACGTGATGGCCCACGAGTCGTTCGAGGACGACGAGGTGGCCGCCGCGATGAATGAGTTCGTTTGCATCAAGGTCGACCGCGAGGAACGGCCCGACCTCGACGCGGTCTACATGAACGCCACCGTGGCGATGACCGGTCACGGCGGCTGGCCGATGACATGCTTCCTGACCCCCGACGGACGCCCCTTCTTCTGCGGGACCTACTTCCCCAAGGTGCAGTTCCTCGCACTGCTGGCGGCGGTGGGCGAGACCTGGCGGGACCGCCGCGAGGAGGTCGAGCATGCCAGCGACCACATCACCGGCGAACTGCGACGCATGGCCGCCGGCCCGCATGGCGGGGGCCCGGAGATACAGCCCGCGCTCTGCGACGGTGCCGTGGCCGCGGTGCTGCGCGAGGAGGACGCCGTCCGCGGCGGTTTCGGCGGCGCACCCAAGTTCCCACCGTCGGCGCTCCTGGAGGCGCTCATCCGCAGCCACGAACGCACCGCCTCCCCGGTGCCCTTGAGCGCCGTCCGGCGTACCTGCGTGGCGATGGCCCGCGGCGGACTCTACGACCAACTCGGCGGCGGGTTCGCCCGCTACAGCGTGGACGCCGACTGGGTGGTGCCGCACTTCGAGAAGATGCTCTATGACAACGCGCTGCTGCTCCGCGTCTACGCGCACTGGGCTCGGCGCACCGGCGACCCGCTGGCCCGGCGGGTGGCCGCGGAGACGGCCGCGTTCCTGCTCTCTGACCTGCGCAGCGGCGAGGTGTTCACCTCCTCGCTGGACGCCGACGCCGCGGGCGTCGAGGGCTCGACCTACGTCTGGACCCCGGCGCAACTGAACGAAGTCCTCGGACCCGACGACGGAGCCTGGGCGGCAACGGTTTTCGGGGTGACCGATGAGGGCACCTTCGAGCACGGGACCTCGGTGCTGCAACTTCCCGCCGACCACGATCCCTTGCCCGGGGAGGCCGGGCGTTTCGAACGGGTCCGTGCGGCCCTATTGGCGGCACGGCGCGACCGGCCGCAGCCGCCCCGCGACGACAAGGTGGTCACCGCCTGGAACGGCCTGGCTATCACCGCACTGGCCGAAGCCAGTGTCGCGCTGGACGATCCGGCACTCCTCGAGGCCGCGCTGCGCTGCGCCTCGACCCTCGTCGATCTGCATCTGGTCGACGGCCGACTCCGGCGGGCCAGCCTCGGTGGGGCGGTCGGTGACAGCGCGGCGATCCTGGAGGATCACGCGATGCTGGCCACCGGCCTTCTGACGGTGCATCAGCTGACCGGCGAATCGAGCTGGCTAGACCGGGCCGCCGGACTGATCGACCTGGCGTTGCGGCATTTCGCCGACCCGGACCGGCCGGGCCGCTGGTTCGATACCGCCGACGACGCCGAGCAGCTGATGGTCCGGCCCGCCGACCCAGTCGACGGCGCCACACCGTCGGGGGCGTCCTCGATCGCCGAGGCGCTGCTGACCGCCGCCCACCTCGTCGATGCCGAGCGCTCTCCACGCTATGGCGACGCGGCGGCGCAGACGCTGCTGGCGCACTCACCGCTGCTGGCCCGGGCCCCGCGCTCGGCGGGGCACTGGCTGGCCGTCGCCGAGGCTGCGGTACGGGGTCCGCTGCAGGTTGCGGTCGCGGCAGCGGGTGCGGACTCGGAGTTGCTGGCCGCGGCCCGCCGGATGGCTCCGGGTGGGACCGTTGTCGTCGGCGGGCCTTTGGACTCCGCCCCGTTGCTGTTCGGCCGTGACCGGGTGCGCGGTCACGATGCCGCCTACGTGTGCCGCGGCCGGGTGTGTGACCTGCCGGTGACCGGCGCCGCCGAACTCGCCGAGGCACTCGGGGTGCCCGGGTAGCCTGGCGCCATGGTCGTCGCCGAGGACATCGCCGCCCGCGTCAACCGCTACCTGGAGCTCGTGGCAGGCGGTACCGCGGATCAGATCGTCGAGCTGTTCGCCGATGACGCCACCGTGGAGGATCCGGTCGGGGGCGGTGAGGTGCACATCGGTCGGCACGCGATCCACGGTTTCTACAAGAATCTCGAAGCCATGCCGCGGGAGACCGAACTGCTCGCCCTGCGGGTGGCCGGCCACGAGGCGGCCTTCATGTTCGCGATCACCGTCGGCGCCGGCGACGGCCGGATCCGCATCGAGCCGATCGATGTCATGGTGTTCGACCACGAGGGCCGGATTACCTCGATGAAGGCCTACTGGTCTGCTGAGCACGTCACGCCGGTGTGATCTCCGGCTTACTGCCGGCCGATGGTCAGGAGAAGGCGGGGTTCAGGAGAAGACCGCGAACCACATCGCGATGTAGTGGCAGATCGCCGCGACCGCCGTGCAGGCGTGGAAGAACTCGTGGTGGCCGAAGGTCGTCGGCCAAGGGTTGGGCCACTTGAGAGCGTAGAGCACCCCTCCGATGCTGTAGAGCGCTCCACCGACGATCAGCAGCACCACCGCCGTGACTCCGGCCCCGTGCAGGATCGGCCCGATGAACCAGGCCGCCACCCAGCCCAGAAGCAGATACAGCGGCACTCCGACCCAGCGCGGCGCGGTCGGCCAGCACGTCTTGAGCAGCACGCCGGCCAGCGCGCCGCCCCAGACGATCCAGAACAGCACCCAACCGTCCCGCTCGGGTAGCGCCAGCATGGCGAAGGGGGTGTAGCTGCCGGCGATGAAGATGAAGATCATCGAGTGGTCCAGCCGCTTCATCCACGTGCGGGCGGTCGGCGACGTCCAGTGCACCCGGTGATAGGTGCCGCTGACCGTGAACATCGCCACGATCGTCAGCGTGTAGATCAGCGTGGCGATCCCGGCCCGGGTGGACTGCACCGACCACGACACCGACACCAGGGTCGCGCCCGCGATGGCGGCGACGACGGCGGAGTAGACGTGAATCCAGCCGCGTGCCCGGGGCTTGCCCAGGAATTGGCTGACCCCCTCGACGACGGCTTCCGGAAAGTCCTCGGCCTCACCGGATTCGTCGATCCGGCGAGGGTCGGTGACATCGGTCCCTGCGGCCATCTCCACCTCCGCCCAATGGCGCGCAATGCGCCCATCCGTGCCTCGA
>JAGQTO010000175.1 GCA_020439025.1 Mycobacterium sp. | reverse complement strand
CACCGGCCAGCCGTGGCAGAAGGGTCGCAGCGTCACCGCCGCCGAGGACCGCTACCTGATGACGGTGATCGCCACCGCCTCCAACCCGCGCTTCTCGGTCAGCCGGGTGGACATCGACCGGGGCGGGCCGACCTACACCAACGACACGCTTCGCGACCTGCACGCCCTGAACCCGGACTGCGAGCTGTTCTTCATCACCGGTGCCGACGCACTGTCGTCGATCCTGTCCTGGCAGGGCTGGGAGGAACTGTTCGGTCTGGCCCGGTTCATCGGCGTGAGCCGGCCCGGCTACGAGCTCACCGACGCCCATGTCACCGAAGCCCTCGGCCGGCTCGCCGACGACGCCCTGCGGCTGGTGGAGGTGCCCGCGCTGGCGATCTCCTCGACCGACTGCCGTCGGCGCGCGGCCAGCGGCCGGCCGATCTGGTATCTGGTCCCCGACGGCGTGGTCCAATACGTGGCCAAGCGTCGGCTTTACCGCGATCCGGTCGCCGCTGCGGCGGCCGTAGGAAGGGTGCATTCGTGAGCGCATCACCGGAAGCGATCGAGATGGCGACGGTGGCCGCCCGGGCCGCGGCCGCCAAGCTGGCCCAGGACATCGTCGTCATCGACGTGTCCGACCAGTTGGTCATCACCGACTGCTTCGTCATCGCCTCGGCGGCCAACGAGCGTCAGGCCAACGCCATCGTCGACGAGGTCGAGGAGAAGATGCGCCAGGCCGGCCACAAGCCGGCCCGCCGGGAGGGAACCCGCGAGGGCCGCTGGGTGCTGCTGGACTACATCGACATCGTGGTGCACGTCCAGCACGCCGACGAACGCAACTTCTACGCCCTGGACCGGTTGTGGCGGGACTGCCCGCTGGTACCGGTGAATCTCGATGACGTCGAGGTTGGCTCCGAGGCGGAGCCGACATGAGGGTGCGCCGCCTGGTCATGCTCCGCCACGGTCAGACCGAGTTCAACGCCGGAAGCCGGATGCAGGGTCAGCTCGACACCGATCTGACCGACCTGGGCCGGGCGCAGGCCGTCGCCGCGGCCGAGGTGCTGGCCAAGCGCCAGCCGCTGCTCATCGTCTCCTCGGACCTGCGCCGGGCCTCCGACACCGCGGCCGCACTCGGCCAGCACAGCGGTATGCCGGTGCTGCTGGACACCCGGCTGCGCGAGACTCACCTCGGTGATTGGCAGGGCCTGACCCACCACGAGGTCGATGCCGCCGCGCCGGGCGCGCGGCTGGCCTGGCGCGAGGACGCGACCCTGGCGCCGCACGGCGGAGAGAGCCGTATCGACGTCGCCGACCGCAGCCTGCCACTGGTGGCCCAACTGGTCGCCGACGAACCGGAGTGGGGTTGCGACGAACCCGACCGGCCGGTGGTGCTGGTCGCCCACGGCGGCCTGATCGCGGCGCTGACCGCGGCGCTGCTGGACCTGCCGGTGGACAGCTGGCCGGCGCTGGGCGGCATGGGTAATGCCAGTTGGGCACAGCTGTCCGCCCACTCTCCCGCCGATGCCGGGTTCGAGGATCTGCGCTGGCGGCTGGATGTGTGGAATGCATCAGCCCAGGTCGCCAATGACGTCCTCTGATCCGTGCCGGCCGGCCCTGCTGGTGTTCGCCGATTCGCTGGCCTATTACGGGCCGCAGGGCGGACTGCCTGCCGATGATCCGCGCATCTGGCCCAATATCGTTGCGCACCAACTGGATTGGGATCTGGAGCTGATCGGCCGGATCGGATGGACCTGCCGTGACGTGTGGTGGGCCGCCACCCAGGATCCGCGGGCCTGGGCCGCCCTGCCGCGGGCCGGTGCCGTCATCTTCGCCACCAGCGGGATGGACTCGCTGCCCTCCCCGCTGCCCACCGCGATGCGGGAGGCGATGCGCTACATCCGGCCGCCGCGGCTGCGCCGCTGGGTGCGCGACGGCTACGGCCGACTGCAACCGAGGCTCTCCCCGGTGTCCCGTTCGGCGCTGCCGCCCCGGCTGACCGTCGACTATCTGGAGATGACCCGAGGGGCCATCGACTTCAACCGGCCGGGCATACCGATCGTGGCGGCCCTGCCGTCGGTGCACCGTGCCGACACCTACGGCCGGGCCCACCACGGCCGCGAACCCACCGCCTCGGCGATCACCGAATGGGCGGCCCGGTACGGCATCCCATTGGTCGACCTCAAGGCCGCCGTGGCAGAGGAGATCCTGGCCGGGCGGGGTAATCCGGACGGCATCCACTGGAACTTCGAGGCGCATGAGGCGGTCGCAGAGCTGATGCTCAAGGCGCTGGCCGACGCCGGCGTCCCCCGGGGCTGACGCGGTGGCGGTCGTCGTCGTCACCGACTCCTCGGCGCGGCTGCCGGCCCAGTCGTGCGCCGAGTGGGGAATCCGGGTGGTCCCCCTGCACGTTCTGGTCGACGGCCGCGACCTGCGCGACGGTCTTGACGAGATGCCGTCGGACCTCTACCAGCGTGCGCAGGTCAGCACCGCCGGTGCCGGACCCGCCGAGCTGACGGCGGTCTATCGCGCGGCCCTGGTCGACAGCGGCGGTGACGGCGTTGTGGCGGTGCACATCTCGGGCGAGTTGTCGAGCACCCTGGGTGCCGCCGAGTACGCCGCGCGGGAGTTCGACGGCAAGGTCCGGGTGGTCGACTCCGTCTCGGCGGGGATGGGCACCGGCTTCGTCGTGCTGGCCGCCGCGCGCGCCGCGCGTGCCGGATCCGACCTGGAAACCGTTGCCACTCAGGCCGCTACGGCAGTGCGGGGGGTCCACGCCTTCATCGTGGTGCAACGCCTGGAGAACTTGCGCCGCAGCGGCCGGATCGGCACGGCGGCGTCCTGGCTGGGCACTGCACTGGCGCTCAAACCGCTGCTGGCCATCGACGACGGCCGGCTCGTTCTGGCCCAGCGGGTGCGTACCACGTCCAAAGCGACCGCCGCGATGATCGAGCGGGTGCTCGAGGTGGTGGGGGAGCGGCGGGCGGCGCTGGCGGTCCAGCACGTCGACAACCCCGACGGGGCCGCCGATGTGGCGGCCACCCTGGCCAGCGCTCTACCGGGTTGCGGTCCGCCGATCGTCACCGACCTCGGGCCGGTGCTGGGCGTGCACCTCGGGGCTGGGGCGGTGGGTGTGGTGGTGGCGCTGGACGCCTGACTCAGCCGGCCCTGAAGCGTCCGGTGACCGGCGGCAGGTCCTTCAACGTCACGATGCCCGGCGGCGCCGCCACCACCGCGGGCACCGCATTGGTCACCGGCATGGCGGTGTAGATCATGCCCAGTCCCATGAACCCGGTTTCGGCCCAGTCCTTCGGCGGCAGACAATGCAGCACCGTGCGCATATTGGGTCGTTGTGACATCGGCCTGGGTTACTCCTCGGCGGTGGTTCGAATCGGTCTGCGCCGCAGCACAACCGAGGGGGGGCCAGGCGTTCGCCGCGAACGGGTTACTCAGCACGCTCGGAAACCTGAGGTGAATTTGCCTCAGGTTTTTCGTCGTCCTTGCGTGGCCTTCCTCCAGCGAACCGAGGGCCAGATTGGGAATACCCAATCCGATGCCACCGAGGGGGCCAGGCGTTCGCCGCGGACGGATTCCACCGAGGAAAACCGTCCGTCGCGGACAGGTTGGCCTACGGAAAGCTGCTCGCCGCGAACAGGTGGGCCATCGGTCCGCCGCGAACCGATTCCACCGGGGGAAACGGTTCGCCGCGAACCGATGGCCACCTCCGCGCGGCGCGGGGTTTCTGCCGGGGAAACCTCCGCGCCGCGCGGAGGGGGCCTCTAGCGATTCCACTACGGAAACCGCTTTGCCGCAGAGCGATTCCACTACGGAAACCGCTTTGCCGCAAAGCGATTCCGCTGACAAACAGCACTTAGCCCTCGGCCACCGGCTCCACAGTGTCGTCAGGGAAGACCACGACGCTGCCGACACCAGCCAGCCACGGATATTGCTGGCGCAGTGCATGATTCGAGACGCGCCACTTCGGCACCTCGACAGGCTCATTCGCGTCGAACTTGTCGAGCAGGGGATTGTGGACCGCCAGCGCGGCCTGAACCGTCTCGTACTGGCCGTCGGGGCTGACGAACACCCGAGGGTCCAGCCCACGGTAGGTCGTCTCGCAGAGACGCTCGTATATGCCGGGGATCACTACACCAGAGCCGTGGGAGACGTGGCCATCGGTTTTCCTCGGTCGAGCCATCTACTTGATGCCGCCAATCGGAATCGCACGGGCCTGCCTGGCACGCCAACTCGCTTGCCCTGCTCGCGATTTCGCTGCGTCCTTACCGGCGGGTGTTTTGGCCGGTTCCATCTTGATGCCTCTTAGCGCCTGCATGAGAATGCCGTCCTGCAAACGGATTTCGGCAAGCAGAGGGCTGGGAAACACGACACCTGACTTGTTGCGGAACGTGGCTCCCTCCGAGGCGACGATGGCTTCGAGGTGTTCGATCCTGTCGGCAGCCTTCGCTGCCCTCGCGAGCAACTCAACCTCGCGAGCATCGGGTTCGAGATCCTGCATTTCCAGGTCGGCCAGGACGGCGCTGGTCAGTTTCTGTCCAGCGGACTCGACGGTGGAGTTCGGTTGCGGCCCAACGGGTTTCATATTCCCAGTATGACGGTGTTCAAACATGTTGTGGCACAACGTCGGAACGAATTGACGTGAGAGCTTCTCAATTTTGAGAAGCAATCCCATATGCCAGAACTGGCAGATGCGTCGGTTTTCCGACAATAACGGGCTTGCTTGCCGTGTCGGGGGGCCTTCTGATCGGACGGACCCGAAGCTGCTGTCCAGGCCGGGTGATCTGCCGGGGCGGGGGAGGGTTCGCCCCAGGGGCATCTGTGCTGTTCGCGAGCCTGCCGAGGTTTGCTGGCCTGCGTCCGCGCGGACAACGTCGTTACGGTCGTGACGCTGATCCCGTTGTCCCCCAGCGGCTTTCGCACTCCCGTTGTCTGCCAACCGAGCTAGATGCTCCGCGCGGATTTCCGCGCAAGAGCCACCTAGCCGCCGATCCAGATGGTGCGGCCTGTCTCGGTCGGCACTGGCCTCGGTGGCTTGGGTTTGCGGTCTGGCCATCGTCGGGTTGGTGCGAGGAACCGGGCCGCGTCCGACATCGGCGCATTGTTCACCCCCGTGGACAATGGCTCGGGCGAAGTGTGCAACGCGTTGCGTACTTGGTTCACAGCCATCGGTAGGGCTTCGCCTTCTGGGCTTCAATGTTGTTGCGGCGCTTAGATTCGCAGCGTCGGCACAGGGGGATGAGGTCATCGGGGCACCACGAGTCGGGCGAACCGTTCAGGTAGTAGCCCGTAATGACGCGAAGCTGAGAGCAGCCAGCGCACTGCTCTGTTGTCTCTCGGAGCAGGTTGCCCTCGAAGTCTGTCTCAATGTCATAGATGGATCTGGTCATGTTGGCGCTCAATCAGTTTCGGCGGTCTGGGTTTGGTAGCGGCCCCGCCGCGCTAACGGAGAGAGGCTTTCTCACGCAGCGGGGCCGCTGGTCTAACTAGGAGCTAGCGCCCCAGGTGATCTTGCAGATCGCCGGTTCGGTTGGGAACCCGAAGCCCACCCTGATGATGGCGCGGATGCCCACCGAGTCACTGGCGAAGTAAACCGACCGGTCAACCTCAAGCTGAACGTCCTGGCGCATCACGACGAACGAGCGGGAGCGGTCGAGCGCCCAGATCGTGCCGTCCTCAACCACACCGTCGGGCACGGTGTACAGCGGCACTCCGAGGATCTGCCTCTTCGTCGCGGAGGTCGCGTCTCCCGTCGGGGACAGCAGGGGCTGGTTGCTCTGCGTCGCCCCGTCGAATGCCTTCAGCGTTTGCAAATGCAACGTGTCCGTGGCCGAGGCGACGAATGCCGTGGCCTCGCAACCGATTGCCTCAAGTGCCGAGATCGCCTCCGCGAACGGGTCCAGGTCGGTGAGATCGCCACCGGCAACGGTGGAAACGTCGGACAGGCTCAGAAGGCCCGAGGGTCCGTTCGCAACGGTGTTGCCGAAGAACGCTGCGTCCAGTTTGCGAGCGATAGACCGCGACATGCCTTCGCCAATGACCTGGGCCGCAGCGGGACTCGAATCGTTGGCCAATTCGTTGCTGATCTTGCTCAGCACGGCCATCTTCTTGGGGACCACGTTGATCTCCGCGATCTCCGCATCGGTCAGCGAGATGTCCGATCCTTCGGCGTACCAGCCGCCAGCGGGGTCGGCGGCGACGATGGGGATGCGGAACGAGGGGGACGAGGTTGAGACGTTGGTCGAGATCGCGATTGCCGTTGATGCCGCCTTGAGCGGGTCAACGATCAGGGGGCCGACGCTCTCGGGAACGATGATTCCCGCGCCGGTCTGTGAATTCAGTGCCATGAAAACTCCAGAAGTGTGTTGTCCCGCTGCACTTCTGGTGAGGCTTGCCGGGTTTCCCTCGGCGGGATCTCAAGGCCAGCCGAGGGAAACCCGTCGAAAGCCAACACGCGCACAGCGGAGGATTTTCGATTTAGCTGGCCCGATCCCTGACCGTGGCCGTGGCGCAGAGCCGTACTTCTGTTGCGCCGCAACCAGTTTAGCCTGCTACGTCTCCTCGGAGTAGTTGCTGCCATGTGGGTGCCGCTGGTCCTGGCTTGTATTCGCCGTCTCCGGTGACCGAGGATGCCGGTGCGCCAACAGGTTTCAGTGTCGCTCGCCAGTGAGGCCGTCCCTCCAGTACCGCGTCGGCGGCGGCGCTGACTCTCTCGGCATCGACCTGGCCCTGCTCGTTGAGCATGTCTGCGACGCTCCACTTGCCGCTGAGCCACATGTCTTCGGGCATGGCGAGTTTGGTGGCCAAGATCCTCTCGACTTCCTGCCGCTGGAGTTCGGCCACACGGGCTTCGGCAACCTTCAGTCGAGTCTCGGTCTGCCTCGCGGTCACGCGCCACTTGGCTGCCTCGTCGGCCAGCTTCTGATCTCGCCTGCTGACGCTCTCGTTGGCCTCGGTGGGCACCTCTACCTCGGCGGTGCCCTCCGGTGGCTCTACGGCGCTCTCAGCCGTGTTTTCGGGTGCTTCCTGTGCCTCGGTGCCGGTGGCCGCGGCCACCCCTTCCTGGGCCTCGGTGGCCTCGGTGGCCGGTGTCTGCTCGGTCATTCGTCTGCCTCTCTCTCGTGTTCCTGCCGGTGCCGCGCACAGGCGATTCTGTAGTCGGCGCAGGCGTTCTCATCATCTCGCAATTCCGCTGCGCGGCAGCACAATTCGGCTACCGCGATCAGGAGTTGCGGCATCCTTCCTGCCCTCGCTGCTTCGAACGAAATCTCGTCTAGACAATCGGTGTCCCCGCTGGAGACTCCCAGGACGAAAGCGAATGCGCGAGCTAGGTCGCCGTCATTGGGTGTCATTAGGGATTGGGTGCGTTCGTCCCACATTGGTCAGGCCACTCCTTCTTGATTGTGTTGCTGCCGTTCACGTTTCGCGGCGCGGAGGCGGCGCTGGGCTTCCCTCGCGCACGTCCTGCATCTCCGCTCACTGCCTAAGCGGTAGAGGTTCTCCCCCCGGTACTCATGCCCGTTCTTGCAGTGAGTCTTGTTGGCTTCGTAGTTGTTGCCGTTGCGGAGCGTGTCGCGAGCGTTATCGGAGTATGTGCCCCAGCGGAGGTTGTCGAGGTGGTTATTGGTCTTGTCGTCATCCCAGTGGCAGGCGATATGCCCCTCGGGTGCGGGGCCGACGAAAGTCTTAAGGACAGCTTGGTGGACGCGCACCATCTTCCTAATCCCATCCCGGCATGCCGTGAAGACCATATAGCCGTCGGAATGTTGTTGCAGCTTAATGATCCTGCCGGGGATGGTTCTCGGCCTTCCGTTGGACAGCATCACCACCCTCGGCCTCGACAACACTCGCCCGTGGGTCGAGATGAGGTACTCGTCCCCGTAGCTATAGAGCGGTGCCCACACTTCTCGAATCATGCTCGTTCCCTTCGTGGTTGGTTGATCGGCGGTCTGCTGTAACTGCGGTAAACCGTTCCGGCGATCACTCCGGTGACGTGGCCTGGCTTGAGTCCTGCCGCCCATTCGGCGCAGGGTTTCCTCGCTGGACAGCGGTCGCAGATCTCAAGGGCGCGTTCGTAGTTGCCGCCAAGGGCTAGGTCGAAAGCCTCTGGATCACTGGGGCATAGCGCCCCTTCGAGCTTCGGGGTGCCCCTGAGCAGTTCGATGAGCAGGTTGATGGGCTGGTGGCCGAGGCGCTCTCGTTCGATGGGTGTGCAGCGGTACGGCTTCCTGTTCTGTGCCAATGGGAGTCGTCCTCTCCTCTGGTGTCTCGTCTGTGACGTGATCAGGTCTTGATCAGGTGGGTGAATCGGCGGTGGTTTGGGGGCCAAAAGCCTCTGACCTGGGAAAGTGCTTTAAGTGCTTGGCTTACCTAAATCTCCCTATATTTCTCTCGCGTGGAACTTTAGGTACGCAAAGCACTTAAGGCACTGAACGGTCATGTAGCCCAGTCTTTTTGGACCGAAATTCCCTCCCACCACGTCTCTCCGTTGGACTTCTTCGAGGCGTATCCACGGTTCGCGAGGTTCATCCCGAAAGCCCTCTTGCTCATCTCGGGGGCCTGGCCGTCCCTCACTCGCCAGCTATCCCAGGCCGCGAACAGTTCCCTCGCCGTCACCCTCACCGCCGGGGACATATGGCAACGAGCGTCGAGGAACTGAGCGATCACATCGGAGTCCAATCGGTATGTGCCGGTGGCGGTTACGACGGCCTCAGGCTGGTCGAGCAGCTTCCTCTGCTGATACGCCAACCAACCGCCGATTGCCCACGCCAAGACAGCGTCGGCCTCCAGCTTCAGCGTCACGTCGAGTTCGCCATCCTGTTCTTCCTTCGGGATCGACACCGTGAACGGGATGACGCGAATCCTGCGCCATGTCGCAGGGTCATCACCGGAAACCCTCGGGAGGTGGTTGGTGATGAACAGGGCGGTGTGCGAAGGCGCGAAGCTGACGAAGTCGCGGTGCATCTTTCGTGCCTTGATCTCGTCGCCTCCGGTGAGGCGTTTCATCTTGGCCTCGTCCAGCCGGTGGCCCTCGCCGGATTCGCTGACCACCACGAGCCGCCTGCCCATGAGATCCATCTGTCCGGTGGTGTGCTGATTCTTGGCTTGCATGAACAGATCCGGCTCGGCGGGGCATCCGTAGTCCCCCAGCGCCCACAGGACCGCCGAGTAGAACGTGCCCTTCCCGTTGGCCCCGGTCCCGGTGAGGATCGGCAGAATGTGTTCGCTGACCTTCCCCTGGAGAGCCATCCCGATGATGCGCTGGAGGTATTCGCGGACCTCACTGTCGGGCAGTACCCGCTCCAGAAACGCCTGCCAGGCAACACCATTCGCCTCGAACGGCTTGTGGGCTGCCCTGGTGACCTTCGTGATCCTGTCGGCTGGGCTGTGGGCCGACAGCAGCATCGTGCGGAGGTCGAGGGTTCCATTGGCGCAGTTGAGGAGCCAGGGAACAGAGTCGAGATCCGATACGGTGCAGGCGAATTCGTTCAGGGCCGAGGCGACAGACAGAACGCCGTCGATCCCGGCTGCCGACTCGCACTTGGCGACATCGGAGCGGAGTTTCTTGCCTTGGTCGCTGGTGTCTCCCACCGATTCGGTGATGGCGGTCCTGAGGATGTCGAGGACCGCCCTAGTGGCGTGGCCGGATTCGTCTACGGCCCACCGCTTCCCGTCCCAGTGATGCCATCCGATGGATCTGACGTGGAGCAGTTGGCCCTCGTAGGCTGCGGCGAGCCGGTAGGCCATCCTGACCTGGCCACGGTGGATCTCGGTGTCGAGTGTCTCTGTCACAGTGCTGCTTTCGTTGCGGTTGTCGGCCATCGATTGCCGGTGCTGGTCGAGGGCCGGGGACGGTGTCTTCCGGTTGGTGCGTTCGAGGGTTTCGAGAGGGTCGGCTGCACGGGCTTGGCTGACGGCCCAGGCCACGATCCCGCCGGGTTCCCACAGCTTCCTGAGCGCCTGCTCGGCGGTGAGTTGGGTTTCACGCCCGATGGGCTGCCTGGTCTTGGCCGCGACGAATTCCGGCTCCAGCCATTCGAGGAACGCGGTGGCCGAGAACAGCCCTGCCGCAGCTTCTTTCAGCGCCCCTGTAGTGACGCTGACTGCTGTGGTGTGCCTCGACTCACCGGCTGCGATCTTGTCCCGCCAGATCTTCTGCCAGGCCGACATGACGGTCGGCACGGCGGCTGCGGTGTGTTCGGCCAGGAACTTGCTCACCTCGGCGGGTGTGGCTGCCGTCTCGCTGGCCCCAGCGTCGGGAACAGAGTCCGCGAGGCGAGCAGGCAGCACGGGGACGTATCCCGTTCGGAGCCAACGGTATTGGCCGTCAGGCTCTGGGTGTTCCGAAGGGTCGGCCATGATGGCACCGCCCCAACCCTTCACGTCGCCCCAACCACCGCCGAGTTCGCCTGTGCTGCAACCGATCCTTCTGCCCTCTGGCTGCCGGAAGATGTAGTGGTTCCTGCCCGGTGCGACGCTCACGTCCCTGGTGGCCTGGCAGGGGGCCGCGTCGAGTTCCCTGGAGAGGCTCTCGGGGACGAATTCTGGGTGATCCACGTCGATGACCACGAGTCCTGATCTGCCGCAGTCGATGGCGATCCCTCGGTCGGTTCCTGCGAACCACGCGACGATCTGTTGCGGGTCGGTGCTGGATTGCGCTGACCAATCGTTGCCGACAATGCTGCCGGGATTCTTCTGGCCCCTCTTGACTGGCAGGACGTACATTCCTGCGGCTGCGTAGGCCAGGGCCGCTTCGAGGGTGCCCCAGTCCGGTTGTGGCTCAGGTATTCTCATTGGTGTCTTCTTTCGAGTTGCTGCGAGAAGTTGACGGCGGTTGAGTGAGGCCCGTCGGGGTGGTTCCCGGCGGGCTTCCGCTTTTCACTAGGTCTTCTCGCTGGCGCTGTCGAAGATCTGCGCCAGGCGGTTGATCTGCCTCTGCGTCAGGGGAGGTGCAGCGTCAACGAGGGCCTGGATGTGGCTCTGCCACAAGCTGTCCCGCTCGGGCTGGCAGGTCATGCGGTGAACTCCTCGACACGCTCGAAGAGCAGATCCAGGTCTTCACGCTTGATGCGGATTGCTCTCGGCCCGAATCGGTAGGCCGGGAGTGTCTTGTCTTCGATCCGACGGCGAATGGTTCCGGTGGTGCAGCCGGTGATGGCTGCCGCCTGGTTGATGGTGATGTAGGCGCACGGTTCTGGTGTGGGCCGAGACATGGCGAAGCTCCCTGTTTGACGGTTGACGGCCTCGTCTTGTCAGGGATTGTTTCGTCTTGTCTGAATCTTGTTTCTGGGGGTGGCCGGTTGAGCCGTTGGGCTACAACGGAACTCATGTTATCAGCCTGGGACAGGTGATCAGCTTCTAATCACCTGGAGGCAAAGGAAAGGCCCCGCCGAGTTCAGCGGGGCCTAATCCTGTCGTCATCGACCAGAGGGGGACTGCTTTGCCGCAAAGCGATTCCACTACGGAAACCGCTTTGCGGCAAAGCGATTGCAGCCGGTGACTATTCGGGTGTGTGCCATTCGATGGTGACCAGGCGGGGATCGAACCGCGCCCCCCTCTTCGACCTCGCGATCCAGGGTGTGCCGACGGTCGCGATCACTGCCCTCTGCCTGTCGAGGGGAAGTGAGAGGAGACGCTGGCGTGCGTCCTCGCGCCCCAGGAGGCCGTCGAGTACGCGGGAGGTGTTGGCCGACAACAACTCTGCTTCAACTTTCGCGAGCTTCTCTCCGACTTTCTTGGTTCGGCCTGCGAGCCTCGCGCCATCGATGATGCCCTCGTCGTATTCGTCTTTCGCCGCCTGGATCTGCGCCTGGAGCGCCTCGGCCTGCGCCCTCAGGGCCTTGGTGTCGGCGCTGGGCTTGGCGAACACCTGGGCTGCGTCTGGCCTCGCGAGGACCGCAGCGACGGCATCGATGATGACCGCGTCGGTCTTCTCGGACTGCCTGGTGACCTTGAAGCAGTGCTTGCAGACGTAGGTGGGTTTGCCGGTGGTTCCCTTGCCGGAACCGATGGGCTGCTTGCATTCTCCGCATCGTGCGATCCCGGTGAGGAGCCTCTTCCTTCCCGGCGAGCGCCCGGTGTTCCTCTTGGGGTCCGACAGGATCGCCGCCGCCGCTTCCCAGATGTCTCTGCTGACGATGGGTTCCCACTGCGCTGTGGTGACCTCGGTTCCGAGGTGGTAGCGGATGGCGGCGTAGCGGGGGTTGATCAGTACCTGGCGCACGGTTTCTCCTGACCATCGGTTGCCTCTGGTCGAGGTGATGCCGTCGCTATTCCACTGTGCCGCTATGGAATACAGGGATGCCCCTGCGAGCAGTGCGCTGTATGCCTTTCGGATCTGCTGTGCTTCTTCCTCAACGATGGTGTCTCCGAGGTACTTCTTGTCGTCGGTGAAGTTCTTGCGGTATCCGAATGCCCTTGTGCCGCCGCCGTGTGGCTTGCCCATCTCTGCCTTCTGGATGTTGGCCCTTTTCTGCCTTGCTGACTTGCGTTCGATCTCTGCTCTGGCGAAGGCGACTTTGACTCTGGCGTAGGTTCGCCCGTTGTCGGTGTTGAGGTCGAGATCCCCTCCGATGGTGATGGTGGGGATGGGCCGGATCTCCGCGAGGTCGATGAGGTCTTCGAGTTCCCTCGGGCGGCGGTAGAGCCTGTCTAGATCCCAGACGGCGAGAGCCTGGACCGTGCCGTCGGTGAGGTCGGACAGCATTCGCTGGTATTCGGGTCTTGGTTTGCGGCTGGTGGCCGAGACGTTGTTCTCGACGTACTCGACGGGCTGCCATCCCCTGGCTCTGACGAGTTTGAGGAGGTCTTCTCGTTGCCGTGTGACTCCGAGTTCCTCTCCGGTTTTATCGACGCTGGATCGCAGATAGAGGCCGCATTTCGTGGTGTCCATGAGAAGTAATCTAGACCAATGCGTCACCGGCCGAACACCTGGATCACATGACCGTGCTCCAGCGGCTTGGGCGGGGTGACATGAGAGCCCATGATCCAGTTGAAGCCCACGCTGACCACGTTGCGCTCGCCCACCCAGCCACGGTGGTAGCCCAGCACGCCGCCGACGGTTCCCTCCGGGATGGTCATGAAACCCAAGTCGCTGTCGCCGGCGGCGGCGGTGAAGGTCACGTCGAAGGTCATCCGGTCCAGGTGCGCTCCGATCGCGTCGGCCATCATCGCCGCGGACTCGGCGAACACCTCGCTTTCGCGGCGCACACTCTCGGCCAGGTCGGGGGTCTCGGGGTCGCAGCCGAAACCCATCGCGGTCTGGGTGCCTGCCGACTCGTAGGTCGAGCAGTCCACCGACTCGGTGATGCGGATCTCGTCGACTCGCTCGCAGGCGCCGGAGAGCACCATGCCCACCATGTTGGTCATCCCGGGGTGGGCACCGCTGCCGAAGATCGTGGAATTGCCTCGCTCGCAGGCTTTTCGGATCCTCTCGAGGTCCGTCGCGGACTGCTTGCCGCCGGTGATCCAGGCTGCCGAGGTGCACACGTTGACCCCGGCCGCCAGCAGTCGCTCCAGTTCGTCGATGCTGGGCCACAGCGGGTTGTAGCAGCATGCGTCCGGGGCGGTGGCCAGCAGCGCGTCGATGTCGTCGGTGGCGCGGATCCCGGTCGGTTCCGGCCAGCCGGCGAGGTCGGCGGCGTCCACCCCGACCTTGTCGGCGCCGTGGGCGTAGACGCCGGCGAGTTCCATGTCGGCTCGACCGATGATGGCGTGCAGCGACCGCCGACCGATGTTGCCGGTCGTCCACTGGATCACCCGTATCGGCCGGTCTGCGGTAGCGGTCACGGGCATCTCCCGATGGTCTAGGCGGTCACTGCTGCGCAGTCCGTATCGCCAGGTTATGTGCAGGTCGGTCATACACAGTCCCGAATTCGTCCACAGGACGGTACCTTCGGCGCGCGTCCGGGCCGCGCGCCGACGGTGCTCGTCCCTACGGTCGCCCCATGTCGACCGAGAATCCGTTGAGCGTCCTGCACCGCCGGCTCCAGGCCCGGCCCGGGTCGGCCGGTGCCGGCGACGCGGAAGACGGGCCCGGCGAGGCGGCCGAGGACGCTGACCCGGTACCTGACTGGCTGCCCGATCCCGGGTCGCGGCCCCGGTCCTGGCTGGCGGCCATCCGGGCCGACCCCGGCCGCTCCGGTGGTATCGCGCTGGCCGTGGTGGCACTGCTGGCGGTACTGGTCACCGTCTTCACCCTGGCCCGCCACCGCCCGCCCCCGGTGGTGTCGGCCGACCTGCCGCCGGTCGAGATGGTCTCCACGGCCGCGGCCCGGCCGAGTCAGCCCGCCCCGGCCGAGCAGGCGGTGGTGGTCAGCGTGGTGGGTTTGGTCGCACAACCCGGACTGGTCACGCTGGCGCCCAACGCCCGGGTCTCCGATGCGGTCTCGGCCGCCGGCGGTTCCCTCGACGGGGCCGACACCCTCGGACTGAACTTGGCCCGCCACCTCGCCGACGGCGAGCAGATCGTGATCGGCATCGCCACCCCGGCGGGCCGGCCGACGGCGCTCGGCAGTTCGGTGGGCGAGTCCGGACCCGCGCCGTCCGGACCCGGGCCGTCCGGGCCGGCGGTGGCCACCACCGCGCCGTCCGGGCCGGTGGACCTCAACACCGCGACCGCCGAGCAACTCGACGCACTGCCCGGTGTCGGCCCGGTCACCGCCGCGGCCATCGTGAACTGGCGCGCAGCCAATGGGGGATTCAGCAGCGTCGAGCAGTTGGCCGAGGTCGACGGGATCGGGCCGGCCCGCCTGGAGAAGCTGCGGCCGCTGGTGCGGGTCTGATCCGGTGGGGCCGCAGACCCCGCAGGCGGACCTGCGGCTGGTGCCGGCCGCACTGACGGCCTGGGGTGTGACGGCCGCCGGGATCGCCTGGGACGCCGGCCCGGTGCTGGCCGCGCTGTGCGCGGCGGTCGGCGTCGGATGGTGGACGCTGCGCCGCTGCGTCGGCGCGCAGCACCCGGGACTTACCGCCGCGACCTCAGCGGTGCTGGCCGCGGCGGCGGTTGGCGCGGGATTCGGCCTGGCCGTCGGGCTGCGCACCGACGCCGTGCACACCCACCCGATCGGCCAGCGGTTCGGGTCCACGGCCCAGGCGACGGCCAGGCCGACGGAGAGCCCTCGGCAGGTGGGCGGCACGCGGCTGATGTTCCGCGCCGACCTGCTCCGGCTGGACGGGCGCGAGACGACCGGAGCGGTCGTGGTGTTCGCCTCGGCCGCCGAGTTCGGGACGCTGGGCGCCGGTCAGCCGGTTCGCTTCCGCGCCCGTATCGCCCGGCCGTCCCGGCGAGACCTCACCGTGGCCGTGCTCACCGCGACCGGTCCTCCGACCTTCGGTACCGCCTCCGGTGTTCAGCGGGCCGCACGGGCGGTGCGGGAACGCTTCGCCGCCACCGCGCGGGAGGTGCTGGCCGTCGATCAGGCCGCGATCCTTCCCGGTCTGGTGCTCGGCGACACCTCGACCGTCACCGCCACCACCACCGCGGAGTTCCGAACGGCCGGGTTGACACATTTGACCGCGGTGTCCGGCGCCAACGTCACCATCGTCTGCGGGGCGGTGCTGCTCTCGGCCTACCTGGTCGGGCCGCGGCCGGCGGTGGTGCTGGCCGCGCTGGCGCTGGTGGTGTTCGTGGTGGTGGTGCAGCCCACGGCAAGTGTGCTGCGCGCCGCGGTCATGGGTGCCATCGCCCTGCTGGCGGTGCTCTCCGGGCGGCGACGCCAGGCGCTGCCCGCCCTGGCCGCCACCGTGATCGCACTGATGGTGGCCGCGCCCCAACTGGCAGTCGACCTCGGGTTCGCCCTGTCGGTGTCGGCCACGACGGGGCTGGTGGTGCTGGCCCCCGTGTTCTCGGCGCGGCTGGTCGCCCGCGGGTGGCCCAGGGCGGCGGCCGATGCGTTCTGCATCGCCGCGGCGGCGCAACTGGTCACCGCGCCCCTCATCGCCGCGGTCTCGGGACGGTTCAGCCTGGTCGCCGTCCTGGCCAATCTGGCCGTGGCGGTGATCATCCCGCCGATCACGGTGCTGGGAACCGCGGCGGCGGCGCTGGTGTGGCTGTGGCCGGCCGGCGCGGGCCTGCTGATCCGGTTCACCGGGCCGGAACTGTGGTGGCTGCTGCGGGTGGCGCATACCGCGGCGGCGGTGCCGGGCGCCTCGATTCCGGTGCCGTCGGGATGGACGGGCCTGCTCACCGTGGCCGGAGCGACCGCCGCCGCCCTGGCGCTGTGGCGGTGGCGGTGGTTCCGGTTGTCCGCCGCCGGCACGGCGGTGTGCGCGGTGGCGTGGTCGGTGTCGGGCGCCGTCGGCGGGCCGTGACACCATCGGGGGGTGAGCGAGGGGCTGCATCTGGTTCTCGGCGACGAGGAGCTTCTCGTCGAGCGCGCGGTGAGCGGGATTCTGCGCGCGGCGCGGGCCTCGGCGGGCACCGATGGCGTCCCGGTCAACCGGCTGCGGGCCGGCGAGGTGACGGTCAACGAGCTCGCCGAACTGCTCAGCCCCTCGCTGTTCGCCGACGAGCGGGTGGTGGTGCTCGAGGCCGCGGCCGAGGCGGGTAAGGACGCCGTCGAACTGATCGCCTCGGCGGCCGCCGACCTGCCGCCCGGAACCGTCCTCGTGGTGGTGCACACCGGCGGCGGGCGGGCCAAGGCGCTGGCCGGGCGGCTGCGTGATCTGGGCGCCCAGACCCACGAGTGCGCGAAGATCAAGAAATCCAACGAGCTGGCCGCCTTCGTCCGGGCCGAGTTCCGCGCGCTCAAGGTCAGGGTCGACGACGACGCGGTGGCCGCGCTGCTGGACTCGATCGGATCGGACATCCGGGAACTCGCCGCGGCCTGCTCCCAGCTCGTCGCTGACACCGGCGGGGCCGTCGATGCCGCCGCCGTGCGCCGCTACCACAACGGCAAGGCCGATGTCACCGGCTTCGAGATCGCCGACCGGGCGGTCACCGGGGACATCCCGGGCGCGGCCGAGTCGTTGCGCTGGGCCAGATCGCAAGGCGTGCCGCACGTGCTGCTCGCCGATGCCCTGGCCGAGGCGGTGCATGCGATCGCGCGGGTGGGTCCGCTGTCGGGAAGCCCCTACCAGTTGGCGGGCGAACTCGGCATGCCGCCGTGGCGGGTGCAGAAGGCGCAGAAGCAGGCCCGGGGCTGGTCCCGGGACCGGGTCGCCACCGCCATACAACTGGTGGCGGCGCTCAACGCCGATGTCAAAGGCGCGGCGGCCGATCCCGATTACGTCCTGGAGAACACCGTTCGGCGGGTCGCCGAACTGGCCGGCCGGCGCTAGAAGGTCGGGGGAGCCCTGGTGGTCATGAAGCAGACCGGTAGCGAGCTGCCGCGACGACGGTTTCCGCTGTGGGTGGGGTTGGCTTTGTCGGTCGCGACGGTGGGCCCGACGCTGGCGATGGCCGGCAACGGCCAAGGTCTGGTGGCCAGCGTGGGCAAGGCCGTTCCGCTGGTGTTCGTGATCGGCCTGGTCGGCGTTTCGCTGGTCGGCTACAGCTTCGTCCGACTCACCCGTCACCTCAACCATGCGGGGTCGGCCTATGCCCTGGTCGGGGCGACGATCGGTCCGCGGGCCGGTTTCTTCGCCGGTTTCGCCATGCTCGGCGCCTACATCAGTTTCTGTATCGGCACGCTGGCCCTGACGGCGATCTTCACCAACGCCTTCCTGGCCGAACTGCAACGCGGCAAGTCCGACCCCTACCAGCTGCCGTGGCTGGTTCCGATTCTCATCGCCGGCGCGCTGTCACTGCGACTGACCGGCCGGGATGCCCGTGTGCTGGCCAAGATCCTACTGGCGATCGAGGGCTTGGGGATCCTCGCCATGGTCGTGCTGTCGGCGGTCATCATCGCCCGGGGCGGCGCGGCGCCGACGGGGGTGGACTTCGGTGTGTTCAGCACCTCGGGGGTGTCGGTGGCCGCCGTCCTCGGCGGGGTGGTCGCGGCGTTCCTGTGCTGGGCCGGCTTCGAGGCGTGCGTCTCGATGGGCGAGGAGACCACCGACCCGCAACGCAACATCCCGCGTGCCCTGATCGGAACCCTCGCGCTGACCGGCGCGCTGTTCGTGGCGGTGATGTTCGCCCAGACCATCGGCTTCGGGACCGACGCGGCGGGCCTGAAGGCGTTCGCCGGATCCGCCAACACTCTGGGTGACCTGTCCGATCGCTACATCGGCGAGGCCTTCAGCCTGCTCATCAGCTTCACCGCGGTGGTCGGCTCCTTCGGCTGTCACATGGCCACCGGAGCAATCTCGGGCCGGCTGCTCTACGCCTTCGCCCGCGACGGACTCGGCCCGCCGGCTCTGGCGCGTATCGACGTGCGGACCGGCAGCCCGCAGCGGGCCAGTTGGTCGGTCGTCGCGGTCGCGGTCGTGGTGAGCGCAGTCAGCGGATCCACCCTGTCGACGACCGGCTCGGTGGCGACCTCGACGTATTTCGTTTTCGGGGTCGCCGGCTCGGTCTGCCTGATGATCTGCTACCTGCTGGTGGAGCTCGCCGCCCTGTGGTTCACCGCGGCGCCGCGGTTCGCGGCGGTGCACGGTGGGGAGGGACGCGCGGCCGGGGTGGCGCTTCCGGCCGCCGGTGCGGTGGTGATCACCGTCGTCGTGTGGTTCAGCGTGAAGGACGCCGGGGACTGGCGCGACCCGCCGATGCTGGGGTTGTACTGGTGTGCGATCGGCGCGGTGGTCGCGCTGGGTGCCTCCGGGCTCGCCGGAAGGGTCGGTGAATCGCTGGCAGCGGAGGTGGAATTGCTGCGGTGAGCCCCGAAGGGGCGACGACGCCCGGCGGTCGAGTGATCAGAGCTTGCTGAACGCCTGGGCCAGCGCCGACTTCTTGTTGGCGGCCTGGTTCTTGTGGATCACGCCCTTGCTGGCGGCCTTGTCCAGCTTGCGGCTGGTCGACACCAGCAGCTCGCCCGCCTTGTCCTTGTCGCCGTCGGCGGCGGCGGTGCGGAACGCGCGAATCGCGGTGTGCAGCGAGGACTTCACCGACTTGTTGCGCATGCGGCGGCGCTCGTTGGTGAGAATGCGCTTCTTCTGCGACTTGATGTTGGCCACGCGTCAGTTCCTCAATCTCAAAGCTAGTTTTTCCCGCGCCGGGACTTCCGCCCTCGCGGCGCAGATCGACAGTACCAGTTTCGGGGCCCGACCCCCAAAGTCGAGCCGCTCGGCCTGCGAAAACGCCGTTTCTGAGGCAGCATGTTCCCCGTGACCCCACCCAGTGCTCGGGTCGAGGCAAGATCGGCCTCCCCGCGATCGGCTTCCTCTGACGACCCCGACATCTTCGGCGGCTACCGCGAACTCGGTCCCTACGACGGCGCGTACGACGAGATGTTCGACCGGAAGAGCAACGTCCGAGCCCCCTACAAGGGCATCTACGCCGAACTCGCCCCGACCGGGACCGACGAACTCGGAGCCCGCGCCGAGGCGCTGGGCCGGGCCTTCGTCGACCAGGGCATCACATTCGCGCTGTCCGGCGAGGAGGAGCGCCCGTTCCCGCTGGACCTGGTCCCCAGGGTGATCTCGGCGACCGAGTGGGCCAAGTTGGAGAGCGGGATCACCCAGCGCGTGGTCGCCCTCGAGCGGTTCCTCGACGACATCTACGGCGACCAGGAGATCCTGCGCGACGGGGTCATCCCGCGGCGACTGATCAGTTCCTGCGAGCACTTCCACCGCGAAGCGGCCGGGATCACCCCGCCCAACGGGGTCCGCATCCACGTCGCCGGCATCGACATCGTCCGCGACGCCCAGGGCACCTTCCGGGTCCTCGAGGACAACCTGCGCTCGCCGTCGGGGGTCTCCTACGTCATGGAGAACCGCCGGGTGATGACCCGGGTGTTTCCCGACCTGTTCGGCACCCACCGGGTGCGTTCGGTCGACGACTACCCGTCGCACCTGCTGCGCGCCCTGCGCAACGCGGCGCCGACCAACGTCTCGGACCCCACCGTGGTCGTGCTGACCCCGGGACCGTTCAACTCCGCCTACTTCGAGCACTCGCTGCTGGCCCGGCAGATGGGCGTCGAACTGGTCGAGGGCCCCGACCTGTTCTGCCGGGACAACGTCGTCTACATGCGCACCACCGAGGGGGAGCGCCGGGTCGACGTCATCTACCGCCGCATCGACGACGATTTCCTCGATCCCATGCAGTTCCGGCCCGACTCGGTGCTCGGGGTGGCCGGGGTGCTCAACGCCGCCCGGGCCGGCAACGTGGTCATCTCCAGCGCGGTGGGCAACGGCGTCGGCGACGACAAGCTGGTCTACACCTACGTGCCGACCATCATCGAGTACTACCTGGGCGAGAAGCCGCTGCTGGCCAATGTCGACACGCTGCGGTGCTGGCTCGACGACGAGCGCGAGGAGGTGCTCGACCGCGCCGAGGAACTGGTCATCAAACCGGTCGAGGGCTCCGGCGGCTACGGGATCGTCTTCGGGCCCCAGGCCACCGAGAAGGAGATGGCGACGGTTCGCAGGAAAATCCAGTCCGACCCGCGGGGCTGGATCGCCCAGCCGGTCGTACAGCTGTCGACGGTGCCCACCAAGGCCGACGACACCCTGGTGCCACGGCATGTTGATCTGCGGCCGTTTGCGGTCAACGACGGCGAGCAGGTGTGGGTGCTGCCCGGCGGGCTGACCCGGGTCGCACTGGTAGAGGGCTCGCTGGTGGTCAACTCCAGCCAGGGCGGTGGATCAAAGGACACCTGGGTGCTGGCCTCGAAAACCTCGGCGGCCAGCCGTGAACTGGCCGCCGCGCAGGTGGTGCGGACGCTGCCGCGCTCCACCACCGCATCCGAGATGCACCCGATGCAGCAACAGACCCTGCACGACGTCCAGCAGCAGCAACAACAGCAGCAACAGCAACAGAGCCCGTCGGCGGACGGAGCCCACTGATGCTGGCCCGCAACGCCGAAGCCCTCTACTGGATCGGCCGCTACGTCGAGCGCGCCGACGACACCGCCCGGATCCTCGACGTGACCGTCCACCAACTTCTCGAGGACTCCACCGTCGACCCCGACCAAACCTCCCGGATCCTGCTCGAGGTGCTCGGGATCGCACCGCCGAAATCGCGCCTGGACATGTGGGCGCTGACCGAGCTGGTGGCGTTCACCCGCGACCTGCCCGGCGGCTGCTCGATCGTCGCGGCGATCACCGCCGCCCGGGAGAACGCCCGTTCGGCCCGCGAAGTCATTTCCGGGGATATGTGGGAGTGCCTCAACACCACCTACAACGCCTTGAAGGAACGCGAACGTGCCGCGCGCCGGCTCGGGCCGCACGAGTTCTTCAGCTTCATCACGGGCAGGGCCGCGATGTTCGCCGGGTTCGCGGACTCGACGCTCTCTCGTGACGACGGATATCGCTTCATGGTGCTGGGCCGTGCGCTGGAACGGGTCGACATGACCACGCGGCTGCTGCTGTCCCGGGTGGGCGACAGCGCGTCGTCCCCCACGTGGGTCAGCGTGCTGCGCGCCGCCGGCGCCCACGACACCTACCTGCGCACCCACCGCGGCGTGCTCGACGCCAACCGGGTGGTCGAGTTCATGCTGCTGGACCGGCAGTTCCCCCGGTCGGCGTTCTACTCGCTGAGGCTGGCCGAGCACAGCCTCGACGAGTTGATGCGTGGGCTGATCGAGCGGACCGGCAGCGGCGCCGAAGCCCGAAGGCTGCTCGGCAGGGCGCGCAGCGAACTGGAGTTCGTCCGGCCCGGTGCGGTGCTGGATTCGCTGGAGGTCCGACTGGCCGACCTGCAAGCCACCTGTCGGGAGGTCGCCGGGTTGCTGGCGATGCGGTACTTCCGGTTGTCACCGTGGCTGGAGTGGTCCGACGCCGGACGCGCCGAGGCGATCGTGGTCGCCGATGGACTCAAGGGAGGTGGCGCCTGATGTGGCGGATGCGCGTCGTGCACGAGACCGGGTACGCCTACAAGTCCCCGGTCACGGCCTCCTACAACGAGGCCCGGCTCACCCCGCGGTCGGACTCCCGGCAGAACGTCATCGTCAACCGCGTCGAGACCTCTCCGGCCACCCGCTCCTACCGCTACGTCGACTACTGGGGCACCCTGGTGACCGCCTTCGACCTGCACGCCCCGCACACCGAGTTGGAGGTCACCTCGTCCTCGGTCGTGGAAACCGAGAAACCCGAACCGCAGCGACGGTCCGTGAGCTGGGACGATCTGAACTCCGAGGCGGTGCAGGACCGCTACCCGGAGGTGCTGGCCCCCACCCGGTACACCCCGGTCAGCAAGCGCATCGACCGGGTCGGCCGCAAGATCGCCAAGAGCAGCGCACCGCACGAGGCCGTATCGGCCGCCGTCGAATGGGTCCGCAGCGAGTTGTCCTACGTGCCGGGCACCACCGGTGTGCACTCCTCGGGTCTGGACGCGCTGCGGGAGGGCAAGGGGGTGTGCCAGGACTTCGCGCACCTGTCGCTGATCCTGCTGCGCTCCATGGGCATTCCGGCCCGCTACGTGTCGGGGTACCTGCATCCCACGCCCGACGCGCAGATCGGTGTGGCCGTCGAGGGGGAGAGCCACGCCTGGATCCAGGCCTGGACCGGCGGATGGTGGAACTACGACCCCACCAACAACACCGAGATCAACGAGCAGTACGTCAGCGTCGGGTTCGGTCGAAGCTATGCCGACGTGACACCGCTCAAGGGCATCTACCTGGGTAAGGGCTCCAGTGACCTGGACGTGGTCGTCGAGATGACCCGGCTGGCCTGAGGGCTCAGCCGACCCGGACCCGCAGTAGGTCGTCGCCCAGCTCGACCCGGCCGGCGAACTCCGCGGCCGCCAGTGCCCGCCACTGGTCCTCCTGGCCCGGCATCAGCGGCGGGACGTAGTGGGTCAGCACCAGGGTGTCCACCCCCGCGCGGGCGGCGGTGCCGGCCGCCTGCTCGACCGACGAGTGGTAGTCGAGGATGTCGCGGATCCGCTGGGCGGGCATCTGCTCGACCAGATCCTTGCGGATCGCCGTGTGCACCAGGGCGCCCGCGCCGCGGGCGAGGTCGTCCAGGGTGGCGCACGGCACGGTGTCCCCGGCCAGCACCGCCGAGGCCCCGCCGTGCTCGATGCGGAACGCCAGGGTCGGCTCCACCGGCCGGTGGTCGGTGGGGGCGGCGGTGATCCGCACCCCGTCGGAGTCCCACACCTGCCCGTCGGTGTACTCGTGCACGGTCACCGCGGGCGGTTCGGTGATGTCGGCGTGGTGGGCGATGCGGTAGGAGATGTCCGGGCCCAGTGCGGCGAGGGTGGCCTCGACCACCGCGCGGGTGCCCGGCGGCCCGATGATGGGCAAAGGGTTGGGCCCCATCGAGCTCACCCAGCGGGTGGTGATGACATCGGCGAGGTCGGTGATGTGGTCGCTGTGCAGGTGGGTTAACAGCAGCGCGGTCACACCGGCCGCGCCCACACCGGCCGCGGCGGCGCGCATCAGCACCCCGCGGCCGCAGTCCACCAGGAAGGTCTGCCCGCCGGCAGTCACGACCGTGGAGGGGCCGGCCCGGTTCGGGTCAACCATCGGGGAGCCGGTACCGGTCAGGATGATCTCGATCACCTGATCTGTCTTACCCGCAAGCCCCTTTCGCGTCGCGCCCCCGCGTCGTAGCCTGGTGTGACATCAGTCACATCGGTATCGGGTTCCGGACCGGGGCAGGGGGCACATCCCATGCGCATCGCCGACATTCTGCGCACCAAGGGTTCGGCGGTGGCGACGGTCACCGCGACCACCACGGTCACCGGCCTGCTGGCCGAGTTGGCCGTGCACAACATCGGCGCGATGGTGGTGATCGGCACGGGTACCGGCGGGCAGGAGCGCAGCGACTCGGGGATCAGTGACGGCGACTCGGGGATGGGAACCCTGGTCGGCATCGTCTCGGAGCGCGACGTGGTGCGTCACCTGCGCGAGCACGGAGCCGATCTGCTGCGCCGGCCGGTCGCCGACATCATGACCGCGGTGTCGGTGACCTGCCACCCCGAGGACCCGGTCGACGACCTGGCTGCCCTGATGACCAACAACCGGGTCCGCCACGTGCCCGTTCTGGACCAGGGCCGGCTCACCGGCATCGTCAGCATCGGCGATGTGGTCAAGATCCGGATGGAGGAGTTGCAGGCCGAGCAGCAGCAGTTGCGCGACTACATCGCGCAGGGGGGCTGAGGTCCCGCGCGGGCTCAGCTCCAGGAGTAGTCGGCGCGCAGCCGGGTGGCGACCACCTCGAACGTGGTCCGCTCCACGACGGCGCCCTCCCGGCGGATGCTCTCCTCCGGGACGTCGAGCACCCGGTCCAGCCGCACCCAGCTCTCCCGGCCCTCGTAGTCCCAGTTGCCCGAGCCGATGCCGACCCAGCGCGGGTCGTGGGCGTGATGAGCCTGGCTGGACAGCATCAGGCCCAGCAGCATGCTGCGGTCCCGGCCCACCACTAGGACCGGCCGGTCTTTCCCGCGGGTCGGATCGTCCTCGTAGACCACCCAGGTCCACACGATCTCGCCGGGATCGGCGCGGCCGTCGAGGTCCGGGGCGTACTCGACCTTGCGGGCCCGGTGCGCGGTGGGGACGCTGCCGCTGGTCACCGGCCGTCCGGCGGTGATCGCCACCGGCGGTTCGGACGGTAGGGCGGTGGCCACCAGCACCTCGAAACCCAGCCGGAGGCCCTGCTGGATGGTGCGCTGCACCCCGTTCGGACTCTGGAGCTGACGGATCAACTTCGGTGCTTCGTTGAAAACCAGATGCTCCGCCAAACGCTGGAACGTCCTCCACTGCGACGCCATTCTCATGAGCATAGCGACGCTCCGGGTGTGGTCCTGCATCGCGATTGTGTCCTGCCGCACCTGGGTGGATACGCTTAGCGGGCCGGATGTCACACCGCCCACCAGGAGATTCCCATCAGCAGTTTCGCCGATCAGACGTTCACTGCGCCGGCGCAGATCCGGAACTTCTGCATCATCGCCCACATCGACCACGGCAAGTCCACGCTGGCCGATCGCATGCTGCAGCTCACCGGTGTCGTCGACGAGCGCTCGATGCGCGCCCAGTACCTGGACCGGATGGACATCGAGCGCGAACGCGGTATCACCATCAAGGCACAGAACGTCCGGCTGCCCTGGACGGTGTCCGAGGGCCCCGACGCCGGTCAGAACTTCGTCCTGCACCTGATCGACACCCCGGGGCACGTCGACTTCACCTATGAGGTGTCCCGCGCGCTGGAGGCCTGCGAGGGTGCGGTGCTGCTGGTCGACGCCGCCCAGGGCATCGAGGCCCAGACCCTGGCCAACCTGTACCTGGCGTTGGACCGCGACCTGACCATTATCCCGGTGCTCAACAAGATCGACCTGCCCGCCGCCGACCCTGAGCGTTACGCGGGCGAACTGGCCCACATCATCGGCTGCGACCCCGGCGACGTGCTGCGGGTGTCCGGTAAGACCGGTGAAGGGGTGGCGGCCCTTCTCGACGAGGTGGTGCGCCAGATCCCGTCACCTACCGGCGACGCCGACGCCCCCGCGCGGGCGATGATCTTCGACTCGGTCTATGACATCTACCGCGGCGTGGTCACCTACGTCCGCGTGGTCGACGGCAAGATCATCCCGCGGGAAAAGATCAAGATGATGTCCACCGGGGCCACTCACGAACTGCTCGAGGTGGGCATCGTCTCGCCGGAGCCCAAGCCGACCGCCGGCCTCGGTGTCGGCGAAGTCGGCTACCTCATCACCGGGGTCAAGGACGTCCGGCAGTCCAAGGTCGGCGACACCGTCACCACCGCGCGCCACGGCGCCATCGAGGCGCTCACCGGATACCGCGAGCCCAAGCCGATGGTGTATTCGGGCCTGTACCCGGTGGACGGGTCGGACTATCCCAATCTCCGCGAAGCTCTGGACAAACTCCAGCTCAACGATGCCGCCCTGACCTATGAGCCGGAGACCTCGGTGGCGCTCGGTTTCGGATTCCGGTGCGGCTTCCTGGGTCTGCTGCACATGGAGATCACCCGGGAGCGGCTGGAACGCGAATTCGACCTCGACCTGATCTCCACCGCCCCTAACGTGGTCTATCGGGTGATCCAGGAGGACGGGACCGAGAAGATCGTCACCAACCCCTCTGACTGGCCGCCCGGAAAGATGCGGGAGATCTACGAACCCGTCGTCAAGTGCACGGTGATCGCGCCGAGTGAATTCATCGGCACGATCATGGAGCTGTGCCAGTCCCGCCGCGGGGAGCTGGGAGGCATGGACTACCTGTCACCGGAACGGGTCGAGCTGCGCTACACCATGCCGCTCGGTGAAATCATCTTCGACTTCTTCGACTCGCTGAAGTCGCGCACCCGCGGCTACGCCAGCCTGGACTACGAGGAGGCCGGTGAGCAGGAGGCCGCGCTGGTGAAGGTGGACATCCTGTTGCAGGGTGAGGCCGTCGACGCCTTCAGTGCCATCGTGCACAAGGACTCCGCGCAGGCCTACGGCAACAAGATGACCACCAAGCTCAAGGAGCTCATTCCGCGTCAGCAGTTCGAGGTTCCGGTTCAGGCCGCGATCGGATCGAAGATCATTGCCCGCGAGAACATCCGGGCGATCCGCAAGGACGTCCTGGCCAAGTGCTACGGCGGTGACATCACCCGCAAGCGCAAACTGCTGGAGAAGCAAAAGGAAGGCAAGAAGCGGATGAAGACGATCGGCCGCGTCGACGTCCCGCAGGAGGCCTTCGTCGCCGCGCTGTCCACCGATGCCGCCGGCGACAAACCGGGCGACAAAACGCGGAAGTGATGCGCGGGCTCGGCACGGTGGTCGGCTGCGCCCTGCTCGCCTCCTGCGCCCTGCTCAGCGGCTGCGCCGCCGTACTGGACGGCGCCCCGGAGCCTCGCCCGCCCACCCCACTGCAGCAGGTGCTGCCCACACCCGAGCAGGTCGACCGGGCGGTGGGAAACCGCCTGGACCC
>JAGQTO010000174.1 GCA_020439025.1 Mycobacterium sp. | reverse complement strand
GTCGGCGAGGACGTCGGTGGCCGGAGCAGCAGCGACCATCAGGTCCTCGATCACTTGGTTCTTGGAGTCGATCCGGTTCGACAGTGTGGACAGCGCATCGAGGGAATCCGATATCTGGACCGTGCGCGCGTCCATCGTTCCCAGCAGGCGGTTGGTGCTGTCGACGAGCTGGCGGAAGTTGCGGCCGCCGTCCTCCCCGGCGGCCTTACCGGCGCCGTTGATGATGTCGGTCAGGTTCTTGATGGCACCACCGTTGACCAGCACCGCCGCACCGGTGAGAAGGTTTTCGACGGTCGCCGCCTCGGCGGTGTCCTTGATCCCGATGGTGTCGCCGTTCTTCAGCAGCGGAGCATTTGCCGCTGCATTGGCCGGGGGCTTCACTGCGATGAAGACGTCACCCAGCGGGGTCGCCGAACGCAGTTCGACGGTAGTGCCCTTCGGCAGCTGGACCCCGTCGCGGATCCGGAGCTTCGCCACGGCCGTGTAGTCGCGCGCCTCCAGGGATTCCATCTGGCCGACGTCGGCGCCGGCCAGACGCACCTTCGCGTAGGCGGGCAGATTGAGCGCGTTGGAAAAGACCGCGTTGAGGTTGTAGCCGCCCTTACCCAACCCCGGGTGCGGCAGCGGGAGGCTGGCCAAGCCGCTGGTAGCACATCCGGAGGTGACCAGCGCCACCGCCGCCACCAGCGCGGCCGTGGATTTCCTGCGTCGGGTCATCATTTTTGTCCCATCGCCGCGAGACCGTCGAGGATGTAGGACACCCCGAAGTCGGGACCGAAGTCCTGCAGGGTGCCGGTGCTGCAGCCCAGCTGCCTCAGATGCAAGAGATTGCAGACCTCTTTGACGGTCTGGGTGTCGAAGAGCACCTTGTCCACCGGAATATGGACCCGTGCGGCACCGTTCTTCCGGTCGATGACGTTGTAGAGGTTGTCCAGCGTCATGGGGGCCAGGTCGAGCAACTCGGCGAGATCACGTCGATGCTCGACGGTGACACCCAGAGTGGCGTCGGTGTTAGTGATGACATCCTGGATCGTCTCTCGGTTGGCCTCCAGCAGATCACCGAGCTGGATCAGAACCGCATTGAGCTGCTTGCCCGTGGTGCCACTGCCGAGATCCTCATCGGCGAGCACCTGGGTGAGAACGCGAACCGTTGAACCGAAGTCGCTAAGCGTGGTCTCGTTCTCCGCGGCGGCGCCCATCAGCGTGCTCAGGTTGTCGACGACCGTGGTGAGTTGCTCCTTGGTGTCGGCGCCCCCATCGGCGCTGAGCTTGAGCGCCTTCGACAGCTCGCTCAGCGCCGACTTGATTCGTTCGCCGTTACCCGAGGCCATCGCCGCCGTGGAGTCCAGCAGCGTGCGGACCGCGCCGCCGCCCTTGCCGTCACCCCCGAGTGAGACCGCCAGCCGATCCACCATGTCGAGGGTCTTAGTGAACTCGACCGGTGTCTTCGTCATGGTCAGCGGGATCGTGGTGTTGTCCTGCATCACCGGGCCGTCCTGGTAGGGCGGGGTGAGTTCGATGGACCGCTCGGCGAGGATCGAGGTTTGCAAAGTGACGGCCTGCGCGTCGGCCGGGATCTTGACGTTCTTGTCGACGGTGAACTCGACTTCGACATATCCGGTCTTCGGCGTCACCTTGGTGACACTGCCGACCTTCATGCCGAGCACCATGACGTTGTTCGTCGGGTAAAGACCGGCGGTGTTGTCGAACTGAGCGGTCAGCCTGATGGTGTCCATCCTGGCCTTCGCGAGCTTCCAGGAGTAGGCGGCGAAGCCGCCGACCGCCAACGCGGCGACGATCGCCAGAATCATGAACCCTCTGCCGCGCTTCACTTGCAGTCCTTGTAGTACTGGATCATCTCGAACTGCTTGGCACGTCCGCTGATCGCGCACATCCAGGAGTCGACGAGGATGCCGTTGGTGAAGTTGGTGTCGATGGCGTTGCCGGTTCCGGTCGCGTTGGCCAGGCCGCGCAGTGCGATCGGCGCGCTCTGCAGGATGCCGCGCAGCATGCCGTCGTTCTTGTTCAGCAGACCGGTGAGGGTGTTCATATTGGCCAGCAGGGCGTCGATCTGCTGACGGTCGTCGATGACGGTGTCGTCGAGCACGTTGACCAGGTCGGTCAGCGCTTGCATCATCGCGTGGAACGCCGCGCGGCGCGAGACGAACTCCCCGAGCAGCTGGTTGCCCTGCCGCACCATGCTGCCGATGCTGGCCTGCTGACGATGCAGGGTGGTGGTGACCATGTCCATGGTCTTGAGCATGCTGCCGACCTGATCGCGCCGATCGGCCATCACCGTCGAGAGCTTCTTCAGGTTATCCATCGCCTTGGGGATCAGCGGGGGCAGACCCTCGATCTGCTTACCGAGAACCTCAACGGCTCGGGCGAGATCGTCGGTGTTGACCTCGCCGTAGTTGACCGCGACGTCCTGCAGCGCCTGCTGAAGGTCGTAGGGAACCTCGGTGTGGTTGAGGTCGATGGTGTTGTTGGGCAACGGGCCTCCGCCGCCGGGGTGCAACGCGAGGTAGCGCGAGCCCAGGATGGTGGTGACCATGATGACCGCGCGGGAGTCCTTGCCCAGGTCGATGTTGTTCTGGACCCGCATCTCCACGGTGACGTGGTCGCCCTTGAGCTTCATCCCGGTGACGGTTCCGACCGGGATGCCGGCGACGGTGACCGGGTTTTTCGGCAATAGCGCGGCGGCTTGGAGGAAGTCGGCACTGACCTTCTTGTAGCCGGGACCCACCTTGGTGATGATGACCAAGGTCGCCATCAGCGCGGCCAGCACTGCCAGCGCCACCAGGCCGATCATCGTTCGGCTGCGGTCCTCAAGGGTGGTCTTCCGCGGCTGGCCCTTGAACTTCCGGACGGGCATCGGGTTCGGGCTGTCGTTATCCATTGGCCAAGTTCCTGCACTTCTGGGTGTGCTGTGCGTTGTTGCCGGGTGTAGCCGCGTTGACGACGATCGGTGTCACGTCGTTAAGACCGGGGAAGAACGCCAACGCGTTGAGATCGCACACGTAGATGTTCAGATATGAACCCTCGTTGGTGACCCGGCCCAGACCCTTGAGCAGCTTGGGGAGGTTGGCTCCCATGAACGCCAGCTGCGGCTCCCGCGAGACCATGTGGCCAGCGAATCCCGGCTCTCGATTGATCAGTGCCTGCAGGGATGGGTTGACCTCGTTGGTGATCGCACCCAACTGGCGAACCACCCGCGACAGCGAGCCCATCGACGACACCAACTCCGGCCGCCGGGCATTGAAGGTGCCGACCATCTGCTCGGCATTACTCAGCGTCTTGTCCAGGTTGTCGTTCTGCTTGGCGAGGGTCCCGAACACCCGGTCCAATCCGGTGATCATGTCGCCGAGAAGTTCGTCGCGGCTGGCGAAGGTGTCGGCCAGCTTCCCGGTCTGGTCCATCAACGTGACCCACGAGGTCGAGTCGCCCTGCAGGGCCTGGATGGCGGCGTTGGAAATCTGATCCGCCGCCTTGGGATCGATCGTCGCGAACAGCGGCTCGTAGCCGTTGAGCACCACCCCGACGTCGAAGGAGGGGACGGTCCGGGCGACCGGGATCACGCTGCCCGCCGGCAGCGGCTTGGGATCACCGGTCTTGCCCAACCGCAGATCGAGATACCGCTGACCGACGATGTTCTGGTAGAGGATCGCCGCTTCGGTGTTTTCGAGCAGTTTCTGATCGTTCTGCAGTTCGAAGTCCACCTTGGCGCGGTTGTCACCGGTCAGGTCGACCCGCATCACACGACCGACCCGCACGCCGGCCATCCGAACGTCGTCGCCGTCGCGCAAACCGAAAACGTCGGTGAACTCCGCGGAGTACTCGGTCGTGTCGCCGCTGACCTCGCGCTCCAGCGTGGAGTAGACCAGCCAGGTCATTACCGAGGTCACCAGCAGGAAGATGGCGAGACCGGTCGCCACTTTGCGCATCTTCATGACGAAGCCCCCTCAGCCGGGCCCACGGTCATCCCGCGCACCATAGGTGCAAGCAGCAACTGAGTAGCCGGGGTGGCCGGCTGGCCGGTGATGTAGGACAACTGGCGTACCTCCTGCGGACTCCCGACGGGGCCCACGTTGCCCCCGTAGGACGCGGGCGCGGCTTCGGCCGGCAGCGGGGCCGGACCCGGCTCGGCGGGCAGGAAGCCCGGCGGCCAGGGAGCCACCGGTGCGATCGGCGCCGGAGTCGGGGAGACCGGCTCAACCGTCAGCGCCGGGTTGGCGGTTCCGGGCACCGGCGCGGCCGGAGCCATCGGCGGACCGTTGGTGCCGAGGATGCCGGTACCGACGCCCTCCGACAGCGGCGGGTTGGGATCAACCAGGCTGGGGCCGTCGGGAAGGATCAGTGGAGGGCCCACCGCAACCAGGTTGCCGTTCGGTCCGACGACGGTGCCGGGCGGGGGCATGAGGTCTTTGGGCGGCTGGTAGTTCTGCGGCAGCAGCACTTCCGGCATGTCGGGTCGCACCGCGATCTGCGGAGCGGTGAAGCAACTCGGCCCCTTCAGCTCGCCGTACGCGGGGCAGTCGGCGCGGGTGTAGTAGAAGGATGGTTGCAAAGAGAGGTTCGCCCGCAGATTGAACGCGTCCATGCTCGGCAGCCAGCCGTCGAAGAACTTGTCGGAGAAGGCGTTCAACTTCTGGAAGCCGGGCAGGAAGTTGCCCGACGTCTGCGCGAGGACCCCGGTGACCGGCGTGAGCTGCCCGCCAATGGTAATCATCTGGTCGATGTTGTTGGCCAGCGCGGTGTGGGTGGTGCCCAGCGTGTTGGTGCCCGCGGTGAGCATGGAGTCGAGTTGGACCCGCTGCTCGACCAGGGTCTGCATCGGAACGACGGCCTGGTGCAGCGCGTCGAGGAGGTCCGGCGCGGTCTGCTGCAGCCCCTGGGCCGCTCCCACGAGTGCGCTCAGCATCGAGGGGCTGGTGGTATCGGTGGCCACGACATCGTTGAGTTGCTTGACGATCCGGTCGAGTTGCGCACCGGCGGCCAGCAACTCGGGCCGACGCTTGTGTGTGGCGGCCCCCAGAGAGGCCAGCACGCCGAGGGTGTTGTCTTCCTTACCGCGCCCGGTCGCGTAGAGGATGTCGCGCAGCTTGCTGATGGTGGTCTGGAACAGCACGGTCGGCAGTGCGGTGTCCTCATTGATATGGTCACCGGACTTGATAGCGGGGGCGTCGCCGTTGTCGACGAGCTCCACGCCGGAGACCGCGAAGACGTTGCTGGGGACGACCCGCGCCGTGACCGTGTTCGGGATCGACGGCGCGTACTGCTTGTCGATGTCGATGTTCACCAAATTCGGCTTGCCGAAGGTCCCGGGCACCACATCGTTGACCGAACCGACCAGAAGACCGTGGTAGCGGACATCGGACCGGCTCGGCAGACCGTCGCCCACGTTGTCCATATTGGCCGTGATTTGGGTGTAGGACTCCAGCCGGCCCGTCGACTTGGCCACCAGCAGCACGGCCACCAGAGCCGAGACGACGATCATGCCGATGCCGGCCAGCATCAACTGGCGGTTGCTCGGTCCGCGCCCGCTGAGGTCGAAGGTCTTGGCCATCAGCCACCGAACCTTGCGCCGGAGGAGAGGCTGAACATCGCCATGGTGAGCAGCATGTTGACGATGACCACCACGGTGATGGAGGCGCGCATGGCGTGACCGGCGGCAACCCCGACGCCCTCGGGACCGCCGCTGGCGTAGAACCCGTAATAACTCTGCAACACCGACGAGATGCCCACGAAGATGACGCATTTGAGTACTGAGTAGAAGATCTCGGTACCGTTGAGCATCAAGCCGAAGTAGTGCATATAACCGCCCATGGATCCGCCGCTGATGACCGAGACGATGATCTGGGTGCTCAGGTAGCTGACGCCGAGGCAGACGACGTAGAGCGGGATGATCGCGGTGATCGAGGCCATCAGGCGGGTGGTGACCATGTACGGGATCGGCCGGATCGCCATGACGTCGAGGGCGTCGATCTCCTCGGAGATCCGCATGGCGCCCAGCTGGGCGGTGAACCGGCAGCCGCTCTGGGTGGCGAATGCCAGCGCCGCGGCGATCGGGGCCAGCTCGCGGGTGTTGACCAGCGAGGAGATGATGCCGACCGCCGGACCCAGGCCGAGCAGCTGGAGGAAGTTGTAACCCTCGATGCCGACCATGACGCCCACCACGACGCCCAGGACCAGCGCGACGCCGGCGGTGCCGCCGCCGACCACCAGCGAGCCGTTGCCCCAGGCCACGTCGGACAGCAGCCGGGTGTACTCCTTGCGGTAGCTCTTCAGCACGATCGGGACACCGGCGATCGCGCGTCCCGCGAACACCAGGATGTGTCCGAGCTGCATGATCGGGTTGGTGATCTTGGAGCCCAGCTGCTGGAACTGCCGGACCACCGGCTGGAGCACCGGCGGCGTGGGTTTGGCGGTAGCGACCATCGCGTTACAGCCCCGTCTTCGGGAAGAGGATGAGGTACAACTGGCTGATCGCGACGTTGACGATCATCAGCAGCAGGATTGACTCGACGACCGAGGAGTTGACCGAGTTGGCCACACCCGCCGATCCGCCGCGGGTGGACAGGCCCTTCTGGCAGGCGACGATCGCGACGATCGCCCCGTAGATGACGGCCTTGACCATGGCCAGCTTCATGTCCGCCGTGGTGGTGAACGAGGCGAACGTCGCCACGAAGCTCCCCGGTGCGCCGTGCTGGACGTAGACGTTGAACAGGTAGCTGGCCAGGAACCCGGTGAAGCAGACCAGCCCGGTCAGCGCCACCGCGATCAGGATGGCGGCCACGAAACGGGGCACCACCAGTCGCTGGATCACCGAGATGCCCAGAACCTCGAGGGCGTCGATCTCGTCACGGATTTTGCGGGCGCCAAGGTCGGCGGTGATGGCCGAGCCGACCGCCGATGCCATCAGGATCGCCGCCACCAGCGACGCGGCTTGCCGAATCACCGCCAAGCCGCTGGCCGCGCCGGCCAGGGAGGTGGCGCCCACCTGACCTGCGAGCAGGGCGAACTGCACCGACAGGGTCACGCCGATCGGTAGTGCCACGAAGATGGTCGGCATCACCGAGGTTCCGGCCATGAAGGCCGCCTGGTGGACGAATTCCTTCCACTGGAACTTTCCGGTGAACAGGTCGATGAACAGGGTCTGAATGGTCCGGACCGCCATGATGGCCTGGTCGCCGACGGTGTTGATCGAGGCGCGGGGGTGACGTTCGACGTAACCGGAGACCCAGTCGTCGATCTCCCTGACGCCGTCGTGGCGTCGTCCCGCTTCCGCTGTCGTCATCGGGCCACCGACCCCGGGGTGATGCCCGTCCGAGAACAGACCACCCGAAACCAACCTATCGGTTGTTTCACGGCGTCACACCCTTTCTTCGGCTGGTGATCCGAGGCACTTGAACAGTGCGCAACTGTAGGTGCGGAATATGCCTCCTGTGACCAGTTTTGAGAATTCGTCCGTGCGGATTCCGCTGAGACGCCGCCCCGGCACCCCCGTCCTGGAGTCGGGGCCGGATCGGGCCGCGGCGTCGGGGAGTAGCCTGAGACTCATGGCTTCGGTGCCGGGAACGGTCGTGACCGGCGACGCGGTGGTGCTCGACGTGCAGATCGCACAGTTGCCGGTACGCGCACTCGGCGCGCTGATCGACATGCTGATCATCGCCGTCGGCTATCTGATAGCGATGGTGTTGTGGGCGGCGACCTTGCCCCGCTACGACGATGCCCTCACCGCCGCCATCCTGATCACTTTCACCGTGGGGGTCCTCATCGGCTATCCGGTGGTGATGGAAACCGCGACCAGAGGCCGTTCGGTGGGCAAGATGGTGATGGGACTGCGGGTGGTCTCCGACGACGGCGGTCCGGAGCGATTCCGGCAGGCTCTGTTTCGCGCTCTGGCGGGTTTCGTCGAGATCTGGATGCTGGCGGGCGGACCGGCGGTCATTGCCAGCCTGTTGTCGGCGAAGGGCAAACGCATCGGCGATATGTTCGCCGGCACCCTGGTGATCAGCGAACGGGGCCACAGATCGGCCCCACCACCGGTCATGCCCCCCGCATTGGCCTGGTGGTCGGCGTCTCTGGAGTTATCCGGGCTGGGACCCGAGCAAGCTGAGATGGCGCGTCAGTTCCTGGCTCGCGCAGCCGAACTCAACCCTGCCGTTCGAGCTGAAATGGCCTACCGCGTCACCGCCGATGTGGTCGCGCGGATCTCCCCGCCTCCACCACCGGGCATACCGCCGGCCCTCGTGCTTACCGCCGTGCTCGCCGAACGGCACCGCCGCGAACTGGCCCGACTTCGCCCGTCACCGCCCCCGAGCTCGGTTCCCCCGCCCCCGGCCGCGTTTCCCCCGGCCGCGGCGCCACCCCTGCCACCCCGTGACGGCGGCGGCTTCGTTCCGCCGGACTGACCGCGATCACCTGCCGCGATTGCGGTGCACGGTGTGAGCCGCCGGGGTCCGGCTCGCCCGGGGCCGGCGTTACGACTGGACCGAGCGCAGGAACTCTGTTTGTTCCCGATGCATCTTTGCGGGCAGATCGACGAACCAGCCGAATCGCGCCGCTTCGCTGTTCACATGCACGCGGCCCGCATAGCCGGTGATCTCGAAGGCGATCCCGACCGGGCTGTCCAACCCGTTCTCGTAGTGGCTGGGGTATTCGATGTAGCCGAGCAATCTCGTCGCGCCCACGTCGATACCCAGTTCGCGTCGTGCGATCCGTCGCACGGCCTCGGTGAGCTTCTCGCCGAACCGCACCGTCCCACCCGGCAAGTGCCACAGGCCTTTGCAGGGCTCGATGTCTCGCAGCGTCAGCAGTACTCCATCATCCGATCTGAGAACTATCTCGACCGTCAGGCGGGGAACCTTGGCGTAGATACGGCGAAATTCATCAGCGCTCAGCTGATGCCCACTCCCACTCATCGGGATCCTTCAGCGCGGGTGGCGGACCGCGAGCGCTCCGCGGTCAGGCGCCGATCCAATTGCCGTGAAATCCGTACGGCACCCGTCGCGGCAGGCTGATACGGGCGACCGGATCGCCGGAAAAGTCGGAGGCGTCGATGATCACCAGGTCGCTGCCATCGCGAGCCGGGTCGTAGACGAAGCCGAGATACCACCCGTTCGACTCGTCAGCGGGACCTGAGGGGGACGGCACGAAGACGGCCTCGCCCGGTCCACCGGGTGCCGCGGCGGTACCGAAGCGGTGCTCGTCGGCCGAGCCGGTGCGCAGGTCGTAGCGCACCAGCCGGGCGTCACCCACCGATACCGCATACCGGGCGGGCAGACCGGCGAGCCGGTCGTCGATCCGGGGGAATTCGACCGGCCGGTCGTCGAGCTGGGTTTCGGTCACCGTTCCGACACCCAGATCGATGGTCCATTTCCACAGCACGCCGGACTGGTCAAACCCGCCGTCATTGCGCCACAGTTCGGGGTAGCGAACCGCCTGCACCACAACGGAATCACCGTCGTCGTAAGCGTTGGCGACGTGGAACACATAGCACGGGTCGATCTCGAACCAGCGGATCTCACCGAAGGGGTCGTCACGGCGCAGAACCCCGAACCGGGCGCCGTAGCCGTCATCCCAGCGGTAGGGCATGTCACCGCGGCCGTTGATCGCGATATCGAGGTTGAACACGATGGGCAGGTCCATGAAGATGACGTGCCGCGAGGTCATGGCGAAGTCGTGCATCATCGTCAGCGCCGGAACCTCGATCCCCCGGCTAACGGTGAGTTCACCGTCGGCGGAGGCGCGGTGATAGGACACGTGCGGCTGGAACAGATTCCCGTAGCCGAAGAAGTGCAACTCCCCCGTGGTGGGACAGATCTTGGGGTGCGCGGTCATCGCGTCGTTCAGTTTGCCGCCGAAGTCATAGCAACCGATCGTCTCGAGTTCGTTGCTGATTTCGTAGGGCAGCGAGGACTCCACCAGGGCCAGGGTCCGGCCAGCGTGGTTGACCACGTGGGTGTTGGCCACCGCCGAGCGCAGGTTGCGACTGCCGTCGGGGTTGTACACCGGAAACGGGTTCTCGAAACTCTCAGTGCGAACCCAGCGGTTGCGGTACCACTTGGCCGCCCCGTCACAGATGCGGACGCCGTGGATCATGCCGTCGCCGATGAACCAGTGCCCGGTGGGCTGCCGGGGGTTGGGGCCGTTGCGCAGATACCAGCCGTCGATCTCGGGCGGGATGGATCCCTGCACCGAAAGGTCGTAATCGGTGAGTTCGTCGGGCACCGGGGCGTAGTTGCCCCGGGTGAAGAACTGACCCGTGTCAGGGGGAAGGTTGGCGGAGTCGGCGGCCGTGTCGGTCATAGAACCACTGTGGCACGACTCCCGGCCACGTTTCCACGGCGCGCTGTGTTCTAAACCTCTACCCAGTTCAGGGTGCGTTGAACGGCCTTGCGCCACCCCGCGTATCCGGTTTCGCGCTGTTCCTCGGTCCACGACGGGGTCCACCTACGGTCCTCGTGCCAGTTGGCCCGCAGATCCTCCGGATCGGACCAGAACCCCACGGCCAGGCCTGCGGCGTAGGCCGCCCCCAGCGCGGTGGTCTCGGGAACTTTGGGGCGCACCACGTCGACGCCGAGCACGTCGGCTTGGATCTGCATGCAGAGTTCATTGAGAGTGACGCCGCCGTCGACCTTGAGCACTTTCAAATTGACCCCGGAATCCGCCGCCATCGCGTCGACGACGTCGCGGCTCTGGTAGCAGATCGCCTCCAGGGTCGCGCGGGCGACGTGCGCGTTGGAGTTGAACCGCGACAGTCCCACGATCGCGCCGCGGGCGTCGGAACGCCAGTAGGGCGCGAACAGCCCGGAGAAGGCCGGGACGAAATACACGCCGCCGTTGTCGGCGACCTGGGAGGCCAGCAGTTCGCTGTCGGCCGCACCGTTGATGATCCCGAGTTGGTCGCGGAGCCACTGCACCGCGGACCCGGTGACCGCGATGGAGCCCTCCAGTGCGTAGACCGGTTTGGCGTCCCCGAACTGGTAGCACACCGTGGTCAGCAGGCCGTTCTGGCTTCGGACGATCTTCTCGCCGGTATTGAGCAGAAGGAAGTTGCCGGTGCCGTAGGTGTTCTTGGCCTCTCCCGGCTTCAGACACACCTGGCCCACCATCGCCGCCTGCTGATCGCCCAGGCTCGCGGTCAGGGGCACTTCACCGTCGGTGGGTCCGTCGGGATGGGTCATCCCGTAGGGCTCCGGAGAGGACGACGGCCTGATCTCGGGGAGCATCCGGCGCGGAATCCCGAAAAACGACAGCAGTTCGTCGTCCCAGTCCAGGGTCTCCAGATTCATCAGCATGGTTCGGCTGGCGTTGGTCACGTCGGTGACGTGGACACCGTTGGGGGCGCCGCCGGTGAGGTTCCACAGCACCCAGCTGTCTGGGGTTCCGAACAGTGCCTCGCCGCGCTCGGCGTCGGCCCGCAGGCCCTCGACGTTCTCCAGCAGCCACTGCAGTTTGCCGCCGGAGAAGTAGGTGGCCGGCGGCAGCCCGGCCTTGCGGCGGATCACGTCGCCGCGGCCGTCGCGATCGAGCGCGGCGGCGATGTGGTCGGTGCGGGTGTCCTGCCAGACGATCGCGTTGTAGTAGGGACGGCCGGTCCTGCGGTTCCACACCAGGGTGGTCTCGCGCTGGTTGGTGATGCCCAGCGCGGCCAGATCGGTTGCCGAGAGCCTGGTGTTGTTCAGCGCCGACATCACCACGCTCTGGGTGCGCTCCCAGATCTCCACCGGGTTGTGCTCGACCCAGCCGGCGCGCGGCAGGATCTGCTGGTGCTCGAGTTGGTGCCGGCCGACCTCGACACCGTTGTGGTCGAAAATCATGCAGCGTGTGCTGGTGGTGCCCTGGTCTATCGAGGCGACGAAGTCGGCCAACGGGTGCTCCTCCGGGTCGTGCGCTGTTCCGAACTGTCCTGGGAGTCTGCCATCGCCGGGCCCGTTCACATGGGCAATTGCCCATCGGCGGTGCCCTCGAGCCCGGGAGGCGGACCCGGGCGCTTCGCCACTCCGACGATTCCCTTGCGCGGGCGCGGCCCAACCGGTTGCATCGTCACCGTGGGCGAAGAGGTCAAACACACCAGTTACAGCCGGGCGCATCGTCAGGAGTACCGGCGCAAGGTGCAACTGTGCCTGGACGTCTTCGAGACGATGCTGGCGGAGTCCAGCTTCGAGTTCGACCGGCCGCTGACCGGTATGGAGATCGAGTGCAACCTCGTCAACGGCGCCTATCAGCCGGCGATGTCCAACCAGGAGGTGCTCGCCTCGATCGCCGATCCGGCCTATCAGACCGAATTGGGTGCCTACAACATCGAGTTCAACGTTCCGCCCCGACCGCTGCCCGGCCGGGCCGCACTCAAGCTGGAGGCCGAGGTCCGCGACAGCCTCAACGCAGCCGAGACCAAGGCCAGTGCGGACGGCGCGCACATCGTGATGATCGGAATCCTGCCGACGCTGATGCCCGAGCATCTCACCGGGAGCTGGATGAGCCCGTCGATGCGCTACCAGGCGCTCAACGACTCGATCTTCACCGCCCGCGGCGAGGACATCCTCATCGATATCTCCGGGGCTGAGCGGCTCAGCACCCACGCCGAGTCCATCGCCCCCGAGTCGGCTTGTACCAGCATGCAGTTGCACCTGCAGGTGTCCCCGGCCGATTTCGCCGACAACTGGAACGCCGCTCAGGTCATCGCCGGCCCGCAGCTGGCCATGGGCGCCAACTCGCCGTACTTCTTCGGCCGCCAACTGTGGGCCGAGACGCGGATCGAACTTTTCGCCCAGGCCACCGACACCCGCCCCGAGGAGTTGAAGGCCCAGGGGGTGCGACCGCGAGTATGGTTCGGCGAGCGCTGGATAACCTCGATCTTCGACCTGTTCGAGGAGAACGTCCGGTACTTCCCGACACTCCTGCCGGAGATGTCCGAGGAGGATCCGCGGGCCGAACTGGAAGCCGGTCGCACACCCCTGCTGCCGGAGCTGCGCCTGCACAACGGAACGGTGTACCGCTGGAACAGGCCGGTCTACGACGTCGTCAACGGCCGCCCGCACGTCCGGGTGGAGAACCGGGTACTGCCCGCCGGACCGACGGTCATCGACATGATGGCCAATTCCGCGTTCTACTACGGACTATTGCGAACCATCTCCGAGGACGAGCGGCCCCTGTGGACGAGAATGAGTTTCGCTGCGGCACAGAATAATTTCGTCGAGGCGGCGTGCCAGGGTATGGACGCACGGCTGTACTGGCCGGGTCTGGGCGATGTGACGCCCGAGGAACTCGTTCTGCGCCAACTACTCCCGATGGCCGACGAAGGGTTGCGCCGTTGGGGCGTGGCCGCGACGGTGCGGGACCGGTATCTGGGAGTCATCGAGGGCCGGGCCAAAACCGGCCGCAACGGATCGGTCTGGCAGGTCGAAACGGTGCGCCGACTCGAGGAACG
>JAGQTO010000173.1 GCA_020439025.1 Mycobacterium sp. | reverse complement strand
CGGTAGCCTCAGAACCGTTGGCCCCCAACCGCTCTCGGCCAGACCGATCGTCCAGCGGCTGACCGCGACCAGGACGTCGGTGCCCCGGCGGAATCCGATCAGGTGCCCGGCGGCTGGGCCATCGGCCAGGACCGGTTCGTAGCCGCCCTTGGTGAAGGTCTCGGGCCGGTCACGGCGGGCCGCCAGTGCCGCGGCCACCACCCGCAGTTTCGGATGGTCCCCCCGAAGCAGCGCGGCCCGGCGCAGGTCGTAGTCCACCGGCCGTCGGTTGTCGGGGTCGACGAGGCTGTCCTCCCAGAGTTCGGTGCCCTGGTACACGTCGGGGACGCCAGGGACGGTCAGGGCGAGCAGTTTCTGGCCGAGGGCGTCGCTGTGCGCGTGGGGCAGCAAGTGGCCGAGGAGCGCGGTGATGGCGGCGGCGGGCGGGCCGTCCAGCACGGCGTCCAGCCACTGGTGCACCGAGTGCTCGAAGTCCTGGTCGGGTTGTGCCCAGGAAGTCCGCCGACCCGATTCCCGGATCGCCTTCCCGGCGTAGTCGTGCAGTCGCCGGCGCAGCGCGGGGTCGACGTTTCCGTCGGCGGGCCAGACGCCGAAGATGTTCTGTAAGAGTAAGAGTCCGGTCGCCGGATCGGGGGAGGGCGCCGAGTCCTCGCACCGCGACACCATTTCCGACCACAGCGTCGGCACCTGTGACAGCACGCCGATACGGGCCCGGACGTCCTCCCCGCGCTTGGTGTCATGGGTGGACAAGGTGGTCATGGCGGCGGGCCACAGTTGGCCGCGCACCGCGGCGGCGCGGTGGAACTCCGCGGCGCTGACGCCGAAGCGCAGCGGATCGCCGCCGACCTCGTTGAGCGAGATCAATCGCGGGTCGCGGTAGAAGTAGCAGTCCTCGACGGCCTTGGCCGTCATCGCCCCGCACAGCTGCTGCAGCCGCGCCGCGGGCTCAGGGTGGGTCAGCGCCGCCGAGACGATCTGCAGCGGACCGGCCAAATCCGGCTGGAGGTCGAGCGTGCGCGCCATCGCCGCGCCGAGCACCTGAGACAGCCCCCGGTAGTCGCAGCGGTAGACCCCGACAACGGCCAGCAGCGCGGCGATGGTGCCCGCCAACTCCGGGTGGGTGGTGCCGGTGTCCCGTTCGATCGTTCGCCGTAGCCGGTCCAATTCGGCGGGCAGGGCCTCGGTCGTGGTGCGGATCTTCAACTGCCGCAGGGATTCCTCGGCGTTCGCGTAATCGAATCCGGCGGACTCGGCCAGCGCGGCCAGTGGGCCGGCCCCGGAGGGATCGACGAACACACCGCCGATCTCGCGCAGCGCGTCGTATCCGGTGGTGCCCTGGATGGGCAGTTCCGGGTCCAGCGGTTCGCCGGGGGCGAGAATCTTCTCGATGACCACCCACGCCCGCGGGCCCAGCGTCGCGCGCAGCCGGGTCAGGTAGCCGCTCGGGTCGGTCAGCCCGTCGGGATGATCGACCCGGACACCGTCGACGAGTCCCTCGGTGAACCATCGGGCCACTTCGGCATGCGTCGCGTCGAAGACCGCCGGATCCTCCTGGCGCAGGCCGGCCAGCGAGGTGACCGAGAAGAAGCGCCGGTAGCCGCACACCCCGGTGCGCCAGTCGACCAGGCGGTAGTGCTGGCGGTCGTGCACGGTGCTGGCGTCGTCGTCCTCGGCGGCCGTGCCCGGGGCGATCGGAAACCGCATCCCGTAGAGGGCCAGGTCATCGCCGTCGATGACGAGTCGCTGCAAGTCCTCGGAGCATCCGAGCACCGGCAGCACGATCCGCCCCTGCGGGTCGGCGGCGAAGTCGATGTCGAAGAAGGACGCGTAGTGCGAGTCCTTTCCGTGCCGTAGAACGTCCCGCCACCAGGGGTTGTTCGCCGACGGGTCGACCCCGGCATGGTTCGGCACGATGTCGACGACCAGACCCAGGCCCCGGTGTGCTGCCGCGCGGGCCAGCCGTGCGAGACCGTCTGGCCCGCCCAGTTCGGCCGAGACGGTCGTCGGGTCGGTCACGTCGTACCCGTGGGAGGACCCCGCTGCGGCGGTCAGCACGGGGGAGAGGTAGAGGTGCGTGCAACCCAATTCGGCGATGTAATCGACGAGGTCGGCGGCGTCGTCGAAGGTGAAGGCACCGCTGAGCTGGAGGCGGTAGGTGGATAGAACGGGGTAGGGCACAGCTGCCTGTTCCCGCTATGCGGTCTTCTGAAGCAGGAGCAGGGATCGCGGGGGGACGGTCACCTTCGCGCCCGCGGAGACCACCTGTTCCCCGTCATCCGGGTGGAACGTGTCCAGGACGACCTTCCAGCGCCGGGCGTACTTGCCGTCGGGGGTGACGAATTCCACCGGGTAGGCGTGCGCGTTGAAACACATCAGGAAGGAGTCATCGACGATGCGTTCCCCGCGCTTGTCGGGTTCCGGGATCGCCTCGCCGTTGAGGAACACCGCCACCGACTTGATGCCCGACTGCCAGTCGCCGGGGGTCATCTCCACGGCGTTGCGGGTCAGCCAGGCGATATCGCGGTTCTGGTCGCCGTCGCGGATCGGTTTGCCCTCGAAGAAGCGCCGCCGGCGGAACACCGGATGGTCGGCCCGCAGCGCGGTGACCTTGCGGGTGAACTCCAGGATGTCGGTGTACTCCCCGGCGGTGCCCCAGTCGATCCAGGTGAGGTCGTTGTCCTGGCAGTACCCGTTGTTGTTACCCCGCTGGGTGCGACCGATCTCGTCGCCGTGGCTGATCATCGGGGTGCCTTGGGACAGCATCAGGGTCGCCATGATGTTGCGCATCTGCCGGTGCCGCAGTTCCAGGATCTCGGGATCCTCGGTCGGCTCCTCGACCCCGCAGTTCCAGGACCGGTTGTGGCTCTCGCTGTCGCGGTTGTCCTCCCCG
>JAGQTO010000446.1:422-2847 GCA_020439025.1 Mycobacterium sp. | reverse complement strand
CGACAGCGCCGCGGCCATGTTGGGAATCAGGGTGGTCTGCGCGAAGCGCATCATCACCGCCGTGGTGAGGTCGTTCTTGTCGACGAAGTAGCGGTACAGAACCGTCTTGGACACCCCGATCTCGGCGGCGATCTCGTCCATGCTGATATCGCGGCCGCGGTGGCGGATGGCGTCGAGCGCTCCGTCGACCAACTCGGTACGCCGCTCCACCTTGTGCCGGTGCCAGCGGCGCTTTCGGCCGTCGGTCTTGGCCGCGCCCGGAACGATCTGCTGTGTCACTGTTCGGGAGTCTACCGGCGCGGCCGGGGAAAGTTGTGACGGGCGGTCACACTAAAGCCTCTGCCCGCACGGCCGGAGATGGCGCATGATGGTGTCGTGGCTGCCAAACATCGGCTTCCGGATGCCCCGGCGCGACCGGTTACCTCCCTCGCCGAGTCCTTTGCCGGCGCGGATCCCGACGCCGATGCCGAGCGGCTGCGCAACCTGCGCCGGATGAAGGCGGTCGCGCTTGGGTTCCTGATCGGCGCGACGGTGATCTTCCTGCTGTCCCGGTGGTGGGAGGCCGAGGGCGGACCTTCCTGGCTCGGCTACGTCGGGGCATCGGCCGAGGCGGGCATGGTGGGTGCGTTGGCCGACTGGTTCGCGGTCACCGCCCTGTTCCGTCATCCGCTGGGCCTGAAGATCCCGCACACCGCGATCATCCCCCGCAAGAAAGACCAGCTGGGGGAGGGTCTGGGCACGTTCGTGCGGGAGAACTTCCTCTCCGCGGAGGTGGTGGAGACCAAGCTGCGCGACGCCGAGATCGCCAGCCGGATGGGCAAGTGGCTCTCCGAGCCGGTCCATGCCGCCCGGGTCGCCGACGAGACCGCGACGGTGCTGCGGGTCGCCGTGGAACTGCTCAACGACGAGGACATTCAGCACGCGATCGACAAGACCATCGTCAAGCGGCTGGCCGAGCCGCAGTGGGGGCCGCCGGTCGGGCGGGTGCTGGGGCAGTTGCTGGCGGAGAACCGGCAGGAGGCACTGATCCAGCTGCTCTGCGACCGCGCCTTCGAGTGGGCGCTGAACGCCGGCCCGACCATCGAGCGGGTGGTCCTGCGTGACTCGCCGAGCTGGTCGCCGAAGTTCGTCGACCAGTTGGTGGGCGATCGCATCCACCGCGAGCTGATGGACTTCACCGACAAGGTGCGCCGCGACCCCGGTCACGAGTTGCGCCGCTCGGCAACCCGATTCCTGTTCGAGTTCGCCAACGACCTGCAGAACGACCCGTCGACCATCTCCAAGGCCGAGACGGTCAAGGAGCAGTTGATGGCCCGCGACGAGGTGACACGGGCGGCCGAGACGGCGTGGAAGACCCTCAAGCGACTCGTGCTCGATGGCGTCGACGACCCCTCCAGCGTGCTGCGCGGCCGGATCGCCGATTCGGTGGTCAAGATCGGGGAGTCGCTGCGCGACGACGCCGAACTGCGCGACAAGGTGGACAACTGGATCCTGCGCGGCGCCCAGCACCTGGTGACCGAATACGGCAGCGAGGCCACCACCATCATCACCGACACCATCCAGCGCTGGGACGCCCAGGAGGCCAGCCGGCGCATCGAACTGCATGTCGGCCGCGACCTGCAGTTCATTCGGATCAACGGCACCGTGGTCGGCGCGCTCGCCGGTCTTGTGATCTACACCATTGCACAAATATTGTTCTGACCTGCGCTAGCAGACTGCTTGCAATTGTTAGCACTAGCGCGTACTGTTTGGTTCGTATGCAAACGACACTGGTACACGCGAAGGGGTTGACCATGGCGCAGGACGCAGATCTTGCCGCTGTGGTGAGCCACGCCGCTCAGGACATCGGCAGCTTCATCCGCTCCCAGCGGGAGGCCGCCGAGGTGTCGGTGCGCCAACTCGCCGAACGGGCCGGGGTGAGCAATCCCTACCTCAGCCAGATCGAGCGGGGTCTGCGCAAACCCTCCGCCGAGGTGCTCAGCCAGATCGCCAAGGCGCTGCGGATGTCCGCGGAGGTGCTCTACGTCCGGGCCGGAATCCTCGAGCCCGGGCAGGCGAACCAGGTGATTGACGCGATCAACGCCGACACCGCGATCTCCGAGCGGCAGAAGCGGGTCCTGCTCGACATCTACACGTCGTTTTGTCAGCAGAACCAGGCCGACAACGAGGAGTCGCCGGCCGAGTAGCAGACCGCCCCGAAGATCCAACACCAAAAGCTGAACGAGAAACACCGAAAGGAAACCATTCACATGGCTAAGAACGTGAAAAACGAGAACACCATCGAGGACCTGAAGGCTCCGCTGCTCGCTGCCGTCGGTGCCGCCGACCTGGCCCTGGCCACCGTCAACGAGATCCTCAACAGCCTGCGGGAGCGGGCCGAGGAAGCCGGTGACCGCATGGACGACCGGCGCGCCGCGCTGACCCG
>JAGQTO010000446.1:0-414 GCA_020439025.1 Mycobacterium sp. | reverse complement strand
CTCCAGGAGGAGCTGCCCAAGCGCACCGAGGAGCTGCGCGGCCGGCTGAGCACCGAAGAGCTGCGCAAGGCCGCCGACGAGTTCCTGGTGGACGCCACCGAGACCTACAACACCCTGGTCGCCCGTGGCGAGGCCGCGCTGGAGCGGCTGATGGGCCAGCCGGATCTCAAGGAGGCCGCCGATCGCGTCGAGGGTTACGTCGACCAGGCCGTCGAGCTGACCCAGGAGGCTCTGGGCAACGTCTCGGCTCAGACCCGCGCCGTGGGTGAGCGCGCCGCCAAGTTGGTCGGCGTCGAGCTGCCGGCCAAGGAAGCCCCGGCCAAGAAGGCCGCCGCCAAGAAGGCTCCGGCCAAGAAGGCCGCCGTCAAGAAGGCTCCGGCAAAGGCCGCCGCCAAGAAGGCCGCTCCGGCCAAG
>JAGQTO010000020.1:6494-7290 GCA_020439025.1 Mycobacterium sp. | reverse complement strand
TTCTGGACCATAAGTTACTTGGCTGTGGCGGGTTCTTCAGCCAGCGACGACGACCGTACCCACGCTCTCCGACGAAATCTAATCCGCCCCCCGCTCAGAACGCGAAAACCCGCCGTACAGCGGCGGCTGGTAGCCGGTCCCAAACCACCGAAGCGGCCCGTCCGGCCGCGGGCGCCCGGCGCCGTCCGCCGTTTCCCCCCAACCCCCGAAAACCGCCTCTAACAGCAGTTTTGTCGATAACGGCCGGCGCCGTTCGACGGCGGGGCGCTCCGCACGCCAGGCCGGCGACCAAGATCACTCCCGATTCGGCGGCCGACGGCGTGTCGCGCGTGTCGCGGCGTCCATGACAGACCGGACAACCGACAGGCCGGGCATCAGGCCAGGTAGGCGACAGCGTCGCGAAACCGCTCAGCAGCCGAGCGCACCGCATCGGCGTCCGGGCCGGCCCGCAGGATCTCCCGGGAAACCGCGGGCAGCAGCTGACCGGCACCCGCCCCGGCGAACCCGGCCAGCGCCTCCGGGCGCCCGCCCTGGGCGCCGATCCCGGGCAGCAGGACCGGACCACCGAGCTCACCGGCATCCGGCACTGCGGCGGGCTCGAGGGTGGCACCTATCACCACCCCCACCGAGCCCGGCTCCGGGGCGCCCGCGCGGTTGACCGCCGCGGCGGCGTCGACCACCGACTGTGCGACGGTGCGCCCGCCGACCAGAGCACGCTGGACGCCCGCTCCCTCCGGGTTGGAGGTGGCCGCCAGCACGAACACCCCCCGGCCATGGGCCGCCGCGAGGTCCAGCA
>JAGQTO010000020.1:4562-6425 GCA_020439025.1 Mycobacterium sp. | reverse complement strand
CCCTCCCCCACCCAGGCCTGCGCGTAGGCGGCCATGGTCGATCCGATGTCGCCGCGTTTGGCGTCGGCCAGGACCAGCACCCCGTGGGCCCGCAATGCCGCGGTGGTGCGCTCCAGCACCGCCAGGCCGGCCGCGCCGTAGGCTTCGAAGAACGCGACCTGGGGCTTGACCACCGCGAAACCCGCGTAGGCCCGCACACAGATGTCGCAGAACCGGGCCAGCCCGTCGGCGCTGCGCGGCAGTCCCCACGCCTCCAGCAGTTCCGGGTGCGGGTCGATGCCTACGCAGAGCGGTCCGCGGGCGGCGACAGATGCCGCCAGCCGCCGGCCGAAACCCTGCCGGTGGGCCACCTCAGGGACCGCCCAGCGCGGCGTGCAGTTCCTGCAGGGAGCGCACTCCGATATCGCCGCGGATAGCGGCCTCGATGCCCTGAACGGCCGCTGAGGCGCCCTGAACGGTGGTCACACACGGGATGTTCGCCGCCACCGCCGCCGAGCGGATCTCGTAGCCGTCGATACGCGGCCCGGAGTTGCCGTACGGGGTGTTGATCACCATGTCGACCTCTCCGGCGTTGATGGCGTCGAGTGCGGTCAACGCCGGACGGCCCTCGCCTGGGTCCTCGAAGTGTTTGCGAACGATGCTGCAGGGAATACCGTTGCGGCGCAACATCTCTGCGGTGCCGTCGGTGGCCAGAACCCGGAACCCGAGGTCGGCCAGGCGCTTGACCGGAAACACCAGCGACCGCTTGTCGCGGTTGGCCACCGAGACGAAGACCGTCCCTGAATTGGGCAGCGACCCGTAGGCCGCGGTCTGGCTCTTGGCGAACGCGCTGCCGAAATCGTGGTCGATGCCCATCACCTCGCCGGTGGATTTCATCTCCGGCCCGAGTAGCGAATCGATCCCCGAGCCGTCCATGCGGCGGAAGCGGCGGAACGGCAACACCGCCTCCTTGACCGCGATGGGGGCGTTCGGATCCGGATTCGAGCCGTCGCCGTGTCGGGCCAGCAGACCCTCCTCGCGCAGTTGGGAGATGCTGGCGCCGAGCATGACACGGGCGCAGGCCTTGGCCAGCGGGACCGCGGTGGCCTTGGAGACGAACGGGACGGTGCGACTGGCTCGTGGGTTGGCCTCCAGCACGTAGAGCACGTCGTCCTTGAGCGCGTACTGGACGTTGAGCAGACCCACCACGCCGACGCCGTGGGCGATGGCCTCGGTGGCACGGCGCACCGCGTCGATATCGCTGCGCCCCAGGGTGACCGGCGGCAGCGCGCAGGCCGAGTCCCCGGAGTGGATACCGGCCTCCTCGATGTGCTCCATGATCCCGCCGATGTAGACCTCGGTGCCGTCGCACAGTGCGTCGACGTCGATCTCGATGGCGTCCTCGAGGAACCGGTCGACCAGGACCGGGTGCTCTGGCGAGAGCTGGGTGGCGCGGGTGATGTAGCCGTGCAGGGTCTTCTCGTCGTAGACGATCTCCATACCGCGCCCGCCGAGGACGTAGGACGGCCGCACCAGCACCGGATAGCCGATCGCGGAGGCGATCTCGCGGGCCTCGTCGAAGCTGGTGGCGGTGCCGAACTTGGGAGCCGGAAGGCCGGCGTTGACCAGCACCTGACCGAACCTGCCGCGGTCTTCGGCCAGGTCGATGGCCTCCGGGCGGGTGCCGACGATGGGCACGCCGGCGTCCTCCAGTCGGTGCGCCAGACCCAACGGGGTCTGTCCGCCGAGCTGCACGATCACCCCGACCACGCCCGGTCCGCCGTAGCCTGACTCCGACTCGGCCCGGTAGACCTCCAGCACGTCCTCGAAGGTCAGCGGCTCGAAGTACAGCCGGTCGGCGGTGTCGTAGTCGGTGGAGACCGT
>JAGQTO010000020.1:3488-4517 GCA_020439025.1 Mycobacterium sp. | reverse complement strand
GCGGCGTGCACGCAGCTGTAGTCGAACTCGATGCCCTGGCCGATCCGGTTGGGCCCGGAGCCCAGGATCAGCACCTTGGGCTTCTCGGTCTGCGGGGCCACCTCGCTCTCGGCGGCCGGGTCCAGTTCGTAGCTCGAGTAGTGGTAGGGCGTCTTGGCCTCGAACTCCGCCGCGCAGGTGTCAACGGTCTTGAACACCGGGTGGATACCCAGGCGCTGGCGCAGCGCCCGGACCCCCGCCTCGCCGGCCAGTTCCGGACGCAGGGCGGCGATCTGCCGGTCGGACAGGCCGCTGTGCTTGGCCCGGCGCAGCAGATCGGCCTGCAGCACCGGAGCGTCGACCACCTCGGCGCGCAACGCCACCAGGCCGTTGATCTGTTCTACGAACCAGGGATCGACTCCCGAGGCCTCGGCTACCTGCTCGACGCTCGCGCCCATCCGCAGTGCCAGCTCGATGTCATAGAGGCGCCCCTCGGTGGGGGTGCGCAACCGGTCCAGAACGTCGGAGACCCAGCCGTCGTCGTCGGGAGCGGTCCAGAAACCTGCCTTGGTGGCCTCCAGCGAACGCATCACCTTGCCGAGGGCCTCGACGAAGTTGCGGCCCATGGACATCGCCTCGCCCACCGACTTCATCGTCGTAGTCAGGGTGGGATCGGCACCGGGGAATTTCTCGAAGGCGAACCGCGGGGCTTTGACGACGACGTAGTCCAGGGTCGGCTCGAAACAGGCCGGGGTCTGCTTGGTGATGTCGTTGAGGATCTCGTCGAGGGTGTAGCCGATGGCCAGCTTGGCTGCGATCTTGGCGATCGGGAACCCGGTGGCCTTGGAGGCCAGCGCGCTCGAACGCGAGACCCGCGGGTTCATCTCGATGACGATCAGCCGGCCGTCGGCCGGGTTCACGGCGAACTGGATGTTGCAGCCACCGGTGTCGACGCCGACCTCGCGCAGGATGGCGATACCAAGATCGCGCATAACCTGGTATTCGCGGTCGGTCAGCGTCATCGCGGGGGCGACGGTGACCGAGTCGCCG
>JAGQTO010000020.1:2530-3480 GCA_020439025.1 Mycobacterium sp. | reverse complement strand
GTCGACGTTCTCGATCGAGCAGACCACCACGACGTTGTCGTTACCGTCGCGCATCAGCTCGAGTTCGTACTCCTTCCAACCGTAGATGGACTCCTCGATCAGCACATTCGCACTCGGCGAGGCAGCCAGGCCATCCCCGGCCATCCGCTCGACGTCCTCGACCGAATCGGCCATGCCCGAGCCCAGACCCCCCATCGTGAAGGAGGGCCGGACCACGACCGGCAGACCAAGGTCGGCGACGGTCTCGCGGACTTCCTCCATGGTGAAACACACTCGGCTGCGGGCGGATTCGCCGCCGACCTTGGCGACGATGTCCTTGAACCGCTGCCGGTCCTCACCGCGCTGGATGGCCTCGAAGTCGGCCCCGATGAGTTCCACCCCGTAGCGATCCAGCACCCCGTTCTCGGACAGCGCGACGGCGGTGTTCAGCGCCGTCTGCCCGCCGAGGGTGGCCAGCAGCGCGTCGATCGGGTTGCCCCGGGCCGCCTGCTGGGCGATCACCTTCTCCACGAAAGCCGGCGTGATCGGCTCCACATAGGTGTAGTCGGCGTACTCGGGGTCGGTCATGATCGTCGCCGGGTTGGAGTTGACCAGGCTGACCGTAAGGCCCTCGGAGCGCAGCACCCGGCAGGCCTGGGTGCCCGAATAGTCGAACTCGCAGGCCTGTCCGATCACGATCGGCCCGGAGCCGATCACCAGAACGTGCTTGAGATCAGTGCGGCGTGGCATCTAGCTGACTCCCGTCCCCGCGCGAGCGTGCGCGTACGTACATATGGGGCGGCGTGTCGGGGTACCGACACGCACGCTCGCGGTGAGGTGGCGGGTCACTTCGTACCCTCCATCAGATCGGCGAACTGGTCGAACAGATAGTTGGCGTCATGCGGGCCGGCGGCGGCCTCGGGGTGGTACTGCACCGAGAACGCCTTGCCGTCGAGGAGTTTGACGCCCTC
>JAGQTO010000020.1:487-2279 GCA_020439025.1 Mycobacterium sp. | reverse complement strand
GCGCCGAGCACCTCCCGGGTCAGGGCCACCACGCGGTCGGCGGTGGCCGGGTCGCCGGGGCCGTTGGACAGGAACACCCCGTCGGGTGCGAGGTCGGCGATCTGGGCGAAGGTCGCACTCGACGGAAGGACGTGGGTGCGGATGCCGCGCACGGCGAAGTTCCGCGGGGTGTTGGTCTTGATGCCCAGATCCAGCGCGGCGACGGTGAACCGACGCGGGCCTTCCGGTTCGACGACATAGCCCTCCGATGTGCTGACCTCGCCGCACAGGTCGGCCCCGAGCATCCCGGGCTGACTGCGGACTCGGTCGAGCAGTTCGGCCTCGTCGGCCAGCGCCGGACCGGAGAACACCCCGGCGCGCATCGAGCCCCCGGTGCGCAGGTGCCGCACGATGGCGCGGGTGTCCACCCCGGCGACGCCGACGACGCCCTGCCGAACCAGTTGGTCGTCCAACGTTCCGGTGGCCCGCCAGTTCGAGGCCCGCGGGGACGGGTCGCGCACGACGTACCCGGCCACCCATATCCGCTCGCCGCGGCTCTCGCCGTCCTCGTCGTTCCAACCGGTGTTGCCGATCTGCGGCGCGGTGGCGATGACGATCTGACGGCGATAGCTGGGATCGGTGAGGGTCTCCTGGTAACCAGACATGCCGGTGGAGAACACCGCCTCGCCGAGGGTCTGGCCGACGGCGCCGAACGCCGTTCCGGTGTAGACACGCCCGTCCTCGAGTACGAGGACGGCCTTCTGCTCGGTCACGCTGACTCTCCTGTCTCGGAACCTGATCCTGTTGGGGGACCTGATCCTGGTTGGGGGCCGAATGAGGACGTCCACTGGGCGTAGACGCGACGGTCCTCGCCTCGGAAGCCGGTGTCGATCTCGGTGCCCGACGGCAGTCGCCACCGGATGACCAGGATCCCGCCGGCCGCCTGCTCCTCATCCTTGCCGGGTATGCCGGGCAGAACCTTGCCGGCCAGCCCGCGGTCGGTCCGCACGCCGGTGATCGAGCCCCGTGGCATCCAGATCGGGCCCGCCCCGGAGCGTTCCAGCAGAACTCCCTCCGGGTAGCCGGTCAGCACCGCCTTCGTCCGGTAGCCGAGGTCGCCGACGGTGATCCGGTCCAGCCAGTTGGGCGCCAGCGTGCTGCCCAGGTAGAGGCCGCGGGTGGGAGCGATGACGGCGGAACCGACTAGATCCGGCATGACCGGAAGGGTGCCTATCAGCTCGGTCTGGCCCTCGGCGCGCCGTCGCCAGCCACGCAGCATCCGGCGGATCACCAAGCCGATGAGGATGACGACGATGAAACCGAAGATGTAGGTCCCGATGGCCGTCCCGGTGTTCACGCGCGATCCACTTTCACCACGGGGTCATCGCCGTGTTCACCGACGGGCCCTGCCGTCCCGCGCGCTGATCCTGCCGCGCAACAGGGTCGCGGTGACCGTGGCCGGCAGTGTCATGGCCTCATACGGGGTGTTGGCCGAGCGGCTTGCCAGCGCCGCGCCGTCGACGGTCCAGGTGTTGCGCGGGTCGATGACGACGAGGTTGGCCGGCTCGCCGACCTCCAGCGGACGGCCCTGATCATCCAGACCCACGATGCGCGCCGGGTTGACGCTCATCACCTCAGCCACCCCGCGCCAGTTCAGCAGGCCCGGGCCCACCATGGTCGCGGCCACCACCGACAGCGCGGTCTGCAGGCCGAGCATGCCCGGACGGGCCACCGAGAACTCGCAGCACTTCTCCTGTTCGGCGTGCGGGGCGTGGTCGGTGGCCACGCAGTCGATGACCCCGTCGGCCAGCGC
>JAGQTO010000020.1:0-351 GCA_020439025.1 Mycobacterium sp. | reverse complement strand
TTTGGCCCACCGGAGGATCTCGACGGTTCCCGCGGTGGAGGCGTGGCAGATATGCACCCGGGCGCCGGCGTCACGGGCCAGCAGTGCATCTCGGGCCACGATCGACTCCTCGGCGGCCCGCGGCCATCCGGCCAGCCCGAGCCGGGCGGCGTTGACGCCCTCGTGGGCAACCGCGCCGGCCGTCAGCCGGGGCTCCTCGGCGTGCTGGGCGACCAGCACGCCCAGCCCCGCCGCGTACTCCAGCGCACGTCGCATCACCAGTGGGTCGTGCACGCAGATCCCGTCGTCGGAGAACAGCCGCACCCGTCCCGCCCCGGCGGCCATCAGACCCATCTCGGTGAGCTGGCGGCC
>JAGQTO010000172.1 GCA_020439025.1 Mycobacterium sp. | reverse complement strand
GGCCCATGGGCGGGTGCACCCGACAGCTCCACACACTTTCCCGCCAAGATGCGTGTGGACTATTTGCGTTGGGATTCCGCATAGACTGGGACTGCCCGGGTGGTGCGAAGCGGCGACGAGACGCTCGGTACGTTAACGCCGGACTCACCGGATCCGGCGTCTCGGGACTGGAACGGCGCTAGCATCGCTGGGGTGCATGACCGGTCTTTAGGGTCCGCTTTTGGCCTATGGCTCATCACCAACGTCCCCTCCTGGCTGCTATTGACCGCGCTGGTTGTCCTGGTCACCGGTGGAGCCACTGTCATCGGGATGTTTCTGCGCCGAAGGTTTCCCCAACTCAGGACAGACGAGCACAACGATGCCCTGAAGTTCGCGTACGGCGTGATCGGCTTCGTCTACGCGTTCTTCGTCGGCTTCATCGCCTCCGGACTTTGGTCGCAGGTCACGGTGGCCGATGCATTGGTCAGATCGGAGGCAGCGGCCGGAGTTCAGATTGCCCGTGACCGTTTCGCTTTCGACAAGGCCGACGCCGAGCGAATCCTGATCGCCCTGCGCAACTACGAAATGGCCGCGCGCGCCGAGTGGCCGCTCGCCGCGCGCGGCGAAGACTCCCAAGCAGCCGATCTGGAACTCAAACAGCTCTACCGCACGATCCAGGACGTCAAGCCCAGCAACGACATACAGAAAACCTTCCTGAGTACGACGATCTCAAATCTGGAGAAGATGAGCTCCGCCCGCACCGAGCGACTCAACCAGGCGAACAATCATCAGGGGGCCCGCTGGCCGCTGTGGGTGGTCATTCTGGTGACCAGCGGCCTGGTGCTCGGCGCGGCGACGACCTACGGCGTCGAGAGTTCACGTCTGCATCACGCTGTGGTGCTGACCGTCGGCACCATGGTGGCCGTCAATCTCTTTCTCATACTGGATCTTTCGTATCCCTATCTGGGCGACATCTCCACGCCCCCTGCCCCCGAACACCACGGGCTCTACTACACCAAACAGCCTGGTCCGTGACGGAAGCCTTTAAACCGGGTACTTATCGGGCGATGCGTAGAAGCCGTTGGGCCAGGTTTCGGGTTCATAGGTGTCGGCCGGCGCGTACAGCGGTGTGATGCGGACCCAGTCGATGTCCAATGACGCGGCGTCGAAGTCAGGATTGCCCGCCCAGCCGACCTGATCACGGTATCCGGACGCGGGGAACCATATTCCTATCCAGAAACGCGATGCGCGGTGCGGGACGTTGTCCTGGCCGAAAAGTTCGCCGGTGTAGCGCGCGACCTCGACCCCGTCGATGGACCAGGCGACGTACGGGGCTACGCCGTCACCGCCGGCCCACCAGTCGTATGCGTAGGTGTGGAACTCACCGTCGGCCACCAGTTCGCCGATATCCGGCCGCAGGGAGACGTTGCCGCCCTCGCCACCGAACTCGCCGCCCCAGGTGTTGGCGCGGGCGTGGTCGAAGGTGACCGGGTCGTTCGGCGTCCCGTCGTCGCGGGCGGTGGGGAATTCCCAGTCGATCTCGGAGTTCCGGATGCGGTTGGCCTCGGTCCAGTATTCCGGCTGGGTGGGGGAGTACTCGATGTAGTGAAAGCTCCAGAAGGCACTCGCCGCTCCGAGCACCTGAGGCACCCTTGCTCGGACCTCGTAGCGGCCCGACGCGTAGTAGTCGCGGGTGACGATCACCGCACCGACCCGGGTGGTGCGTCCGCCGTGGCCGATGACGTCTCCGGTGTAGTCATCGCCATGCGCGCTGAGGTGCACGACCCCGTCGGCGACCGCGACGTTGGCGGGTACGACGCCGCCGTTGTCCCCGCCCCAGGCCTTGTCGGCGATGAGCCAGCGCTGCGGGTCGATCCCGTTGTCGAAGTCGTCGAAGAATTCAGGTTGTGGGCTGGGGTAGGGGTTGGGGGTATCAAGCCATTCGTCTCCGTTGGCGCGAATGGTGATGTCATCGACGTAGAGGGCGTTGCCGTCACCCTTCCAGTTCTCCGCGACAACCTTGACCGGAGTCCAGGAATCCGTTGTGGTGAAGGCGATTTCGACCGGCTGCCAGGTGGTGTCGGTGATGAGCTGCCACGCTGTCAGCGATCCGTCCGGGCTGGATACCGTGAGGGTGGCGTCGCCGGCGTCGACGCGGGCGCGGGCGGTCAGCACGTAGTCGCGGCCGGGTGCCAGGAGCATCGGTAGATCTTGAGCGATGCGACCGGTTTGGTCCGGTGCCGATGCGATGAGCATCGTGCCGTCGGGCTGCCGCTCGGCCTGGTCGAGCACCCAACCACCGGCATCGGAGCCGAAGTCTCCGTTCGTGACGAGGTTCTGACCAGGACCCGGCAGGGTCACCAGCGGTGGGGGAGCAGCACCGGGCGCGGTCGGGTCCACCACGGGTGGGTCGAGACTGCCTTCGACGAACACGACGTCGGTGACGTGCACAACACCCGGTGGCGAATTACGGCCGGCGGCGACAAAGATCGTGACCGCCGTCGAGTCGGCACCGGTGTAGATGGTGAGCCGATGCTCGGCCAGCGAGGCTGATTGTGCGGATCCGGTCTTGTCGAGTTGGGGGCCGTCGACCACGCCCCAGACCCCCCACACGTCGCTGGGTTCCGAACCCGTCGTGCTCATGGTCACCGACAGGGTGTAGAGCGTCTGCGGATTTAGGCCTGTCACCCGTTGGGTGATGCGCGCATCGTCTGTCGCTGTCGCAGAGAGCAAAACACCCTGCCCGCCTTCAGTGGCTACCGAGACGGCTCCGGAGGCGGACCATGAGCTCAGGCCGTCGGCGAACGTCGAGTTCTGCAACAGGTTCGCGCCGGCGGGATCGGGATCAGGCACCGGATCCGGATCGGGCACCGGGTCGGGGTCGGGGACCGGCGCGGGCTCAGGATCGGGCGCCGGTGGCGGGTCCGGCTCCGGCCCAGGCTCGGGGACCGAGGCGACCACGATGGTGACCGTGGTGGCGGGGCTGACGGCGATGCCGTCGGAGACGGTGTAGCTGAAACCGTCGGTGCCGCTGTAGTTCTGCTCTGGGGTGTAGATGAACCCGCCGTCGCGGTCGAGAGAAACGATGCCGTGGGTCGCGTTGACCTCCAGCGAGGTAGTCAGCGGATCGGCATCGGGATCGGTGTCGTTGGCCAGCAGGTTGCCCGTTACTGGGACGCCCTCGCTGGTGGTGAATCCGTCTGCAACAGCGATGGGCCGGCGATTAATCCCGGCCACCGATGCGGTGACCATGACCAGAAGGCTGTCGGGACCGCTCAGACCGATGAGTTGAGCGAGAGTGTGAAGCAGTGTCTGGATGACCCCGGCCGGACCGGCAAGCCGGTAGGCACTCCCGGCGTCAATGGTGACACCGAACTGGTCGATCCCGCCCGCTCGGGCGAACTCAGGGTCCGGCGCGTACGTGTACCCGCCATCCGAGTCGATCGCCACCGTCCCGTGCGCTGGTTGCTCGGTGAGCGCGTAAGCCAGTTGAACACCGGACGGGCCCGCCCGGAGGTCACCGATGACAACTCCGTCAGCCGATTGTCCGGGCGTCTGGACCGGGCTCGCGGTGGGCTGCTTGCCGAAAAGCGTGTAGCGGACAACGTCGCCGAAGGGCGGGGGGCTGGCTTGGGCCGAGGCCGAATCCGCCGACGCTCGAACTGGTGCGATCGCCTCGCTGACACCGCCCATTGATGTCACCGCGGAGGCCGGCGCGGCTCCGAATTGCCGAACCCAGTCGTCGGTACGAGCGGATCCCCGCGGCACTCGCGCTGTCCCGGCTGGTGGCCCCGTAGGCCCGGGATTTTTTGAGTCCGTGACCGGAGTTTTCGGTGCGGTGATCGGGGCGCCAAGCACGACGTTCCCAGGAATTCGGTGCGGGCCGCGGGAGTGGTTCCCAGCCGTGGATCCACCTGCCGAGCGGCCGCGTGCGGATGATTCCGGCGGCCGGCCGGCCAGCGAACTGCCGGCGCTCGACGGGCCCGCATCAGAAGGGTCGGAGGGGCTGGCGCACGCAACGCCGGAAACCCACGAAAAACCGGCCCCGAACGCAAACGCCAGCGCCCCGACTCGGCCGACATAACGGGCCGTAGACACCCAAACCACCCCCGGGAACCCGTTCGGATCGCTTCCGCGACCGGCGGCAAGTAGCCAGGCTAACACGACTAGTGACCGGGGTCACACCGCAGCGGTGGGTGGTGGGGCAGACTAGAGCTGACCCAGCGGCCGGCACACGTTGGACAACGCGTTCCAGTACTCACCGGGCCCACAGTCCTCCGCCGGGCGCGGCGTCTGGCATGTGTTGGTAATCGGATCCCAGAACTGTCCGTTGACGCAATTCAACGGCTCTGCCGAACTGATCCCGGCGCCGAGTAGCGACATGACAGTGATGGGAGTGGCCGCAAGCATCGCGATGGTCGGACGGCGCCATAGATTTCGCATGAAGTGATTCTGCCAGGGGATAGTGGAGCAGTTTTTCGAAACCAAGCCTGCGGTGATTCGCGCTGAGGCGGAAAGCCTTGCCGCGGACGAGTCCGACCGCGCTGAGGCCATGCAGGTGCTGCGCGAGATGGAGACACTGCGCGCGTGGTGAGGTCTTTCGGTCACGGGCCCCGGGGGAGCCGCGGTCACGAGCAGTCGGGTTCCCGATATGCCGTGGTCGTGCCGTCGGATCAACTTCCACTGCAGACTGGATGGTTGCGCCGACATCCACGCGGCACATGCCGCCAGCTTCCGGCCCGAGGTGGAAATCAACGGCGTGACAAGCAATGTCTACAATTCGTCTACACTTGGCTGATGGCAGCGGAAACCACAACTGTCCGAGTTCGACGTCCCGATTCCGAGCGGCTGCAATCACTGGCCAAGGCTCGCCAGATCGCCGTCGTCGACGTCGTGCACGCAGCCATCGACGCCCTGGAGAGGCAGGAGTTTCTGAGGGGGCTCAACGGGGACTACCAGCGCCTGCGTAGCGATCCCGAGCTTTGGGAGCAATACCTCGCCGAGCGTCGCGACTGGGACGCGCTGGCTTGATCTGGCGGGGTGAGGTCTACCGCGTCGATCTCGGCCAACCGGTCGGACACGAGCCGGCCTTTCGCCGCCCTGCGGTGGTGGTGTCGGTCGACATCCTCAACAACGGACCGGCCGGCCTAGTGGTTATCGTCCCGATAACCACCGTCGGCTACGGCCTGCGAAGCCACGTCGAACTCGACCCGACGAGCAGCGGGCTGGGGCACACCTCGTCCGCTCGCTGCGACCAGCTGCGGGTGGTCTCCGTCGAGCGACTGTCATCCCGGGAGGGAATAGTCAGTCCAGAACAAATGCAAGCAATCGACCAGGCACTGCGATTCGTTCTCGACCTCTAGCGCTCGGCGCCGCCGAAGAAATCCCTTCTCGACATCGTGAAGAAGGGTGCCGAATCCCTTGCGGCCCTTGGCCCCGGCACCTACAACCTCGCCCGCAAGGGGATCCTCCAGCAGCAACTGACCTCGCCGTTCGAAGCGCCCAGGATGATGTTCAACGTGCCGATCGGGGGTGCCCGCCGGTTCGCGGCCCAGTCCTGGCCGTTCGAGCGTTTCCGGGCGGTCAAGAAGGCGGCCGGCGTCACCATCAACGACGTGGTGCTAGCCGTGCGCGGCGGCGCCCTGTGCGCGTATCTGATTGAGCAGGAAGCTCTGCCAGACAAGCCGCTGATCGCGATGGTTCCGGTGAGCCTCCGCGAGGGCGAATCGAGCGGCGGTAACGACGTGGGATCGCTGCTGGCCAATCTCGGCACCGAACTGTCGGATCCGGCCGAACGTCTGAGAGTGGCGAACCCCTGAGCGCCGCCGGATCGCTAGGCTTCGACCACCCTCGCGATGGAGTTTGAGATGCACACAACGCAGATGAGCACAGTGCTGATTTTCGGGCACCGCAATCCCGACACCGATTCGATCTGCTCCGCCCTTGCCTACGCGGATCTGAAGACCCAGATCGGCTCGGACGTGGAAGCGGTCCGCCTCGGCGCGGTGAGCGCCGAGACCCAGTTCGCGCTCGACAGTTTCAAGGCGGACCCGCCGCGGTTGGTCGAATCGGTGGCCGACGAGGCCTCGCACGTCATCCTGGTCGACCACAACGAGCGTCAGCAGAGCGCCGGCGACATCGACCGCGTCACGATCGCCGAGGTCATCGACCATCATCGGATCGCCAATTTCCAGACCGCAGGCCCGCTGTACTACCGCGCCGAACCGGTCGGCTGCACCTCGACGATCGTGCTGAAGCTGTTCAAGGAGAAGGGCGTTGCAGTACGGTCTCAGACTGCCGGCCTGATGCTGTCGGCCATCATTTCCGACACCCTGCTGCTCAAATCCCCGACCTGCACACCCGAGGACGTCGCCGCGGCGCACGAACTGGCATCCATCGCCGGCGTCGATCTGCATGCCTACGGTCTCGAGATGCTGCGCGCCGGGGCGAGTTTGGCCGACAAGACGATCCCGCAGTTGGTGTCCCTGGACGCCAAGGAATTCACCATGGGTGACTCGAAGGTCGAGATCGCTCAAGTCAACGCGGTCGACGTCGACGAGGTGCTGTCCCGGCAAGCCGAGTTGGAGGCGGCGCTGCAGAGAGTCATCGGCGAGAAGGGTCTGGGGCTATTCCTCTTCGTCGTGACCGACATCCTGAACAGTGATTCGGTCGTCGTTGCCCTCGGACCGCGCGCTTCGGTGGTGGAGTCGGCCTACTCGGTCACCCTGGAGAACAACCGGGCCGTTCTCCACGGGGTGGTCTCGCGCAAGGCTCAGATCGTGCCCGTGCTGACCCAGGCGTTCAGCACCGGGAAATTCAGCGAACGCTGAGTGTATCGAGGGTGACGCGGGGACCCGCGTGGCGCACCTAGCGCCGGCGCGCTTCGGTCCGCACGACGCGATTGAGCAGTAGGGGGAACGATTTTTAGGCCTTGGCGCACCCCGCGCAGTGCGCTGCTAAATGTGGTGTATAAACTGGTGTATGAAGCGCACCAACATCTACCTTGATGAGGAGCAGGCGGCCAATCTCGATACGTTGGCCGAGCAGCAGGGCGTTTCGCGTGCCGAGCTCATCCGCCAACTGCTAGACACAGCTCTCAACAACTCCGACGACAATCTCGAATCCGACCTGCATGCGATTGAAGAGTCGTTCGGCGCGCTTCGTGATGTGGAATCGCCCGATCGCCGTCCCGGCGGCCGCGAGGAACACCTCGACCGAATATGGCGCCGCCCCTCGTGATCCTGGTCGACTCGGACATCCTCATCGCTCACCTTCGCGGCTTGGACACGGCACGAGATTGGCTCATCCAAGCTCGAGAGGAGGGGCCTTTAGCGATCAGTGTGGTGTCAATCGCGGAACTCGTCGGTGGGATGCGGACCGCCGAGCGACGCGAAGTGTGGCGGCTGTTGGCGTCATTTCGCACCGAACCAGCCACTGAGATCATCGCGCGTCGGGCCGGCGACTTCAGACGGCAATACCGCGCGAGTCATTCAAGCATTGGCCTTGGTGACTATCTGATCGCCGCGACTGCCGACGTGAAGGGCTACCAGGCGGCGACGTTGAACGTGAAGCATTTCCCGATGTTCAAGAACCTGCGGCCGCCGTTTACCCTCTGAGGAGGAGTGCGGCAACATCGTTGACCAGCAGTAATACCGCGGACCT
>JAGQTO010000019.1 GCA_020439025.1 Mycobacterium sp. | reverse complement strand
CCTTGCTGAGGTATTCCAGGGCGTCGCGCTGCAACTCGATGAGCTGCTCGGCCGCCTGTCGCTCGCAGGTGGGCCCGGCGCCGAAGCCCGCGGCGTATCCGTAGGCCTGGCGGTCGGGGCCGTCGGAGTGGTCGAAGCATGCGTAGCGGGCCCGGGCCCGGGCCGCGGCCTTCACGTCGACGGTGTCGAGGTAGCCGATCACCTCCCGCATCGAGCGGTGCAGGCTGTACAGGTCCAGCCCGTAGAAGCCGGTCTGCCGTCCACCCTCGGCCGCGCGGCGCCCGTTGTGCCAGCGCAACCAGCCGACGAAGTCGCGTACCACCGAGTTGCGCCACATCCAGGCCGGGAACCGCTCGAAACCGCGCAACGCCTCCTCCGGTGTGGCGTCCCCGGCCAGGCCGCGGGCGTACCGGTTCACCCGGTAGGCGTCGGGCCAATCCGCCTCGGCTGCAACGGCGTTGAACCCCTTGTTCTCGATGAGCCACTTGGTGATCTCGGCCCGGGCCTCGTAGAACTCGTGGGTGCCGTGCGAGCTCTCGCCGATCAGCACCACGCGGGCGTCGCCGATGAGGTCGTCGAGGACGTCGGCCGGCGGGACCCCGCCCGGTGCGTCGACGGCCTCGTGGGCGACCAGCTCCGCCGGACTGGGCCGCGGGGGCGCCGGGGGTGCGCCGGTGGTCGGCTTGGCCAGTAGCGCCTGGACCTCTTCGTCGCTGACCTGGCTGAAGTCCCAGAACGATTCGCCGACAGCCAGGAATGGCGTCGGCATCGAGGCGCACACCATGTCCTCGACGATCGCGGCGAACTCCCGGCAGGTGGATTCCGGCGCGGCGGGCACCGCGACGACGATCTCGGCCGGCTCGGACTCGCGCAGGGCCTGCACCGCGGCCATCATCGAAGAGCCGGTGGCCAGGCCGTCGTCGACCAGGATCACCGTCTTGCCGGTGACTTCCAACGGCGGGCGGCCGCCGCGATAGGCCGCCTCGCGGCGCGCCAGCTCGCGGGCCTCGCGCTCGGCGATTTCCCGCAGTTGCTCGGGGGTGACCCGTAGCCCGCGCAGGATGTCGTCGTTGACCACCACCCGCCCGCCGCTTGCCAGTGCCCCGACGGCGAATTCCTCGTGCCCGGGGGCGCCGAGCTTGCGGACGATGAACGCATCCAGTGGCGCGCCGAGTGAGCGGGCCACCTCATAGGCCACCGGCAGACCGCCCCGGGCCAGACCCAGCACGATGACGTCCGGCCTGCCGCGGTAGGCGGTGAGTAGGTCGGCCAGTACCCGGCCGGCCTCGCGCCGGTCCCGAAAGACCCGGCGCGGTTGATGCCTGCGGATTGCTCGGGTCATCGTCTCCACTCCCCCCCACGCTCGTTGCGACCCCTGCGGTCATCCGACCACGCCGTACCCGGTGCCGGTAGGGGCGGAAGTCCTGTCATCGGACGCGCGGCGGCCTCAGCCATGGATCTCCAGCACCTCGGCCAGCGGCCGGCGTGGTGTCGCCGGGGGCGGGGCCGACAGCTCCGGCACCTGCCCGATCCGGATCAGCAGTTGTGGGTTGCCGGAGCCACCGGTCAGCGTCCGGATGATGGACCGGCTGGCCTCCAGTTCGGTCATGTGGGTCAGCGTGCAGGTGGCCAGTCCGGCCAGGGTGGCCTCCAGCAGTACGTCGGAGAGCGCCTCGCCGCAGCCCAGCGCGTCGCGGCGACCGTCGCCGTCGGTGGACAACACCGCGATCACCGACCGGTCGCGGGCCACCTCGGGGCGGCCCTCGGGATGATCGCCGGCAGGGAAGGTGCGGGCGATGTCAACCCGTGCCTGCTCGGATTCCGATGCCAAAGCGCTATGGGGAATCCCGTCGGATACCTCGAACGAGGCTGTCCACCATTGCAGTTCGGCGTGGTAGGAGGTGTCGTAGCGGCGCAGTGCCTCGGTCAGCCGGGAGGCCTGGGCCAGCTGCGGGCGCACCGCGTCCGCGAGGACGGATAGGGTGGACTTGTCGGGGTCGACGGTGCTGCGCAGCACCGGTTCGATCGCGGACCAGGCCGCGGGCGCCGCGAACGGCAGCCGGTCGGTCCGGCGGCGCAGGATGGCATCGGCGCGGGCCCGGTCGGCATCGGTCACGAACTCCCGTGGGTGGAAGTCGATGGTGGCCAGATGGTCCAGCTCGTTCGGGTTGGGGAAGCGGGCGATCTCGGCCTGCCAGCCCGCCGCCGCCGCGGCCACCCGAAGGTGATCGAGCAGAGCGCCGCAGCTGATCACGGCTTCGCGACCGCTGAGGTCGGTGGAATGCGGCACCCGGTGGCTCTCGAGGAACAGCCGGAGCACACCGTCGGAGAACACCAGGTGCCACGGTTGGCTGTTGTGCACCGACGGCGCCCGGCAGGCGAGGCGCACCAGGTCGGCCAGAACCTGGCGGTCGATCGTGGACCCGGTCATGTCACAGCCTCCCGTTTCCGGCCCTCGTACGTGCCCCGGTTTCCACCATAGGGCGATCCGGTGGCTTTGTACCCTCGGCGGCGGGGCGTTCCCAGGGGCAGGATCGAGGGGGAGAGGGGTGGCGATGACTGATGCCGGCGGGGTGCCGTCCGGTGCCGCTCTTCGCCCTGAGGTCGCTGAGACGCACTCCGGCTTGGTGGTGCTCGTCGGGGACTTGGCCTACAAGCTCAAAAAGCCGATCGTCACCGACTTCCTCGACTTCTCCACGGTCGCCAGCCGCGAGGCGGCTTGCACGCATGAGGTGATGCTCAACAGCCGGCTGGCTGCGGACAGCTACCTGGGCGTCGGCCATTTCGACTCGCCGCAGGGCGGTGACCCGGAACCGGTCATCGTGATGCGCCGTCACCCCGATGACCGGCGGCTGGCCACCATGGTCCGCCGCGGCGATGACGACGTGGCCGAGCAGCTGGCCGCCATCGCCGCCATCCTGGCCCGCTTCCACGCCGGCGCCCACCGGGGCCGGGAGGTGGACGACGAGGCCCGGCTCGAGGCCGTCGGTGAGCGCTGGCGGGAGAACCTCGCCGAGTTGACCCGCTATGCCGCCGGCGCCGTTCCCGGCGTGGATGCCGAAGAGGTCGCCGACATCGAGCGCCGCGTGGGCGCCTTCCTCGCCGGGCGGGCGGTGCTGTTCGCCCGCCGGATCGACGAGCGCAGGATCGTCGACGGCCATGCCGACCTGCTCGCCGACGACATCTTCTGCCTTCCGGGGGGGCCGGCGCTGCTGGACTGCCTGGAGTTCGACGACCGGTTGCGCTACGTCGACGCGATCGACGACGCCGCCTTCCTGGCGATGGACCTCGAGTTTCTGGGCCACCCGGAACTCGGTGCGGGATTCCTGCGCCGGTACGCCTCGATGGCAGGTGATGACGCCCCGGAGTCGTTGCGGCACTTCTACATCGCCTACCGTGCCGTGGTCCGCGCCAAGGTCGAGTGCGTCCGCTACACCCAGGGTCACTCAGCCGCGGCCGGCGAGGCGGCGGCGCATCTGCGCATCGCCGGCGAACACCTTCGTGCCGGGGCCGTGCGGTTGATCATGGTGGGCGGCGGGCCCGGCACCGGCAAGACGACCCTGGCCCGCGCCATCGCCGAGCACCTCCGCGGCCGGCTGATCTCCACCGACGATGTCCGCGCTCGGATGGCCGCCCGCGGGGAGATCAGTGGATCATCGGGCGTGCTGGCCGAGGGTCTCTACACCGGGGAGAACAAGGACGCGGTCTATGCGTCCGTTCTGCGACAGGCGCACCTGGGCCTGTGCGAGGGTCATACGGTGATCCTGGACGGCACCTGGCTCGACCCGGACCAGCGGGATCGGGCACGTCAGGTAGCCGCCGAGGCCGCCGCGCCACTGGTCGAACTCGTCTGCGCCGCCCCTCTGCAGGAGACCGTCGCCCGGATCCGAACCCGCACCGGCACCACCTCCCAGGTGACGCCGGAGATCGCGGCCGCGCTGGCCGAACGCGACCAGCACGGCTGGCCCGGCGCGCACCGCGTCGACACCACCACAGACCCGGCCGAATCCATCGCCGCCGCGCTGGAGATCTGCCGTACCGCCCGTTGACCCCAACCGAGAGGAGAGCGCTGATGCGATACGTCGAGGAGATAGCGAACCTGAGCATGGCCGATGCCGAGGAGGCCGGCGGCAAGGGCGCCAACATGGGCGAGATGGTCCGGGCCAATCTGCCGGTCCCGCTCGGTTTCGTGGTCCTGCGGGACAGCTATCTGGAGTCGATGAGCGCCTCCGGGGTGGCCGACGAACTCAACGCCGCCCATCGGGAGGCCATGTTGCACGCCGGTGACCCGGGCCGGTTCGAGGAGATGTGCGCTGCGATGAAAGCGTTGGTGCACAAGGCCGGGATGTCCGAGGAGGTGCGGGAACGGATTCTGGCCGCCTACCGCACGATGGGGCCGGATTGCTTTGTCGCCGTGCGATCTTCGGCAACCGGTGAGGACGGCGCGGATGCCTCTTTCGCCGGTATGAACGAGACCTACACCAACATCCGCGGCGAGGCGGACCTGATCGACGCGGTGCAGAACTGCTGGGCCTCGCTGTTCGGGCCACGGGTGGTGGCCTACCGCGCCAGCCGCGGGTTCAGCGCCGACCCGGCGATGGCGGTGGTGGTTCAGCAGATGATCGCCTCCGAGCGCTCCGGAGTGGCGTTCACCGCCGACCCGACCACCGACGCCACCGATCGGGTGGTCGTCGAAGGCGCCTTCGGTCAGGGCGAGGTGGTGGTGTCCGGTTCGGTGGAGCCGGACACCTACGTGGTGGCCAAAGAGAACGGCGAGATCCTCTCCCGCCGCATCGGCTTCAAATCCTTCAAGATCGTCCGCGGACCCGACGGCAAGGACCAGCGGGTCGAACTCGACGAGGCACAGGCCGAGGCGGTGGTGCTCAGCGACGATGAGGTGCGCGAGATCGCCGATATCGCTGTGCGCAGCGAGCGGCACGCCGGCAGCCCGCAGGACACCGAATGGGCGATCGCCGGCGGTAAGACCTACATCGTGCAGACCCGGCCGATCACTACCCTGAGCCGCGCCGGATCGCCGGCCGCCGAGAAGCACGAGGTGCTCGTCCAGGGCCTGCCCGCGGTGCCCGGGGCGGCCTCCGGAGTGGTTCGGGTGCTCGAGGACGTCAGCGAGGGCGGCCGTCTGCAGGACGGCGAGGTGCTGGTGGCCAAGATGACCAACCCGGACTGGCTGCCCACCATGCGCCGGGCCTCGGCGCTGGTGACCGACACCGGTGGGATGACCTGCCACGCCGCCATCGTGGCGCGCGAGCTGAAGGTCCCGTGCATCGTCGGGGCCCGGACCGCCACCAAGGACCTCACCGACGGAATGGTGGTCACCGTCGACGGAACGCACGGCCGGGTGCTGGCGGGCCGGACCGCGGAGGTGGCGGCCTCGGCGACGGTGACCTCCGAGCGGGCGGCGCCGACCGTGGCGGTCGCCACCGAGGTGACGGCCACCAAGATCTACGTCAACGTCGCCATGCCGGAGAACGCCGAGGAGGCCGCCGCCAAGGACGTCGACGGGGTGGGGTTGCTGCGCGCGGAGTTCATTCTCACCGACGCGCTGGGCAACCGGCACCCGCGCGATCTGATCGCGCGCGGCGAGCAGAACACCCTGGTGGACAAGCTGGCCGAGGCGGTCGGACACATCGCGGCGGCCTTCGCGCCCCGGCCGGTGGTCTACCGGGCCACCGACTTCCGCACCAACGAGTTCCGCAAGCTCGAAGGGGGCGAGGCCTACGAGCCCGAGGAACACAACCCGATGATCGGCTACCGGGGCTGCTTCCGCTACGTCAAGCAACCCGATGTCTTCGCCCTGGAGTTGGAGGCGCTGGCCCGGGTCCGTGAGCGCTATCCCAACCTGCACCTGATGATCCCGTTCGTACGCACCAAGTGGGAGCTTGAGGAGTGCCTGGGGCTCGTCGACGCCAGCCCGCTGGGCCGCCAGCGCGGCCTGCACCGCTGGGTGATGGCCGAGGTGCCCTCGGTGGTGTTCTGGCTGCCCGAGTATGTCGGGATGGGCATCGACGGGGTGTCGATCGGCAGCAACGACCTGACCCAGCTGATGCTCGGGGTGGACCGGGACTCCGACGTCTGCGCCGAACTGTTCGACGAGTCCGACGGCGCCGTGCTCGACGCCATCGGCCACATCGTCGGCACCGCTCGGCGCCTCGGCATCACCGCGTCGCTGTGCGGACAGGCCCCCTCCACCCGCCCGGACTTCGCCGAGCACCTGGTCCGGATGGGCATCACCTCGATCTCGGTGACCCCGGACGTGGCCGAGCGCACCCGGCGCAACGTCGCCGCCGCCGAACGCCGGCTGCTGCTGGAGACCGCGCGGGCCCAGCACGGATAAAGCCCGCGCTGCCGATGAGTCGGTGGCTCGGCAGCGCGGGGCTGCCCGGGATATCGGGGCGGCGCCGTCCGGCGTTACCGGCGGGATGCGGCGCATCCTCGTGCCACCTTTTTGGCCTAACCGATCAGAAGTGAATACCCTGGCTCAGGTGCCAGCAGAGGCGCTCGAAGACGGGGAGATGATCGAATGTACGCAGCGAGTGTGGTCCGTCGGCTGGCCCTGGGGGCCGCGGTCGCCGCAGCCCTGAGCATGGGACTGCTCACGGCCTGCGGGCCGAAGGACGAGCCGGCGGACAATCCGAAGCCGTCGTCGAGCCAGGTTGCCCCTAATCCGCCCTCCACGACGGAGAAGGGCGTTCCCCATGCGCTGACACCGGGACCGAATGCCGGTCCCGGGCCGCAGAAATCTATGCCGGGGAAGCCCGGACCGGCCCCGGCCGTGGTGCCGGGCGACGCCGCCACCGGCGGCTGAGGTCGCGGCGGCGCTACCCCCGGGAGGCGCGCCGATAGGTTGAAGCCATGACTACTCGCGCTGGCGAGGTTCCGGAGACGTCCGTACAACGGGTCGGGCGGGTCGTGCTGGGAGCGGCGATGATCTTCGCGGGGGTCGGTCATCTGAGCTTCGCCCGGCAGGAGTTCCAAGCCCAGGTTCCTTCCTGGCTGCCGCTACCGGCGGACATCACGGTGCTTGCTTCCGGTGTGGTCGAGATCGCACTGGGTGTCGCGATGATCTTCATGACGCATCGACGTGCTGTCGTCGGCGTGTTGCTGGCGGTGTTCTTCGTGGCGATTTTCCCCGGCAACGTCGCTCAGTGGCTGCAGCACCGAGATGCATTCGGCCTTAGCAGCGATCGCGCACGTTTTTTGCGACTGTTCTTCCAGCCGGTGCTCATCGCTTGGGCGCTATGGGCCACCTCGGGTTGGAGACTGCTACGCCCGGGCCGCGCCGGCACCCGACTCCGTCACTAGCGAGGCGGTCGGGTGTAGGTGAATTCCTCACGTAGCCCCAACGATCCGGTAACACGACTGCCTGCGACCCGGGTGGCTCACGAATCACCTCCTAGGGTGGGTGGCATGTCCGTATCGCGCCGAGACCTACTCAAGTTCGCCGCCTCAGCGCCGGCCGCGGCGGGATTGGGCGCACTGGCCGATGCGATCGCGCCGGCGGCGGCTTCCGCGGAATCCCTCGGCGTCCTGCTGGACTACGCGGCCGGTGTGCTCAGCGCGGCCGACATCAAGGCCGCCGGAGCGCTGGGGGCCATTCGCTACGTTTCCGATCGCCGGCCCGGCGCCCAATGGATGCTGGGCAAGCCCATGCAACTCGACGAGGCCCGCGATCTCTACCGGGCCGGGCTCAAGATCGTCTCCAACTATCAGTTCGGCAAGCAGGACACCGCCGACTGGCTCGGCGGGCAGACGGCCGGGGTCACCCACGCCAAACGCGGGTGGGCGCTGCACACCGCCGCGGGCGGGCCCGTCGCGGCCCCGATCTACGCCTCCATCGACGACAACCCCAGCTATGAGCAGTACAAACAGCAGGTCGCGCCGTATCTGCGCGGCTGGGAATCGGTGCTGGGGCATCAGCGGGTGGGCATCTACGGCAACTCCAAGACCATCGACTGGGCGCTTCAAGACGGCCTGGGCTCGTGGTTCTGGCAGCACAACTGGGGGTCCCCCCGCGGGTACGTTCACCCGGCGGCGCACCTGCACCAGTTCGAGATCGACGCGCGCAGTGTCGCCGGTGTCGGGGTGGACCTCAACAACATTCTCAAGCCGCAATTCGGTCAGTGGGATTAAACCTACTCATTGGTAGGTATTTGCTCGCTTATCAATTCCGCATAATTCAAGCCCGCAGAGCCGGGTCGGGGCTCGCTCGTCGCCTCCGGGGCTTAGATAACGATTCGGTAACAATCCCGCCCTGAGCAGGGCTGTTGTGGTTACTCGACCGTAACCGCTTCCACGCAGGACGTTTGTCTGGAACGTCTGGTGCCGCCCACACGCCCGTCGTTATCCGACCACCGCGCCACCCCGCGCAGAAGTACCGGAAATCAATAAGGAACGAGAAATTCACCGTTTTTCTGTGGGATTCTTGGAGCGGTTTGGCGAGGGTGCGGCAGGGAGACGGAGACGCAGTGACGATCCACGAGCATGACCGGTTGCCCATGGGAGACGGCCCTATCGGAGACGGCGCGCAAGCCCCCGGCCCGCACGCCCTCGTGGATCGCTTCAACGCCGGGGAGCCCTACGCGGTGGTCTTCGGCGGACAGGGCGACAGTTCCTGGCTGACCAGCCTGGAGGAACTCGTCACCACCGCCGGGATCGAGTCGGAATTGACCCGGCTCGCTGCGGAGGCCGAACTCCTGCTGGAACCGGTCGCCGACGAACTTCTCGTAGTGCGCCCGATCGGGTTCGAACCACTGCAATGGGTCCGCTCGCTGGCCGCCGGGGAGTCCGTCCCGTCGGCCCACCTGCTGACCTCGGCGGCGGTGTCGATGCCCGGTGTGCTGCTCACCCAGATCGCGGCCATCCGGGCACTGGCGCGTCAGGGTCTGGACTTCCAGGGGGCTCCGCCGGTCGCCGCGGCCGGTCACTCCCAGGGTGTGCTGGCCGTCGAGGCGTTGCGGGCCGGCGGCGCCGGGGATGCCCAGCTGCTGGCGCTAGCCCAGCTCATCGGGGCGGCCGGCACCCTGGTGGCCCGCCGTCGCGGGATCGTAGCCCTGGGCGACCGGCCGCCGATGGTCGCGGTCACCAACGCCGATCCGGAACGTATCGCCGAGCTGCTCGACGAGTTCGCCGCCGACGTGCGCACGGTCCTGCCTCCGGTGCTGTCCATCCGCAACGGCCGGCGCTCGGTGGTCATCACCGGCACCCCTGAGCAGCTGTCCCGCTTCGAGTTGTACTGCACGCAGATCGCCGACCGGGAGGCCGCCGAGCGCAAGAGCAAACTGCGCGGCGGCGACGCCTTCTCGCCGGTGTTCGACCCCGTCGACGTCGAGGTGGGTTTCCATTCGCCCCGGCTCTCCGACGGTGTCGGGATCGTCACCCGATGGGCCGAGACGGTGGGCCTGGACGCCGGCCTTGCCCGGCGGATGGCCGAGGACATCCTGGTGCGCCAGGTCGACTGGGTCGAGGCGGTCGACGGCCTGCAGCAGGCCGGCGCCCGCTGGATCCTGGACATGGGCCCGGGCGACATCTTGACCCGGCTGACCGCACCGGTCATCCGGGGCCTGGGCATGGGGATCGTGCCGGCCGGCACCCGCGGCGGGCACCGCAACCTGTTCACCGTGGGCGGGGCACCGGAGATCGGCGCGCCGTGGTCGAGCTACGCACCCTCGGTGATCACCCTTCCGGACGGCTCGGTCAAGCTGTCCACCAAGTTCACCCGTCTGACCGGCAGGTCACCGATTTTGTTGGCCGGGATGACCCCGACCACCGTCGACGCCCGCATCGTCGCCGCTGCCGCCAACGCCGGACACTGGGCGGAGCTGGCCGGCGGCGGTCAGGTCACCGAGCCGATTTTCCAGCGCCGGGTGGACGAACTCGGCGATCTGCTCGAGCCGGGCCGGGCCTTCCAGTTCAACGCGCTGTTCCTGGACCCCTACCTGTGGAAGCTTCAGGTCGGCGGCAAGCGGCTGGTGCAGAAGGCCCGGGCCTCGGGCGTGCCGATCGACGGGCTGGTGATCAGTGCCGGTCTGCCCGATCTGGCCGACGCCGTCGATCTCATCGAGGAACTCAATGACGCCGGGATCTCCCACGTGGCGTTCAAGCCCGGCACCGTCGAGCAGATCCGGGCGGTCATCCGGATCGCCGCCGAGGTGCCCGACCGTGAGGTCATCGCCCACATCGAGGGCGGACGGGCCGGCGGGCACCACTCCTGGGAGGACCTCGACGACCTGCTGCTGGCCACCTACTCCGAACTGCGATCGCGGGCCAACATCACGGTGTGTGTCGGCGGCGGGATCGGTACCCCGGAGCGCGCCGCGGACTACCTCTCCGGCCGCTGGTCGCAGCGATTCGGCTATCCGCTCATGCCGGTCGACGGCATCTTGGTGGGCACCGCCGCGATGGCCTGCCTGGAGGCCACCACCTCACCTTCCGTCAAGCAGATGCTGGTCGATACCGTCGGCACCGACCAATGGGTGGGTGCCGGCAAGGCGATGAACGGGATGGCTTCCGGGCGAAGTCAACTGGGTGCCGACATCCACGAGATCGACAACTCCGCCTCGCGCTGCGGCCGGCTTCTCGACGAGGTGGCCGGTGACGCCGACGCGGTCGCGGCGCGGCGCGCGGAGATCATCGCGGCGATGGCGCCGACCGCCAAGCCGTACTTCGGCGACGTGGCCGAGATGACCTATCTGCAATGGCTGCGGCGCTACGTCGAGTTGGCCATCGGGGACGGCACCAGCACCGCCGACACCAAGGAGCCGGGCTCGCCGTGGCTGGACATCACATGGCGGGACCGCTTCGCCGCCATGCTGCAGCGCGCTGAGGCCCGGCTGGACGCTTCCGAAACCGGCCCCATCGCAACGCTTTTCGAGGGCGAGGGCGAGTCGCTGCTGGAGCAGCCCGACCATGCGATCGCCGCGCTGCTCGAGCGTTTCCCGGACGCCGCCGAGGTGCTGCTGCACCCGGCCGACGCGCCGTTCTTCATCCAGCTGTGCAAGACCCCGGGCAAGCCGGTGAACTTCGTGCCGGTGATCGACAAGGATGTTCGCCGGTGGTGGCGCAGCGACTCGTTGTGGCAGGCGCACGACGCCCGCTACACCGCTGACCAGGTGTGCATCATCCCCGGTATCGAGGCCGTCGCCGGCATCACCCGGGTCGACGAGCCGGTCGGTGACCTGCTGGACCGTTTCGAGAAGGCCGCGGTCGACGAGGTGCTCCTCAGCGGCGCGGTCCCGACGCCGGCGGTGTCGCGGCTGCAGGTGCGCGGTGACGTCACCGGCCCGCTGGGCGTGGTGCTGGACTCTCCGGATGTGCTGTGGGCCGGCCGGATGACGGTCAACCCGGTGCACCGGCTGGCGCCGCCGGAGGCCTGGCAGGTCCACGACAGCCGTCCGGAGGGCAGGGGCGCGGCGGCCGGGCAATATGTCAGTGCCACAAACCATTCCACCGGTGCGCGACTGGAGGTCATCGGTGCCGACCGGGTCGTGCTTCGGGTTCCGCTGTCCGGTTCCTGGATCGACATCACCTTCACCCTGCCGCCGACCGTCGCCGACGGCGGTGCGCCGGTCGTGATCACCGCCGACGCCGCCGCGGCCATGCGTTCGGTGCTGGCGATCGCCGCCGGCGCCGACGGCCCCGAGGCGCTGCCCGAACCCGTCAACGGCGCCACCACGGTCACCGTGGACTGGGATCCCGAGACGGTGGCCGACCACACCGGTGTCACCGCCACCTTCGGCGCCCCGCTGGCGCCGACCCTGACCACGGTGCCCGACGCCCTGGTCGGGCGGTGCTGGCCGGCGGTGTTCGCAGCGATCGGCGCTGCCGTCACCGACACCGGGTTCCCGGTCATCGAGGGTCTGCTCAGCCTGGTCCACCTGGACCACGCCGCCCGGCTGCTCAAGCCGCTGCCGGACCGGCCCACCCAGCTGATCGTCACCGCGACGTCGTCGGTCGCGATCGACACCGAGGTCGGCCGGGTGGTTCCGGTCACCGTCAACGTCAGCGACATCGGCGGCACCGTGCTGGCGGTCCTCGAGGAACGCTTCGCGATCCGCGGCCGCACCGGCACGGCCGAACTCACCGACCCGGTCCGGGCCGGGGGAGCGGTCTCCCGCAACGCCACCGACACCCCGCGCCGCCGCCGCCGCGACGTCACTGTCACCGCGCCCGTCGACATGCGGCCCTTCGCGGTGGTCTCCGGCGATCACAACCCGATCCACACCGACCGGACCGCGGCACTGCTGGCGGGCCTCGACGGACCCATCGTGCACGGCATGTGGCTCTCGGCGGCCGCCCAGCACGTGGTCACCGCCACTGACGGCAAGGCCGTCCCACCGGCGAAGCTGATCGGCTGGACCGCCCGCTTCCTGGGCATGGTCCTTCCGGGCGACGAGGTCGACATCCGGGTGGACCGGGTCGGCATCGACCTGGGCGCGGAGGTCCTGGAGGTCTCGGCCAAAGTCGCCGGCGAGTTGGTGATGTCGGCGACCGCGCGGCTGGCCGCGCCGAAGACGGCGTACGCCTTCCCCGGCCAGGGCATCCAGCACAAGGGCATGGGCATGGAGGTGCGCTCGCGCTCCCGGGCCGCCCGCAAGATCTGGGACCGCGCCGACGAGTTCACCCGTGACGTGCTGGGTTTCTCGGTGCTGCACGTGGTGCGGGACAACCCGACCAGCCTGATCGCCGGCGGGGTGCACTACCAGCATCCCGACGGGGTGCTCTACCTGACGCAGTTCACGCAGGTCGCGATGGCCACGGTGGCTGCCGCGCAGGTGGCCGAGATGCGCGAGCAGGGCGCTTTCGTCGAGGGTGCCATCGCCTGCGGTCACTCGGTGGGCGAGTACACCGCACTGGCCTGTGTGACAGGGGTTTTCGAACTCGAGGCGCTGCTCGAGGTGGTGTTCCACCGCGGTAGCAAGATGCACGAACTCGTCCCTCGGGACGAGTTGGGCCGGTCGAACTACCGGCTGGCCGCCATCCGGCCGTCCCAGATCGACCTCGAACATGACGACGTCACCGCCTTCGTCGCCGAGATCGCCGAGCGCAGCGGTGAGTTCCTGCAGATCGTCAACTACAACCTGCGCGGTTCGCAGTACGCCATCGCCGGGACCGTGCGCGGTCTGGACGCGCTGGAGGCCGAGGTCGAACGCCGACGCGAGATCTCCGGCGGCAGAAGGGCCTACATCCAGGTTCCCGGCATCGACGTGCCGTTCCACTCCAGCGTCCTGCGCAACGGTGTCGCGGAGTTCCGGCGCTCACTGGACCGCATCATGCCCGCCGATGCGGATGCCTCGGTGCTCATCGGCCGCTACATCCCCAACCTGGTGCCGCGGCTGTTCACCCTGGACCGCGACTTCATCGCCGAAATCCGGGAACTGGTGCCGGCCGAACCGCTGGACGAGATCCTCGCCGACTATGACACCTGGATCACCCAGCGTCCCAGGGAAGTCGGCCGCAGGGTGGTCATCGAACTGCTGGCCTGGCAGTTCGCCAGCCCGGTGCGCTGGATCGAGACCCAGGACCTGCTGTTCACCGAGGAGGCCGCCGGCGGGCTGGGGGTGGAGCGCTTCGTCGAGATCGGCGTGAAGTCGATGCCCACGGTCGCCGGTCTGGCCACCAACACCCTCAAACTGCCGGACTTCGCCTACAGCACGGTGCAGGTGCTCAACGTCGAGCGGGACGCCGCGGTGCTGTTTGCCAGCGACGAGGACGCCCCCGAGGCCGATGAGGTGGAGGAGGTCGCCGTCGAGGCTGCCCCGGCGGAGCAGGCCGCGCCCGCCGCGCCCGCGCTCGCCGCGGCGGCCCCCGCCGGCGCCCCCCGACCCGACGACATCGCCTTCGACGCCTCCGACGCGACGCTGACGCTGATCGCGTTGTCGGCCAAGATGCGTATCGACCAGATCGAGCCGCTGGACTCCATCGAATCCATCACCGACGGCGCCTCCTCGCGGCGCAACCAGTTGCTGGTCGATCTGGGCTCGGAGCTGAACCTCGGCGCCATCGACGGCGCTGCCGAGGCCGACCTGACCGCGCTGCGCGGTCAGGTCGCCAAGCTGGCCCGCACCTACAAGCCGTTCGGGCCGGTCCTGACCGACGCCGTCAACGACCAGTTGCGCAGCGTGCTCGGCCCGTCCGGCAAGCGGCCGGCGGCCATCGCCGATCGCCTCACCAAGACCTGGGAACTCGGACCGGGCTGGGTCAAGCACGTCACCGTCGAACTGGCACTGGGAACCCGGGAGGGTTCCAGCGTTCGGGGCGGGCCGCTGGGCGACCTACACGACGGCGCGCTGCCCGACGCCGCCGCGGTCGACAAGGCGATCGACGCCGCGGTGGCCGCGGTGGCCGCGCGCCGCGGGGTCGCCGTGGCGCTGCCCTCGGCCGGTGGCGGTGCCGGTGGTGGCGTCGTCGACTCCGCCGCCCTGGACGAGTTCGCCGAAACGGTGACCGGCCGCGACGGCGTGCTGGCCTCGGCGGCGCGGCTGGTTCTGGGTCAACTAGGCCTCGATACCCCCGTTTCAGCGGCCCCGGCGGCCACCGACGCCGAACTGATCGACCTGGTCACCTCGGAACTCGGTGCGGACTGGCCGCGACTGGTGGCCCCGGTGTTCGACGCCCGCAAGGCCGTGTTGCTCGACGACCGGTGGGCCAGCGCCAGGGAGGACCTGGTTCGGCTGTGGCTGGCCGAGGAGGCCGAGGTCGAGGCCGACTGGCCGCGGCTCTCCGAGCGGTTCGAGGGCGCCGGACATGCGGTGGCCACCCAGGCCGACTGGTGGCGGGCCCGGTCGCTGGCCGAGGGCCGGCTGATCCACGCCTCGCTGTACGCGCGCATCGCCGCCGGCGCGGAGAACCCGGCCGCCGGCCGGTACGGCGGTGAGATCGCCGTCGTCACCGGGGCGTCCAAGGGATCCATCGCCGCCTCGGTGGTGGCAGCGCTGCTCGACGGCGGCGCCACCGTCGTCGCCACCACCTCCAAGCTCGACGAGCAGCGCCTGGAGTTCTACAAGGCGCTCTATCGCGAGCACGCCCGGTTCGGCGCCGCGCTGTGGGTGGTGCCGGCCAACATGGCCTCCTACGCCGACATCGACGCGCTGGTGGACTGGGTCGGCAACGACCAGAGCGAGAACCTGGGGCCCAAGGCGATTCACGTCAAGGACGCCCAGACTCCCACCCTGCTGTTCCCGTTCGCCGCACCGCGGGTGGCCGGTGACCTCTCCGAGGCCGGGTCGCGCTCGGAGATGGAGATGAAGGTGCTGCTGTGGGCCGTCGAGCGGTTGCTCGCCGGGTTGTCGGCGATCGGCGCCGAGCGCGATATCGCCTCCCGGCTGCACGTGGTGCTGCCCGGCTCGCCCAACCGCGGCATGTTCGGTGGGGACGGAGCCTACGGCGAGTCCAAGTCCGCGCTCGACGCCGTGGTCAGCAAGTGGAGCGCGGAGTCCTCCTGGTCGCAGCGGGTCACCATCGCCCACGCGCTCATCGGCTGGACCAAGGGAACCGGGCTGATGGGCCATAACGACGCCATCGTCGCGGCCGTCGAGGAGGCCGGGGTGCGGACCTACAGCACCGCCGAGATGGCCTCGATGCTGCTGGACCTGTGCACCCCTGATGCCAAGGTCGCCGCCGCGACCGCGCCGCTGAAGGTCGACCTCACCGGCGGGCTGGGCGACGTCGAACTCGACATGGCCGAACTCGCGGCCAAGGCGCGCGAGGAGATGAGCTCTGCGGCAACCGATCCCGACGCCGGACCGGCGGCCGGCACCATCGCCGCGCTGCCGTCCCCGCCCCGCGGACACCGGAGTGCCCCGGCACCGGAATGGGCCGATCTCGACATCGACCCGGCCGACCTGGTGGTGATCGTCGGCGGTGCCGAACTCGGACCGTACGGATCCTCCCGCACCCGTTTCGAGATGGAGGTCGACAACGAACTGTCGGCCGCCGGTGTGCTCGAACTCGCCTGGACCACAGGACTTCTCACCTGGGAGGACGATCCCACCCCCGGCTGGTACGACACCGCCGGCGGTGATCTGGTCCCCGAGGAGGAGATCGTCGAGCGCTACCACGACGCGGTGGTGGAGCGTTGCGGCATCCGCGAGTTCGTCGCCGACGGTGCGCTGGAGGCCGACCACGCGACCGAACTGCTCGTCAGCGTCTTCCTCGACCGCGACTTCAGCTTCGTGGTGTCCAGCGAGGCCGAGGCCCGGGCGTTTGAGCACGCCGACCCCGAGCACACCGTGGTGCGGCCGGTTCCCGACTCCGGCGACTGGGAGGTGATCCGCAAGGCGGGCACCGAGATCCGGGTGCCGCGCAAGGCCAAGCTGTCCCGAACCGTCGGTGGCCAGATCCCCACCGGGTTCGACCCGAAGGTGTGGGGTATCAGCGCCGATATGGCCGGCTCGGTGGACCGGGTGGCGCTGTGGAACATGGTCGCCACGGTGGACGCGTTCCTGTCCTCCGGGTTCACCCCGGGCGAGCTGATGCGCTGGGTGCACCCCAGCCTGGTGGCCAACACCCAGGGCACCGGTATCGGCGGCCTGACGAGCATGCAGACCATGTTCCACGGCAACCTGCTGGGTACCCCGAAGCCGAACGACATCCTGCAGGAGGTGTTGCCCAACGTCGTTGCGGCGCATGTGATGCAGAGCTACGTCGGCGGGTACGGCGCGATGGTGCACCCGGTCGGCGCATGCGCCACCGCGGCGGTCTCGGTCGAGGAGGGGGTCGACAAGATCCGGCTCGGCAAGGCCGAACTGGTGGTAGCTGGCGGCTTCGACGACATGACCTCCGACGCCATCACCGGCTTCGGCGACATGGCGGCCACCGCCGACACCGAGATGATGCGCGACCGGGGGATCAGCGACGCTCGCATCTCGCGGGCCAACGACCGTCGCCGGCTGGGCTTCCTGGAGGCCCAGGGCGGGGGAACGATCCTGCTCGCCCGCGGCGACCTGGCGCTGAAGATGGGTCTTCCGGTGCTGGCCGTGGTCGGCTACGCGCAGAGCTTCGCCGACGGGGTGCACACGTCGATCCCGGCCCCCGGGCTCGGTGCCCTCGGCGCCGGCCGCGGCGGACGAGACTCGGCTCTGGCCCGCTCGCTGCGCCGGCTCGGGGTCCAGGCCGACGACATCGCGGTGATCTCCAAACACGACACCTCGACGCTGGCCAACGACCCCAACGAGACCGAGTTGCACGAGCGACTGGCCGACGCGATGGGCCGCTCGCCGGGGGCGCCGCTGTTCGTGGTGTCCCAGAAGAGCCTGACCGGTCACGCCAAGGGCGGCGCGGCGGCGTTCCAGATGATCGGGCTGTGCCAGATCCTGCGCGACGGGGTGATCCCGCCCAACCGCAGCCTGGACTGCGTCGACGACGAACTCGCCGTCGCGAGCCACTTCGTGTGGCCGCGGCAGACCCTGCACCTGGGCGGCCGGTACGGCCTCAAGGCCGGTCTGATGACCAGCCTCGGCTTCGGGCACGTCTCGGGCCTGGTAGCGCTGGTGCACCCGCAGGCCTTCCTGGCGGCGTTGCCCGCCGACGAGCGGGAGGGCTATCTGCGGCGGGCCCGGGCCCGGGTGCTGGCCGGACAGCGCCGGCTGGCCTCGGCTATCGCCGGCGGCCGGCCGCTGTACGAGAAGCCCGCCGACCGCCGGTTCGACGCCGACGGTGCGGAAAAGGCCGAGGAAGCCGCCATGCTGCTCGACCCGGACTCGCGCCTCGGTGAGGACGGCAGGTACATCGGCTAAGGTTTCCCGGCGTGGCGATCGTTGGCGTGGGTATCGACCTGGTGTCCATTCCCGAGTTCGCCGAGCAGGTGGACCAGCCAGGGACGGTGTTCGCCGAGACCTTCACCCCCGGCGAGCGCCGCGACGCCGCCGACAAGAGCTCGCTGGCCGCGCGGCACCTGGCCGCCCGCTGGGCCGCCAAGGAGGCCGTGATCAAGGCCTGGTCGGGCTCCCGGTTCGCTCAGCGCCCAGCCCTGCCCGAGGGCATCCACCGCGATATCGAGGTGATCACGGATATGTGGGGCCGGCCGAAGGTCCGGTTGACCGGCGCGATCGCCGAGCACCTGGCCGATGTGGCGATTCACGTGTCGCTGACCCACGAGGGCGACACCGCTGCGGCCGTCGCCGTCCTCGAGACCCACTGACCCCCTGGCGCGAGCAGACGCAAAAGACCCCCGCACGCCCGGCGTGTCGGGGTCTTTTGCGTCTGCTCGCGGGGGAACGTAACCCCCATGACCGATCTGACCCAGCGCGTTCGAGACGTCCTGCCCGCGGTTCGGAGCGATCTCGAGGATCTGGTGCGCATCCAATCGGTGTGGTCGGACCCGGGCCGGCGCGACGAGGTGTACCGCAGCGCGCGCGCCGTCGCACGGCTGTTGAGCGAGGCCGGGTTCGCCGACGTCGAGATCGTCGCCGAGGGCGGTGCCCCAGCCGTGATCGCCCACCATCCCGCGCCCCCCGGGGCGCCCACTGTGCTGCTCTACGCCCACCATGACGTGCAGCCGGAAGGTGATGCCGCGCAATGGGATTCCCTGCCGTTCGAGCCTATCGAGCGGGACGGCCGGATCTACGGTCGCGGCACCGCCGACGACAAGGCCGGTATCGCCACCCACCTGGCGGCGTTCCGGGCCCACGGTGGCACACCGCCGGTCGGGGTGACGGTCTTCGTCGAGGGTGAGGAGGAGTGCGGGTCGCCGTCGTTGGGCGCGCTGCTCGCCGCCCATTCCCACAAACTGGCCGCCGACGTCATCGTCATCGCCGACTCCGACAACTGGACCGTCGACATCCCGGCGCTGACGGTGTCGCTGCGCGGGCTGGCCGACTGCGTGGTGGAGGTGGCCACCTTGGACCACGGTCTGCACTCGGGGCTGTGGGGCGGGGTGGTGCCCGACGCGCTCAGTGTTCTGGTCCGGCTACTGGCCAGCCTGCACGACGACGGCGGCAACGTGGCCGTCTCCGGTCTGCACGAGGCCCAGGCTGCATCGGTAGACCGCGGCGCGGACTGGGTGCGGGCCGAATCCGGATTGCTCGACGGGGTGGCCGAAATCGGCTCCGGGACCGTCGCTCAGCGGTTGTGGGCAAAACCTGCGATCACCGTCATCGGCATCGACACCACCCCGATCGCCAGGGCCTCCAACACCCTGATCCCGCGGGCCTCGGCCAAGGTCAGCATGCGGGTGGCGCCCGGCGGCGACGCGGCGGCGCACCTGGACGCGCTGCGCCGCCACCTCGAGCGGCACACCCCGTGGGGTGCGCACGTCACGGTCACCCCGGGCGATATCGGCCAGCCCTACGCGATCCACGCGGCCGGGCCGGTCTACGACGCGGCACGGGCCGCCTTCCGCCAGGCCTGGGGTGCCGAGCCCATCGACATGGGTATGGGCGGGTCGATTCCGTTCATCGCCGAGTTCGCCGCGGCCTTTCCCGACGCCACTATCCTGGTCACCGGCGTGGAGGATCCGGGTACCCAGGCGCACAGCGTGAACGAGAGCCTGCACCTCGGGGTGCTCAAGCGTGCCGCGATCACCGAGGCCCTGCTCCTGCAGAGGCTGGCTCAGTCGTAGTAGATCTCGCCGCCCTTCGGGTACCCACCGCCGTAGGTGGCGATGTGCACGTGCGTGTAGTGGTTAGCGTCCGGGTTGCCCAGATCGTCCATCGGGCGCGACTTGCCGCCAGTGGGGTAGTAAGTCCGCTGCCAGATGACATGTTCGAGCTTGAACCGCTTGGCATTGGCGAGGGCGAACTTGGCGATGCGGTCACCAAGTGCCCGTCCGGCCGCCGTGCCCCAATTCGGAATGATCACGTCGATGGCCAGGCCGTTGGGGTGCCAGCGCATGCTGTCCGGGCGGACGCCACCGATCTCGATGATCTCGGGAAACCGCGCACTGATGGCGCGTTTGAGCCGGATCGTCTGGATCTGCAAACCGCGTTCGGAGCCCACCCCGGGGGCCAGGCCGCGACGCACCGAACTGACGTAATGCGCCGACACCGCGGCGCTGCCCGGACCGGAGGCGGCGACGATCTGCGGCTCCCATCCCAGCGGTTGCGGGGGATGAACGGGTCCGGCGAGCACGGCGGCCGGAACGGCAACCGCCGCCGCGAGAACGGACAGCAGGCGTCGGCGAAATGTCATCGGCCCTCCGGTCATCACCCATGCGCGGTGCCCCGCGATCGTTACCTGAGCGTGATGTCGTCCCGTTGGCGGATGGTGTTACAGCGATCACCACCGCAACCGCCCGCCTCACGGGGACAATGACGGCATGACCGACCCGCTCGCGCCGCTACGCGACTTCGTTCGCGATATGACCGACCTCGTGACGGCCGGCCCGGCCGAGGCCGTCCTGCTGGAGAGGGGCGGGGATCTCCTGGCCGGGCTCATCGCCGATGACGCCTGGTTACCTAAGGAGTTCGCCACCGCCCGGCCCGACCGCTACGCCCAGTACCTGCTGCACTGCGACCCGCTCGAGCGCTTCAGCATGGTCAGCTTCGTCTGGGGTCCCGGACAGCGCACACCGGTTCACGACCACACCGTGTGGGGCCTGGTCGGCGTGCTGCGCGGAGCAGAGCGCAGCGACGCCTTCGAACTGCGTGACGGCCTTCCCCACGAGCTCGGCCAGAGCCAGGTCATGACCAGGGGAAGCGTCGACGCGGTCTCGCCGACGATCGGCGACTGGCACCGGGTCACCAACGCCTCCGAGGCGGTGTCGATCAGCATCCACGTCTACGGCGGAAACGTCGGCAAACTGCACCGTCAGCGCCTCGACGAGCAGGCCGGCCGGCTGGTGGACTTCGTCTCCGGCTACGACAACGCGCTGACGCCGAACCTCTGGGGCGGGCCGGCGGCCGTGCCCTGCTGACGGGGTTCAGACCGACAGGTCTTTGCGGAGCTTGGCGACGTGCCCGGTGGCCCGCACGTTGTACTGGGCCACCTCGATCGTGCCCTTCTCGTCGACGAGGAAGGTGGAGCGGATCACGCCCTGGACGGTCTTGCCGTACATCTTCTTCTCCCCGAAGGCGCCCCAGGCGGTGAGCACCTTCTTGTCGGGGTCGGAGAGCAGCGGGAAGGTCAGCGACTGCGCGTCGCGGAACTTGGCGAGCTTCTCCGGCTTGTCCGGCGAGATGCCCACCACGTCGATCCCGGAGTCGTTGAGCTCGGCGAGGTTGTCCCTGAAGTCGCAGGCCTCCTTGGTGCACCCAGGGGTGGACGCCGCCGGGTAGAAGTAGACGATCACTTTGCGGCCTTTGTAGTCCGACAGCTTGACGGTGTTGCCGTCGGCGTCGGGCAGGCTGAACGCTGGGGCCTTGTCGCCGGCTTCCAAACGTGCTGTCTCGCTCATGTGCGCATCCCTTCGATTACCGTTCTGTCCCGCCCTTCGGCCATTGCGGGCCTGTCGCTGCTCTAGGGTAGTGCGGCAGTGCGGCTCTAATTATCGGGGCGGAAGCGAGGACACCCAGTGGCGGACCGGGACCCGGAGGTCATCAAGCAGGAGATCGCTGCGGCGCGCGACCAGTTGGCGTCGACGGTGGACTCCCTGGCCGAGCGGGCCAACCCGCAGCGTCTTGCCGAGGACTTCAAGACCGCGGTGCTGCGTTTCCTCAAACAGCCCGCGGTGGCCGCGACCCTGGCCGGCGTGGGAGCGGTCACCGTGGTGATCGTGGTGCGCAGGATCCGCAACTAGCTGCGCCGCCGCCACCAGACGGGCAGTCGGGGTCGTGGCGGGCTGGCCTGAAGCCCGATACGGCAGCAGTTGCGGATGCTCAGCGCGCCGTCCTGAGGGTGGACGGGGGATTGGCTGGGCAGGTGGCCCGAGTTCTCCGCCATCACGCTCCCCGCCCCTAAGGGTTTACTCAGCTAAATTTTAGTGAACCGTAGGCCTGGGGAATGTCGATGTCAAGCTGTCGTGAAGCACTCCATGGCAATTTTTGTGAGTTTGCCAATCTCTGATGGCGGCACGACGCTGCTTCGACGGGCAACCCGTCCGTTGACCTTAGCCTTCCCTCTAGCCGTCCAAGCAAGCTGATGGAAGGCGAGGTTCCCGGACTCATCGCGCGCCAGGTCTCTGTCGATCGGGATCGCAACACGGTCATCGTGTGGACGGCCTTCGAACGCAAGAGCGACCTGTAGGACTACCTCGCCACCGCAGAAGGTCACGGGAACCATGAAGGCGATATCGACATGAACGAGATCATCGAGACGTTCGAGACGTACGACCTTGAGCCGGTGTCCGGAAGCGTGTGAGTGCCCCTGCTACATGACCCGGTGTCCGCAAGTTTGATTTGTTGGCATCGAGTCGAAGCTGGGTCGAAGCCGATCACTCTGCGGTCGGTGATATCCGAGACACGGATGCGCATTTATCGTGAGTCGTCTGATCACGGGCGTCAACGGTGGATTCACCCGCCGAGCGGGGCCGATCAGCAGCGCCTCCCCTAGGGCATCTCGACCGCGGTGCTACGTTTCCTCAAGCAGGCCTCGGAAGCAGTGGCACTGGCCGAGGTCGGTGTGGTGACCGCTGTGGTCCTGGTGCGCTCCGGAGTTGGCGGTAAGCCGTCCCTTCCCCCTAAGGCTGGATAAGACGATGAGGACCAACAACCCGATGCTTGGCAAGACCGGGATTCGGCGCGGCACACGCTCCGGCGGGTTGCGCGCGCTCAACACCACCGTTGCGGTCATCGCCCTGGCGTTCAGCGCCGTCGCACTGGTGTTCCGGGCCCAACCGGTGTCGACCATTCCGCGGCTGGTCATCTCGGTCGGTTCGACCTTTGTACCGCTGATCGCACTGGTCGGACTCGTCGTGGCCGTTCTTGCCCGACGCCGACTGCTTGCCGTGCTGGGGGTGTTCCTCGTTACCGCGACCATTGCCATCCAGGTCTCCTGGTACTACTTCGGACATCCGCCGAAAATCAGCGAGCACACCGAAGTCCGGGTTCTGGCCTCCAACCTCAGGTACGGCTTGGCCGATGCCGAGTTCTTCGTGGGACTCGCGAAACAGAGCGCGGATGTGATCACAGTTGCCGAACTGACAAAGGGTGCCGTAGAGCGTTTCACTGAGGCGGGAATCGACGAGGCATTCCCCTACTCGCAGCTCAACCCGGCCCCGCGGGCGGGCGGCATCGGCATTTGGAGCCGGTATCCTGTCACCCAGGTCACAGCACCGAGGCGTCGAAACGTCAGGATGCCGGCCGCGCGTATCGAGGTGCCCGGTGTCGAGTACGAACCGCTGGTGGCCAGCGTCCATGTCAAGTCCCCGGTTGCCGGGGACGAGAACACCATCGATGACTGGCGCTACGGCATGGCTGGCGCCAAGGCCCAACTCGACGCCTTTGCAAAGGAAGCCGGTCCGGCCGCGGTGATCATCGGCGGTGACTACAACAGCACACCGGACATGCGCCAGTTTCGCGACCTGTTGACCAACGGGTACCGCGACGCCGTCCAGCAGACCGGATCCGGATTTGCCCCGACCTTCAAGGCCGACAGCAGTTGGGGGCCGCCGCTGATAACCATCGACCACATACTGACCCGGAATGCGGTGGCGTCATCGGTCAGGACCGTAAAGGTTCCGGGCTCGGATCACCGCGCCGTGCTGGCGACCATCAAGGTTCCGACGGGGTCGTGAGAATGGCTGAGCTGGTCTGACCGGGCTTTCGACTGTGCGCCGTCAGGGTTTCGAACCCCGGACCCGCTGATTAAGAGTCAGCTGCTCTACCAACTGAGCTAACGGCGCGTGACAGCGACAATAACAGGCGAGCGCGGTCGAGGTGAAATCCGATCCGTGCTGTCCCTGACCTGCGAAGTCGCGCAGTGTCGTAGTCGGCCCTTAGAATCAGCTCCGATCATGCGGGCGCAGTTCCCGCACCCAAGATGCGAGTTTGGAGCCCAGGATGCGATACGTCGTCACGGTTGCCCGTGCGCGCTTCGGTCCGTTGCTGGGCCTGCTTCTGCTGGTCCCCGCCCTGGTGCTGGGTATGTCCGGGTGCGGGTCCCGGGACTCCAACCCGCAGGTCCTTGTCGGTAAGGGAACCCCCTACGGCAACCTTCTGGTGCCCAAACTCACCGCGACGGTGGAGGACGGCGCCGTCGGCGTCCCGGTTGACCAGCCCATCACGCTCAGCGTGCAGGGCGGGGTGCTCGGGACGGTGTCGATGCTCGACCAGGACGGCGAAGCGGTCGAGGGCGTGATGAGCCCCGACGGCCTGAGCTGGTCGGCGGCCGAGCCGCTGGGCTACAACAAGCGCTACACCATCACCGCGCAATCGCTGGGTCTGGGCGGCATCGTCTCCGAGGCGATCAACTTCAAGTCGCACTCGCCGGCCAACCTGACCATGCCCTACCTCTCGCCCGGCGACGGCGCGGTGGTCGGCGTGGGCCAACCGATCGCGGTGCGTTTTGACGAAAGCATCCCCGACCGGGTCGCGGCGGAGAAGGCGATCACCGTCGTCACCGATCCGCCGGTCGCGGGCGCGTTCTACTGGCTGAGCAACAGCGAGGTCCGGTGGCGTCCGCAGAACTTCTGGGAGCCCGGAACCAGGGTGACCGTCAAGGTCAACACCTACGGTGTCGATCTCGGTGAGGGTCTCTACGGCCAGGAGAACCTCAGCTCCAGCTTCAGCATCGGTGATCGGCTGATCGCGACGGCCGACGACAACACCAAGATGCTGACGATTCGGCGCAACGGCGAAGTTGTCAAGACGATGCCTATTTCGATGGGCAAGGACAGCACTCCCACCAATAACGGCACCTTCATCATCGGCGACCGCTACCAGCGCCTGATCATGGACTCGTCGACCTATGGCGTTCCTACCAACTCGCCGGACGGGTACCGCCTCGAGGTGGACTGGGCCACACAGATGTCCTATAGCGGCATCTACGTCCACTCGGCACCCTGGTCGGTAGGTGCGCAGGGCAGTGCCAACACCAGCCACGGCTGCCTCAACGTCAGCCCAGAAAACGCCAAGTGGTTCTACAACAACACTAAGCGTGGCGACGTCGTCGAGGTGCAGGGCACCGTCGGCTCCGTGCTCTCCGGTGTCGAAGGCCTCGGGGATTGGAACATCCCCTGGTCGCAGTGGAAGGCCGGCAACGCCAAAGCCTGACGCCCCCACCCGCGCCGGATGAACTGCGTCAGATGAGGTAGTGGCCCAGGGCCCAGACTCGCTTGCCGGGAGGTTCGGGCACCGACACCGGCTTGCCGTCCTGGAAGACCTGGTCCTGCCGCACGACCCCCTGATCGATGGCCTCGGTCCACGCGCGGGTCGGGCCTTCACCCCGTTCGAGCCATGGCGTCAGTTCGTCAATGACGACAGCGGTCTGGGCTGTGCACAACGCCTTCGTGTTCGCGATGTCGGCCTTGGCCACCTCGTAGTCGTGCCCGCCGTCGATGAAGAACAGATCGAAGCGCACGTCCGGGTTCTGCCGGCTGAACTCGGGCACGGTCTTGATCGACTCGCCCGCGATCAGGGTGTGCCGGCCCGGAAACCGCTTGTCGACGATCTCTTTGGCCACCTTGGTGTAGCCGTGTTCGACGAGGTCGAAGGACACCACCTTCGCCTCCGGGTTGGCGGTCAGGAAGACCTGGGTGGAGAACCCTGCGTTGAAACCGATTTCCCCGATCAGGCTCGCGCCGGTCTTCTGCGCGGTGCTGGCCAGGTAGTGCAGTTCCTCCGGTGAGGTCGAACCCTCGAGCGGGGGCCGGCCCCTCAGCCACAGCGAGCGCACGACCCGTCGCCTGATATCGGTCACATCGGCCAGGGACATGTTCCCGGCTACCGCCACGGTGTCTGTTCCTCACTTGTTTCGGGGACCCGACGGAGCGACGGACGAAATTTCTGACTCCGTTGCAATCGACTTTACGGTGTGGCCCCTGATCTCATCGTCGGCCGGACAATGCATTTAGCCCTTGCTCAGGCCATTCTCAGCTTGAAGGTGTTGACCGTCACTGGGTACG
>JAGQTO010000171.1 GCA_020439025.1 Mycobacterium sp. | reverse complement strand
GGACATCCCGCTGATGTCGCCGACGCGCTCCTTCAGGAACTGCAGATTCTGGGTGATGGGCACCGAGGACATGCTGATCTGATACGGGATCGAGCTGTGTGCGATCGGGGAACCCAGGGGTCGGGTGATGCTCTGCACCATCGCGATGCCCTCGACCCGGAACAACGCCTTCGCGACCCGGTCCAACACGATCATGTCGGTCGGGTTGCGCATGTCGTGGTTGGACTCGATGGTCATGATGTCCGGGTTGAGCCGGGCCGTGCTGAAGTGTTTCTCGGCCGCGGTGTAACCGACATTGGCCGGGACGTCGGCGGGTATGTAGTACCGGTCGTCGTAGCTGGTCTTGTAGCCGATCATGGCCAGGATGCCCAGCAGCACGATGGCGGTCGCCGCCGCGAGGATCGGCTTGGGCCAGCGTACGGTCGCGGTTCCCACCCGGCGCCAGCCCTTGGTCTTCATCTTGCGCTTCGGGTCCAGCAGCCCGCGGCGGCTGGCGACCACCAGGATCGCCGGGGCCACGGTCAATGCGGCCGCCACCACGATCACCAGGGCCATCGCCGACGGGTAGGCCAGCGAGTTGAAGTAGGACAGCCGGGTCAGCCGCAGGGTCAGCATGGCGCCGGCGATGGTCAGCCCGGAGCCGAGGATGACGTGGCCCACGCCGTGGTACGCCGTGTAATAGGCGGTCTCGGGGTCCTCGCCGTTCTGGCGGGCCTCGTGGTAGCGGCCGAGCAGGAATATCGCGTAGTCGGTCCCGGCGGCGATCGCCAGCGCCGTCATCAGCGGGACCGAGAACGTCGAGAAGTCCATCAGCCCGAAGTGGCCGACCACCGCGACCAGGCCCCGGGAGGCGCCCATCTCGATGCCCACGATGGCCAGGATCAGCAGCACCGTGCTGACCGACCGGTAGACCAGGGCCAGCATGATCGTGATGACGATCATGGTGACCACCGTCATCTTGATCATGCCGCTGTCGCTGGCTTCCAGCGAGTCCGTGGTGAGCGGCGCCGGACCGGTGACGTAGGCGTGCAGCCCCGGTGGCGGTGGAGTCTCGTGGATGATCTCGCGGATCGCATCCACCGAGTGGTTGCCCTCGGTACTGCCCTGGTCGCCGGCGAGGTTCAGCTGCACGTAGGCGGCCTTGCCGTCGCTGCTCTGCACGCCGGCGGCAGTGATCATGTCGCCCCAGAAGTCCTGGACGTGCTGCACATGCTTCGTGTCGGCCTTGAACTTGCCGACCAGGGTCCGGTAGTACTCGCGCGCAGATTCACCGAGCGGTTCGTCGCCGACGAGCACAACCATCGCGATGCTGTCCGAGGTGGACTCCTGGAACTTTTCGCCCATTCGCTTGGCGGCGATCACCGCAGGCGCGTCCTGGGGCGACATCGACACGGCGTTGGCCATGCCGACCTTCTCGACCTGAGGGACGAGCAGGTTCGTGGCGGCGGTGAACGCGACCCAGATCAGGATGATCGGAACCGCGAGAGCGCGGATGGTCCGAGGGATGGCGGTGCGGGTGTCCTTGCCGTGCGCGCTCATGCGGCTTTGTCCAGGCAGAAGGCCTGGGCGTCACGGCCCTCGGCGAAGTCTTCGGCGACGAGCTTGTCGTTGACCAGGATCCGGCAGCCCAGTGCCGCGGTATCGCCCTGGGCCACGACGTTGGCCAGCACTCCGGGGTCGGTGGTGCTCACCGTTGCCGACCACGGCAGCGAGGTGAAACTCGCCTCGATGGTCTTGCCGTTGACATCGAGGTAGCTGACCCGGCCGGAGGCATCCGGCGGCCCGACGATCTCGTAGGTCACCCGCTTGACGTTGATCGGCTTGATGTCATCGGCGGGCAGGGAGGCACCGATATACGGCTTGTCGGAGTCGAAGAAGGTGCGCAGCCGGCTCACCACGGCGGCGGCGGCCAGCACGGCCGCGATGACCACTAGGACCACCCAGAATCGTTTCAGCACACCGGCCATCTACGCCGCGCCTCCTCGATGAATTCGCATGTCTGGCAACGTCTCCGCAAGGGGAGAGGCGGCAGGGCGCCGGTTCGGGCGACCTGGACGGTTGATGGTAACGCCTGCGAGCATGGCACTACTAATACCATAGGGGGTATGGTATTCGAGGAGGAACGGTCAGTCCGTGCGCCCGGGATGGGCCGGATGTGGGCCGGTTACTGAAAGGAAATCCTATGTGTCGTGCGGTGAATTGTCGGGTCTGCGGAAAGACCACCTGGGCCGGTTGCGGGATGCACGTTGATGCGGTGAAGCGCACCGTGCCGGCCGGCCAGTGGTGCGGGGGTAAGCATTCCAGCGACGAGTTGGCCGCGGCTGCGCCCCGGCGCAATTGGATGTTCTGGAAGAAGGGCGGCTGACGAGGATGACCGGCAGAGGCCGTGCCCGGTTCGGGATGATGGTGGCGGCCGCCCTATCGGTGTTGACCCTGTCGGTTCCGACGGGAGTCGCCTCGGCCGACGCCACCGACGACTACCCGATTCCGAACCGGATTCTGCACACCAGCTGCACAGCCGAACAGATCCTGGCAGCGGTGCGCGACGTCAGGCCGGTGTACTACGAGCGGTACATGATCGACTACAACAACAAATCTCCCCAGCTGCAGCAGGCGGTCCGGGATCGGATCCATTGGTTCTTCTCGATGGACTATGGCGAGCGCCGGCAGTACTCGGAGAACATCGCGACCGACATCTACTACGAGCAGTTGGCCTTCGCATGGCCCAACTGGGCCAAGGTGTTCTTCAACAACAAGGGCGCGGCGGCCCGGGCGACCGACGTGTGCGCCCAGTACCCACCGGGCGATCAGGGTGTTTGGCACTGGTGAGGGCGCCGGGGTGAGCTCCCCGGGATGATGCGGCGGGCCGACACGCCAGATCGAGTTGGTGTCCGGCGCCGAGAAGGTCTGCCACCGTAGAGGAGTGAACTCTGCCGACCGTCACGCGGCGATCCTCGAGGAGTACGCCGAGCATCTGGCGCTGGAGCGGGGTCGCTCTGAGCACACCCGGCGGGCCTACATCGCTGATCTGCGGTCGTTGTTCGGCTTTCTTGAGCAGCGCGCCCCGGGGGCCGGGCTGGAGTCGTTGAGCCTGCCGATGCTGCGGGCATGGCTGGCCGCCCAGGCTGCCGGCGGCGCGGCTCGCACCACGCTGGCGCGTCGCACCTCGGCGGTGAAGACCTTCACCGCCTGGGCCGCCCGCCGCGGTCTGATCGACACCGACCCGGCTGCGCGCCTGCAGGTTCCCAAAGCCAGGCGCACCCTGCCCTCAGTGCTGCGGCAGGACCAGGCGTTGGCCGCGATGGCGGCTGCCGACCGCGGGGCGCAAGAGCGCGATCCGATGGCGCTGCGCGACCGGCTCATCGTCGAGTTGCTCTACGCCACCGGCATCCGGGTCAGCGAGTTGTGCGGCCTCGACATCGACGACCTTGATATCAGCCACCGGCTCGTCAGGGTGCTCGGCAAGGGCAACAAACAGCGCACCGTCCCGTTCGGCCG
>JAGQTO010000170.1 GCA_020439025.1 Mycobacterium sp. | reverse complement strand
CTGCGGCCCGAGACCGCGCAGGGCATCTTCGTCAATTTCAAGAACGTGATGACCACCGCCCGCAAGAAGCCTCCGTTCGGAATCGCCCAGATCGGCAAGAGTTTCCGCAACGAGATCGCCCCGGGCAACTTCATCTTCCGCACCCGCGAGTTCGAGCAGATGGAGATGGAGTTCTTCGTCGAACCGGACAGCGCCCGCGAGTGGCACCAGTACTGGATCGACACCCGGCTGCAGTGGTACGTCGACCTGGGTATCGACCCCGATAACCTCCGGCTCTACGAGCACCCGAAGGAGAAGCTGTCGCACTACTCGGATCGCACCGTCGACATCGAGTACAAATTCGGGTTCCAAGGCAATCCATGGGGTGAGCTCGAGGGCATCGCCAACCGCACCGACTTCGACCTCAAGACCCACTCGAAGCACTCCGGGGCCGACTTGTCCTTCTACGACCAGGTCGCCGACACCCGCTACATCCCGTATGTCATCGAGCCGGCGGCCGGGCTGACACGGTCATTCATGGCGTTCTTGGTCGACGCCTACGCCGAAGACGAGGCCCCCAACGCCAAGGGGGGCGTGGACAAGCGCACCGTGCTGCGGCTCGATCCGCGGCTTGCGCCGGTCAAGGCGGCGGTGCTGCCACTCTCGCGGAACGCCGACCTGAGCCCCAAGGCCCGCGATCTGGCCGCCGAACTGCGCAAGAACTGGAATGTCGAGTTCGACGACGCCGGCGCGATCGGCCGGCGCTACCGGCGCCAGGACGAGATCGGCACGCCGTTCTGCGTGACCGTCGACTTCGACACCCTGGAGGATCAGGCCGTCACCGTTCGCGACCGTGACGCGATGAGTCAGGAGCGCGTCGGGCTGGACGCCGTTGCGGGCTACCTGGCCGCCAAGCTGCTCGGCTGACCTGCCGGTGTCACCTGGCCGGCCATACGCTTGCCGGCACCGTCTGGCCGGCTCCGTCTGTGGCCTGGCTGGCCTCGTCTGGTCCGCACAATATGGTCGGCAGTGTCTGGGAAGTGGCACTCTCGGAAGCGCCGCCGTTGAGGACGGCTCAGGAAGGTTGCTTAGGACCCGCGCACGCAGGCGCCGGGGGGCCCGACGTCGGGGCCTTGGCTCATCGATTCTGCGTCGAGATCGCGTTTTCGGCGGTTTTCGCGATCTGGACGCAGGCTCGATAGCGCCACGTCCACCGCGACCTGCAACAGGCCCCTAGAACCGGCCCCCGCCGCCGAGCCACCCGCCGTCGCCACCCCCGCCCGGCGAGCCGCCGTAGGTCGTCGAGGTCCAGCCACCGCCGTGCCCGCCGTGTCCGCCGCCGAATCCACCGGTGAGGATGTTGCCCAGGATGATCCCGCCCACCATCGCGCCCATATCCGACTGGCGGCCGCGATTGCTGGCCTGGTATGCGCGCTGGCCGGCCTGCACATCGTTATTGGCCAGCTGTTGTGCCTGGGCGGCAAGTCGCGCCGCCCCGTTTGCGTGGGCGATGGCTGCGCTGATGTCGGTCTTCCTCTTCAGTTTCGCGGCCTCGAGATGGCGGGTGGCTTCGTGCAGACGGGTGCGGGCCTCCGGCCCGATGCTGCCGCGGCGGGTGTCGATGTAGTCCGACACCGCACGCACCCGGGACTCGGCGGTGAACAGCGCCTGCTCGTAGGACCTTTGCAGCCGCTCGGCGGCCTCGCGCTCCTCGGTCGCCGCGGCCAGCAGCCGATCCAGTTCGGCGTCGGCCTCGGTCAGCTGGGTGAAGGCGCCCAGCGGGTCGGCCGCCCCGTTGAGGTTGGCGTCGGCCACCGCCTTGACCGCGGCGTTGTTGGCCGCCGACAACTCGTTCGGATTTGTCAGCCCGCCCCGGGCAAGCTGGTCGGTGGCCTGGTTGATGCCCTGCTGTATGTCGGCGATCGCCGCGGGCAGTGCCGCCACGGCGCGGTGGATGTCGGTGGCCGCGCTGTCGACGGCGTCGAGCATCGTGGTGGCCTGCTGCAGCGCCGATTCCGCGCTGCGCACGTAGTCGACCAGATTTCCGACCTCGCCGGCGACGGGCCTGGCCGCCAACTCACGGCCGCGGGTGATCGCGTGCTCGGCGAAGCTCAGCCGCTCCCTGGCCGCATTGACGTTGCGCGACACCGACGCCAGCGCCGACTCGGCGAACTCGGTGCGCAACTGCTCCAGCGTGCGTTCGGACGGCTCGATCCGCGCGGTGACGGTCACCAGTCGCTGGGTCAGGGCGTCGAGGCGCTCAGGCGCGTTGAACACCAAGTCGCGCATCTGGTGGAACGACTCGGTCTGCTCATCGAGCTCGCGGTTGGCCTTGGCGGCGGCGACCACCACCCGGGTGAGCAGGTCGCGGCGCTCGCTGATCGGCTCGGGCACATCGTCGTCGAGCTTCTGGCGCACCGCGAAGGCCTGCTTGAGGGTCAACCGGGCGTTGTCCACCGCGGAGGCGAACTGCCTGGTCTGCGGCTCGCCGAACTCCTCGACGGCCAGCACCAGCTCGTTGGCGCTGGTGCGCACTGCGTTGTCCACCTCGACGACGATCGAGCGGGACAGCTCGTCGAGGGCCTCGATGGGCACCGAGGCCAGCGCGGCGGGATCGGTCGGGTCGATCTTCATGGCGGCGGTCACGTCGGCCTCGTGACGTTTGCGGCGCCGGTAGCTGCCCCAGGCCATCATCCCGCCGATGAACAGCAGACCGATCCCGGCGATGATGACCAGCGGTATCACCGACATCCCACCACCGGTGCCACCGCCGCCCTTGCCCAGCGCGGCCAGCCCGGTGGCCGCAGCGGTGGCCGCACCGGTCCAGTCGTTGTTGCGCAGCGCCGGTTCGATCTGGTCGCGCCGGATGTTGTCGATTTTGGTCGAGCTGCCGCCCGCGGCCCCCGGGGACACCAGGAATGCGTAGGACCGCTGTTCGGTGGCCACCGCCAGGACGGCGTCCTCGCTACTGAGGTCGCTGAGTTTCTGGGTCTGCTGCGCCCAACCGACGGCTCCCTGCGGGGCGAAGGAGTCGACGTAGACCACCCACAGCCGCACGCGCCGCTCGCTGTAGAGCTGGTCGACGGCCCTCTGGACCTCGGCCAGTTGGCGGTTGCTCAGCACGCCCGCGTTGTCGGTGACGTAGTCGGGCAGCCGGAACGGCGGCTCGGCGCTCACCGAGGGGGCCAAAAGGGCGCCCGCGGCCAGGAAAGTGACCAGCAGGCTGAGCAGACGGGCGAGGCGCATGACCGCCAATCTAGTAGCCCCCCGACACCGGCAGCCCTCTGCCAGCAAAACTGTGTCCCGATCAGCCCCGTTCAGCTGGCAGACTGTGCGCCGGTGACAAGCAAGCAGCCCGGCCGCTATGACGAGGCCGACCGAGAACGGGTGGTGGCCGAGCCGGCCAAGTCGGCCGCGCTTCCGGGTACCAGTACTGAGCACCGGACCGTCTTCGCCCGCGACCGGGCCCGGGTGCTGCACAGCGCGGCGCTGCGCCGGCTGGCGGACAAAACCCAGGTGGTCGGCCCGGGAGAGAGCGAGAACCCCCGCACCCGGCTGACCCACTCGCTGGAGGTGGCCCAGATCGGCCGGGGCATGGCGGTCCCGCTGGGATGCGACCCGGATCTGGTGGACATGGCCGGGCTGGCCCATGACATCGGCCATCCGCCCTACGGGCACAACGGCGAACGCGCGTTGGACGAATTCGCCTCCGATGTCGGCGGATTCGAGGGGAACGCCCAGAACTTCCGGATCCTGACCCGGCTGGAACCCAAGGTCCTCGACCCGGACACCGGGCGCAGCGTCGGTCTCAACCTGACCCGGGCCGGTCTCGACGCGGTCACCAAATACCCGTGGCGACGCAGCGGCGCGGGCGGCAAGTTCGGCTTCTACGCCGACGACGCCGACCTCGCGGACTGGGTGCGCACCGGTGCCCCCGGAACGCGGCCGTGTCTGGAGTCGCAGGTCATGGACTGGGCCGACGATGTGGCCTACTCCGTTCACGACGTCGAGGACGGTGTGGTCTCGGGCCGCATCGACCTGCGGGTGCTCGCCGACCCCGACGCCGCGGCCGCGCTGGCCCGGCTGGGCACCTCGGTCTACGGCGGGGGTGCCGACGAAGCGCACATGGAGGACGCCGCCCGGCGGCTGTGGCGGTTACCGGTCGTGGCCGCCGCCGCCGATTTCGATGGAACGCTGGCGGCGTCGGTGGCATTGAAGAAGCTCACCAGTGAACTGGTCGGCCGGTTCGCCTCCGCGGCCGTCGCCGAAACCCGCCGCGTGGTCGGGTCCGCCCAGCTGGTGCGCTACCAGGCCGACCTGCACGTGCCGGCCGCCCTGCGGGCCGAGGTGGCCGTCCTGAAGACCCTGGCGCTGCAGTTCATCATGTCCGACCCGCGCCACCTCGAGGTGCAGGCCCGCCAACGCGAGCGCATCCACCGGGTGGCCGACCTGCTGGCTACCGGGGCCCCCGCAACCCTGGACCCACTGCTGGTGCCGGCGTTCGAAGCTGCCGGATCCGACGCCGGACGCAAGCGGGTCGTGGTCGACCAGATCGCCTCCTACACCGAGGGTCGGCTGGAAAGAATCGACGCCGGCGGGCGGGGGTAGCCTGTCCCGATGGCCGGTGTACTGAGCGGGGGAGGCGCAAGGAAGGGCCGCATCCCCGACCGTGATATCGCCGCCATCCGGGATCGGGTCCGCATCGAGGACGTGGTCGGCGACTACGTCCAGCTGCGTCGGGCGGGCGCGGACTCGATGAAAGGTCTGTGCCCGTTCCACGACGAGAAGTCCCCGTCGTTCCACGTCCGCCCCAACCACGGCCACTTCCACTGTTTCGGCTGCGGGGAAGGCGGCGACGTCTACGCCTTCCTGCAGAAGATCGAGCACATCAGCTTCGTGGAGGCCGTCGAACTGCTCGCCGACCGGGTCGGCCACCAGATCAGCTACACCGGCGGCGGCAACACCATTCAGCGTGACCGCGGCAGCCGCAGCCGGCTCACCGCCGCCAACGCGGCCGCGCAGGAGTTCTACTCGGCCGCAATGGAATCCGAGGAGGCCGCGCCGGCCCGGCGGTATCTCAGCGAGCGTAACTTCGACGCCGCCGCCGCCCGGCGGTTCGGGTGCGGATTTGCCCCGTCCGGCTGGGACTCACTGACCAAGCACCTGATCCGCAAGGGCTTCGAGTTCAAGGAACTCGAGGCTGCCGGGCTGTCGAGGGAAGGTCGGCGCGGCCCGATGGACCGATTCCACCGCCGGCTGCTCTGGCCGATCCGCGGCACCAGCGGGGACACCGTCGGGTTCGGGGCGCGGCGGGTCTTCGACGACGACCCGATCGAGGCCAAGTACGTCAACACGCCCGAGACCGTGCTCTACAAGAAGTCCTCGGTGCTGTTCGGCATCGACCTGGCCAAGCGGGATATCGCCAAGGGGCATCAGGCCGTCGTCGTCGAGGGCTATACCGACGTGATGGCCATGCACCTGGCCGGTGTCACCACCGCCGTCGCCTCCTGCGGCACCGCCTTCGGCGACGAGCACCTGGCGATGCTGCGCCGTCTGATGATGGACGACAAGTTCTTCAAGGGCGAGCTCATCTACGTCTTCGACGGTGACGCGGCAGGACAGGCCGCGGCGCTCAAGGCCTTCGCCGGGGAACAGAACCTCGCCGGGCAGAGCTTCGTTGCGGTGGCTGCCGACGGGATGGACCCGTGCGACCTGAGGCTGCAGGCCGGCGACGCCGCGCTGCGCGACCTGGTGGCGCGTCGCACCCCGCTGTTCGAGTTCGCCATCCGCACCACTCTCGCCGAGCACGATCTCGACAATGCCGAGGGCAGGGTCGGCGCGCTGCGCCAGTGCGTGCCCATGGTGGCCAAGATCAAGGACCCCACCCTGCGCGACGAGTACGCCCGCCAATTGGCCGGCTGGGTGGGCTGGGACGACGTCGCCCAGGTGATCGGACGGGTTCGCGAGGAGGCCGGCCGCAAACCCGGTGCCCGCGGTGCCGGCCGGGCGCCGCGGGAGGCGCCGGCGACGTCGCGCGCCGCCGTCGCCGAGCGGCCCAACCCGCGTGACCCCGTGCTGTGGCCGCAGCGTGAGGCGCTCAAGGCCGCACTGCAGTACCCGGCGCTGGCGGGCCCGGTGTTCGACTCGCTGAGTGCCGAAAGCTTCACCCACCCCGGCTACGTGGCCGTGCGCGCCGCCATCGAGACCGCCGGCGGCACCTCATCGGGGATGATCGGCGCGCAGTGGATCGAACAGGTCCGGGACCACGCGGCGACCCCGGCGGTAGCCGGACTGATCAGCGAGCTGGGTGTGGAGACCATCAAGGTCGACGACGAGGAAAGGCTGCCGCGCTACATCGGCGGGGTGCTGGCCCGACTGCAGGAAGTCTGGGTCGGTCGGCAGATCGCCGAGGTCAAATCCAAGCTGCAGCGCATGTCGCCGGTAGAGCAGGGCGACGAATACCACTCCCTGTTCGGGGACCTGGTGGCGTTGGAGTCCTACCGGCGAAGCCTGTTGGAGCAGGCCAGCGGGGATGACCTGAGCGCGTGAAGAGGGTTATCGTTAACGAAACGGCTGGTTCCGGCGAAAGGTCAGACATGGCTCCCGCAAATACGCGCCTTCGGCGTTTCGCCGTGGCGGGTGGGCTGGCCGTCGCCGCGCTGGCACTGCCCGCCCTGGCCGCCGTCGGCGGCACCGGCACCCCGCAGACCTCGGCCGAAGGCCAGTGCCTGGCCTGGTTCGGCTCCCGCGGAGACGGGATCTGCATGGGGTACTCGAACGGCAACCCGACCTACATCGGCACGCCCTACCTGGGTGTTTTCGGTCCGGGCTACGGCAACGGGCTGGGGATCACCACCGGGCCGCTGCTGCCGGGCCAGACCATCACCGAGGGCCTCAGCCCGTAGAGCCCGGCCGCTGGGTCTCATCCCGTCGGGCTTCATTCCTCTGGGGTTCGATCACGACGGTCTGCGGGTCGATCTCGGTCAGGGTGACCATCGGCGGGTCGGGGGACACTCGGTCGGCGATCTTGCGCCGCCCGGCCTCGATCATCGTTTTGGTGGCGGGATGCCCGGTGACGGCCTTGTAGGTGCTGACGATCTGCCCGTAGCGCTCCCTGCCGGCCTTCGTCCCCAGCACGTAGCCCGCCGCCAGTGCGGCCACCATCCCGATCACTGTGCTCCCTCCATGACCGCTCCCTCCATGACCGCCATCCTGCCTGACGCTCCCCGATGCTGCCGGGGCCGGCCGCTCTTGGCGCTGAAGCCCTTCGGTACGCTAGAGTCGCCCAGTCCCGCAAGAGCGTTTCGCGGGAGCGGTCCCCTGTAGCTCAATTGGCAGAGCTTCCGACTGTTAATCGGACGGTTGATGGTTCGAGTCCATCCGGGGGAGCCACGGCCGGGTAGGCTTGCTCGAATGCCGCTGTTTCGGCGGAGGTACAGCGCAGTCCACTTCGACCGACGGAGAAACGCCCTGATGATGTCCCGGCTCAAAGCCTCCAGCGTGCTGCTTGGTGCTACCGTCGCCGCGCTGTTCGCCGTTGTGCCGGCCCAGGCTTCCCCGCCGGTGCCGGCTTCCCCGGGACAGAACTGCGCCGCCGGCTACATGGCCGACCCGAACTCGGGCAACTGCTGGCAGATGGCGAAGGGGACGGCCACTGTCGCCGGAGGAACTTGCCTGCCCGGCCGCATCGGAACGTGCGTCGGCTACCTGGCCAACAACCCCTACGGCGCGGGTGACACGCTGCCTGACCAGTCGGTGCCCACCGGTGCCTCCGATGCGCCGGACCTGACCAGCTGGCCGTAGGCATCACCGGCACACAGGGTGGCCTGAGGCCATGATCAGAACCGTCGGGCGAATCGGCCCGCTCAAGGTCGCCGGGCTGGTGCTGTGGGAGCTGCGGTACACCCTGCTGGCGATCCTGATCACCGTCGGGCTGCTCCTGCCGGTCCCGGACGCCGCGCAGAGCGAGTACGCCGGCGCGGTGCTCTCGGTGCTGGGCATCGGGGCCTCGGTGTTCATCGCCTTCCGCAACACCACCGCCTACAACCGGTGGTGGGAGGCCCGGACCCTGTGGGGCGGCATCATCATCAACTCCCGCACTCTGAACAATGGCCTGACCTCGATCGACTCCGGCTCCCCGGAGGTCGCGGCGATCATCGACCGGATGCGGCGGCGCCAGGTGCGCTACTGCTGGCAGCTGGCAGCCGAATTGCGGCGCATCCCGCCGCTGCCGGGGGTGGTCGAGTTGACACCGGAGGACCCCGTCGACGCCGACGCGGTGGATCTGCTCAACCGGCAGGCCGCTGACATCCAGAGACTGGTCGCCGACGGGCATATCGACGCCCAGGCCCGGCTGCTGCTGATGAACAGCAACACCGGCGCGGCCACCGCGCAGAGCGGGCTGGAACGAGTCCGCAACGAACCACTGCCGGTGCACTACGACCTGTTCATCCGTGGTCTGGCCTGGTTCTTCGGGATCATGGCGTTCAGCCGGCTGGACAGCACGACTCACCTGCCGGGCAGTATCGCGATCGGGCTCCTGTTGATGACGACCTTCATCGTCGCGGAGCGGCTGGGGCACTTCATCGAGCAGCCGATGAGCAACCGGATCTTCGACATCGCCATGTACCGCTTCTGCAGTACGGTCACCGGGAACCTGCTGGGCGCCGGACATCCGCTGGCTCAGCCCCGAGAGGACGACTCCGCGGTCGTCTGGATGTGACCCCCCTGATGTGAGTCCGTGGCCGGAGGCGGCGGCTGGCAGAATCGAGCGATGACGTCGACCCGGCCCGAGGCGCCGGCGGAGCACTCCGCCCAGACCGTCTCCCGGCGTCGGCCCCCGCGTTCGCTGACCCCGGTCGAAATGGCCCATGCCTCGGTGATGGCGGCACTCAGCTCCGCGCTGGCCATCCTGTCGGTGGTCATTCCGTTCGCCGGTGGACTGTCGTTGCTGGTCCCCGTGCCGATGGGTCTGCTCGGCTATCGCTACCGGCTGCGGGTGCTGCTGGCGGCGGCTTTCGCGGCCAGCACGGTGGCGTTCCTCATCGCCGGAATCAGCGGCTTCATGGTGGTGCTCAACTGCGCCTACGTGGGCGGGGCCACCGGCATCATCAAGCGCCGCGGCTGGGGTATGCCCATGGTCGTCGTGGCGGGCACCGTCCTCGGCGTCCTCAACGGGTTGTGGATCATCGCCATCCTCATCGTGCTGGAACGGTTGCGGACGCTGATCTTCGAGGCGATGACGGCCAACGTCGACGGAGTCGTCTCGTTGATGTCGAAGTTCGAACCGTTCCGGGAGGCCGCCACCGATGTCCGGGCGGTCTTCGGCCTCGCCCTGCAGTACTGGCCGGTTCTGATCATGGCCTATTCGATCTTCTCGATGATGGTGGTCTCCCTGGTCGGCTGGTGGGCGCTGTCGAGGGTGCTGGAACGCCTGCGGGGCGTTCCGGACGTCCACAAGCTGGATAGCCCAGCCGAGACCGGCCAGGTCGCACCGGTTCCGGTGCGGCTGCGCGAGGCCCGGTTCCGCTATCCCGGCGCCGACCACGACGCGCTGCGGCCGCTGAACCTGGCCGTCGAGCCCGGCGAGCACATCGCCATCACCGGGGCCAACGGATCGGGCAAGACCACGTTGATGCTGTTGCTGTGCGGCCGGGCGCCCACCTCGGGCAGCATCGAACGCCCGGGTGCGGTCGGCCTCGGGCAACAGGGCGGCACCGCCGTGGTCATGCAACACCCGGAGAGCCAGGTGCTGGGCACCCGGGTGGCTGACGACGTGGTGTGGGGACTGCCGGCCGAAACCCACCCCGATGTGGGTGCCCTGCTCGAGGAGGTCGGGCTGGGCGGTATGGCCGAGCGCGACACCGGCGGGCTCTCCGGCGGGGAGTTGCAGCGCCTGGCGGTGGCCGCGGCGCTGGCCCGCCAACCTTCGATGCTGATCGCCGACGAGATCACCACGATGGTCGACCAGGCCGGCCGCGACGGGTTGCTGGAGGTGCTGTCCGGGCTCACCGAGCACCACCGGATGGCGCTGGTGAACATCACCCACTACGACAACGAGGCCCAGATCGCCGACCGCACCGTCAATCTCAGCCAGTCGCTGGACAACATGGCGATGGTCGGCAGCGCCGCAGCACCGGCCCCCGGTCACACTGCGGCACCGCACAGCAGCCGGCCGGTGCTGGAACTGCGCGGGGTCGGCCACGAATACGGCGCCGGGACACCGTGGGCCAAGACCGCGCTGCGCGACGTCAGCTTCACCGTCAACGAGGGCGACGGTGTGCTGATCCACGGCGGCAACGGGTCCGGTAAGTCCACCCTGGCCTGGATCATGGCCGGGCTGACCGCACCGACCACCGGTGAGTGCCTGGTCGGCGGACGTCCCGCCCACGAGTGCGTCGGCGATGTCGCCATCGCCTTCCAGGCGGCCCGGTTGCAGTTGATGCGCAGCCGGGTCGATCTGGAAGTCGCCTCGGCCGCGGGCTTCTCCCCGAACGACACCGGCCGGGTGATCGCCGCGTTGGCCACTGTCGGGCTCGACGGCTCGCTGGCCCGACGGCGCATCGACCAGCTCAGCGGCGGGCAGATGCGACGGGTGGTGATCGCCGGCCTGCTCGCCCGCTGGCCGCAGGCGCTGATCCTCGACGAGCCGCTGGCCGGTCTGGACGCCCCCAGCCAGCGCGGACTGCTGCGCCTGCTGACCGACCTGCGGCTCAACACCGGGTTGACCGTCATCGTCATCTCGCATGACTTCGCGGGCCTGGAGGAACTGTGCCCGCGCACCCTGCACCTGGACCGCGGGGTGCTGCGATCCTCGGGGCCGACGCCGTGAGCCCGGCCCGCCAGCGCCGGCCGGTGGTGCTGCTGCGCCCGGTCCCTGGAACCTCGGTGATCCACGAGCTGTGGGCTGGCACCAAGATCATCGCGGTCTTCGTCATCTCCCTGGTGCTGGCGTTCCACCCCCGCTGGGTCCCGATCGCCCTGACGGCGACCCTGGTCGCGGTGACGATCCGGCTGGCGCACATCCCGCGCGGGGTGGTGCCGTCCATCCCGCGGTGGCTGTGGATCCTGCTGCTGCTCGGTGCGGTCACCGCCACCATCGGCGGCGGCGATCCGGTCCTGCACCTGTGGTCGGTCGACGTCGAGGTCGGCGGTCTGCTGAAGTTCCTGCGGATTACCGCGGTGTCGATCGTCCTGCTGGCGACCGGCGCGCTGGTGTCGTGGACCACCAACGTCGCCGACGTCGCCCCCGCCGTGGCCACCCTCGGCCGGCCGCTGCGGCCGCTGCGGATCCCGGTCGACGACTGGGCCGTGGCGTTGTCGCTGTCGCTGCGCGCCTTCCCGATGCTGCTCGACGAGTTCCGGCTGCTCTACGCGGCCCGGAAGCTGCGGCCGCGGCCGGTCATGCCCGACGGCCGGATGCGCCGCCGGAGGTGGGCCATCGAATTGGTCGACCTGCTCACCGCCGGGGTGACCGTCGCACTTCGCCGCGCCGACGAGATGGGCGACGCCATCACCGCCCGCGGCGGTACCGGCCAGATCTCGGCGGCGCCGTCGCGGCCGAAGAAGGCCGACTGGGTGGCGCTGGGCATCGTCGCGGTGGTCGGGGTGGCGGCGTTTTTCGTGGAGATTCCCGGCCTGGCCTGACCCGTTCCTGGTCCTCGACGACTCAGCGTTGCGCGGCGGTGTTCGCGGCCTGCTGGGCCGCGGCCAGCGTCTCCGCGACCGGCCGGCGTCCCATGAACATCTCGTCGAAGAACGGCTTGATGGCCTGGAAACCGGCGGCGAAACCGGCCCCGCCCGGCGCGGCGATGCGCGGGCCGTCGAGCACGGCGAAGAACGGGGTGACGTCGACGCCCTTGTCGTTCCAGTAGTCGAAGTACCCCCGCTGGGCCGACAGCACCGCCGGGATCGCCGCCCCGCTCCGGCCCAGGTAGGCGTTGCCCTCCCCGCCGAGCCAGTCCAGGACCGCCCGCACCGCCTCCGGATGGCGGGTCGCCGGATTTCCGGCGGCCACGATGCCGTTGGTGACGCTGACCCGCCCGGCCGGCCCGGCGGGCAGCATCGCCACCCCCCAGCGGAAGCCGGCCTGCCCGGCCACCTGGGCCAGGTTGTAGGTGCCGGACTGGAACACCGCCATGCGCCCGGACAGGAACTGGTTGCGGGAGAAGTCGCCGTTGTCGTTGGTGTCCGACGCCGGCGGGGCGACGTGCTCGGTGTTGATCAGGTCGACCACGTAGCCCAGTGCGGAGATCGCCTGCGGGTTGTCGAAGGCGAACCGGTCGCCCTCGCTGAACACCCCGCCCGCCGAGCCGATGAAGTTCAGGGTGATGCCCTGCAGGTCGTTGGCGGCGTTGTAGCCCCACTGGCGCACCCGGAGCGGATCGAACCCGGGGGTATCGCCGCGCCGCCCGGCGGCGTCGAGGGTCAGCCGTGCCAGCAGCGGGCGCAGCGTGTCGTTGGCCGGGTCGGGATCCCAGCGGGCCTCACCCAGTGCCGACGGCTCCACCCCGGCGTCGGCGAGCAGGTCGGCGTTGTAGAACAGCGCGATCCCGGCGTCGGTGAGCTGCGGCACCCCCCACAGCCGGCCGCCCCGGGTGAACTGCGCGACCACCGACGGCTCCCAGTCGGGCGACGGCGCGATCGCCATCAGCCGGTCGTTGTCGGCGTACTCGGCGAGGTGGGAGTTGTTCATCCAGAAGATGTCGTCGGCGCCGCCGCCGGCCACATCGGTGCGCAGCGTGTCGAAGTAGCTCGCATAGGACACCAGGGTGGTGCGCACCTCGATCTCGGGGTGGCGACGGTGGAACTCATCGAAGGACTCGCGGTAGGCCCCGGCCACCTGCTCGTCCCACAGCCGGACCGTCACCACTGTCGTCCCCGAGGGTTCGTCGGTGCGTCCCATCAGCTCGACCACGCCGATCAGGATCAGGGCGACGGCGACGAGCGCGGCCGTGACCATCGTCGAGAAGCGGGGCCGCGGCATCACTTGAACCCTGTCACTTGAGCCCCGTCATTTCAGGCCCGTGACGACGATCGAGCGGACGATGTGGCGCTGGAACACCGCGAACAACACCACCAGCGGAACGATGGCCACCGTCGTGGCCGCCATGACCAGCGTCCACTGCGCGTTGTACTGCGACTGCAGCCCCGCGGTGGCCACCGTCAGCACCCGCCACTGGCCGCCGCTGGTGATCACCAGCGGCCACATGAAGCTGTTCCACTGCGAGACCACGGTGATCAGCGTCAGCGTCGCCAGGATCGGCTTACTGGCCGGCAGCACCACATGCACGATCACGTCCAGGGTGTTGGCGCCGTCGAGGTGGGCGGCCTTGATCAGATCGCCCGGGATCGCGCGGAAGTACTCCCGCAGCAGAAAGATCGCGTACGGCGAGCCGAACACGAACGGCAGCACCAGCGCCCAGAAGGTGTTGCGCAGACCCAGTTCGGCCATCATCAGATATAGCGGCACCACCGTCACCGTCGCCGGAACCATCAGGGTCGCCACGTACACCCAGAACAGCCCGTCGCGGCCGGGAAACTCCAGCCGGGCGAAGGCGTAGCCGGCCAGCACCGAGAAGACCAGTTGGCCCAGGGTGATGATCGCGGTCATCAGCGCGGTGACGGCCAGCGCGCGGCCGAACCCGGCCCCGCCCAGGGCGGTGTAGTTCTCCAGCGTCGGCGGGTCCGGCAGCGACAGCGGTGTGCCGGTGGCGAACTGCCGGGCCGAGGTGAACGAGGTGAGCAGGCCCAGCGCGAACGGCGCCACCGTCAGCACGGCGGCCGCGAGCAGGCCGGCGTAGATGATCGCCGCCGTCCGCCGGTCGCCGTGGGCCATATCCGGCAGGTTAGCTGGCGGGTAGAGTTCGGCTGGTGAAAACCTCATTGTGGCCGTTCGCGGCGTGTGCGGTGGTCGCTGCCGGATTGCTGCAGCCGGCCCCGGCGCAGGCCGCCGCCCACGGGGTGGTGGCCCGCGAAGTCGGCCTGGCGGCCACCGTCTTGACCTTCGAGGGCGGTCTGGCCGGGATTCAGCCGTTCCTGCACTTCACCCCGCTGCAACTCGGCGGGAGCCTGTGCGCCGCACCCAACACCTGCCGGCCGGTCAACTACCCCGCCTGGCCGCTGGGCCAGTACTTCAACAACCAGGGTGCCGACCGCCTGCAGGCCGCACTCGAGGAGGTTGCCGGGGACGTCACCCTGTTCGGGCACAGCCAGGGCGGCCAGGTGATCTACACCGCGCTGCGCCGCTGGGCCGCCGACCCGGCATCCGCTCCCGACCCGGGCCAGGTCTCCTGGGTGTCCATCGGCAACCCGGAGAACGTGGTCGGCGGCCGCGCCCCCAACCCGGTGCCGGACTACTCCCCGTACAGCGGTATCGAGGTCATCAAGCAGTACGACGGATGGGCCGACGTCCCCACCGACAAGAGCAATGTGCTGGCCGCGATCAACGCGGCGCTGGGCAGGTCGAGCGCGCACGTGTTCGGCTACTTCAACGTCGACCTGAACGACCCCGCGAACATCCGCTACACACCGGACAACCCCGACGGCTCGCCGGGCAACATCACCTACGTCTTCGTCCCCAACCCGATGCTTCCGCTGGTCGGTGCGACCGGACCGCTGGCACCGCTGCTCAACCCGGTGCTGGACCCGATTCTGCGCCCGATCGTGGAGGCGGCCTATCAGCGGCCGTTCGACGTCCCGGCGCCGTCGTCGGCGGTCGCGGTACCGGCGCCGGCGGCGGAGTCAGTAGGTGTCGTAGCTGATCCGGTTGCGGAAGTACAGATGCTGAACGACGGTGACCCCGACCAGGATCAGAAAAAGGATCAGCGCCATCACCGCCGCGCGGCCGATGGCGGCGGCGCCGAACGCCTCGGCGTAAATCCGGTGCGCGACAAGGTCGGTGCGTCCCGCCGGGCCGCCACCGGTCAGCGCGTAAACGGTGTCAAAGACCTGCGCCGCGCTGACCACACCGGTCACTGAGACGAAGAAGAACGTCGGGCGCAGCATCGGCAGCGTGATCCGCCAGAACCGCTGCCAGGCGGTGGCCCCGTCGATGCGGGCCGCGGCGTGCACCTGCGGCGGGATGCCCAGGATCCCGGCCAGGAAGAACAGCGCGACGTAGCCCACGTTGGTCCACACCGTCACCGCCGAGACCACCGGCAGCGCCAGACCCGGGTCGGTCAGCCACTCGATGCGACGGCCCAGCACCGTGCTGACCACCCCGTCGGTGGGCGCCAGGATCCAGCGCCACAGCACCGCCACCGCCAGCGGCGAGCAGATCCACGGGATCACGTACAGCGCCCGGAACATGCCGGTGCCGGGCAGGCCGCGGGCCAGCATCGCCGCCGCGGCCAGGCCCAACACCACCTGTGCGGGCACCACGATCGCGATGAACGCGCACGTCACCAGCAGCGAGTTGCCGAACGACGGGTCGGTCAGCACCGAATACCAATTGTCCAGTCCCACATAGCGGATCGGTCCCAGCAGGTCCCAGCGGTGCAGGCTCAGCCACATCACCACCAGCATCGGCAGCAGCAGGAAGCACACCACCCCGAACAGGCTGGGCGCGAGCAGGCCGTATCCCAGCAAAGTGGAGTGCGCGCGGCGCCGGTTCACGCCAGTAATTAAAGCCCCCGGTTACGGTGTAGCGGTGAGTTCCCACCGGCACGGCATCGACGAGGACTTCCTGGCCCTGCCGCTGCGCAGGCTCGCCGACGCCGCGCTGTCGGCCGCGGTGGCCGGCGGCGCCAGTTACGCCGACCTGCGGGTGCACGCGATCACCACCGAGATCGTGCAGATGCGCGACGGCGAACTGGAGTCCGCGGTGCTCGACCGCGACATCGGTCTGGCGGTGCGGGTGATCGTCGACGGCACCTGGGGTTTCGCCTCGCACGCCGGGCTCACCCCGGACATTGCCGCCGAATCCGCGCGGCACGCGGTCGGGGTGGCGGTGACGCTGGCCGCTCTCAACGCCGAGCACATCGAACTGGCCGACGAGCCGGTCTATCCCGACGCCACCTGGGTCTCGGACTACCGCATCGACCCGTTCACCGTCCCGACCGCCGAGAAGATCGCGGTGCTCGAGGAGTACTCCGGCCGGCTGCTGGCCTCCGACGGCGTCGACCACGTCTCGGCGATGGTCAACACCGTCAAGGAGCAGACCTTCTACGCCGACACCTTCGGCTCGGCCATCACCCAGCAGCGGGTGCGAACCCTGCCCTCCCTGGAAGCCGTCGCCGTCGACGCCGCGGCGGGCAGCTTCGAGTCCATGCGCACCCTGGCCCCGCCGAGCGGCCGCGGCTGGGAGGCCGTCGCCGGTGACGAGGTGTGGAGTTGGAGCACCGAGCTGGCCGAACTGCCGGTGCTGCTGGCCGAGAAGACCAAGTCGCCCAGCGTCGTCGCCGGCCCCACCGACCTGGTGATCGACCCCACCAACCTGTGGCTGACCATCCACGAGTCGATCGGGCACGCCACCGAGTACGACCGGGCGATCGGCTACGAGGCCGCCTACGCCGGCACCTCCTTCGCCACCCCGGACAAGCTCAACCGGATGCAGTACGGCTCACCGGTGATGAACGTGACCGCCGACCGGACCGTCGAGCACGGACTGGCCACCATCGGCTACGACGCCGAGGGGGTGGCCGCCCAGAAATGGGATCTGGTGCGCGACGGGGTGTTCGTCGGCTACCAGCTGGACCGGGTGTTCGCCCGCAAGCTCGGCCTGGAGCGCTCCAACGGATGCTCGTACGCCGATTCGGCCCATCATGTGCCGATCCAGCGGATGCCCAACGTCTCGCTGCAACCCGGCGCCGACAACCTCAGCACCGTGGATCTGATCAGCCGGGTGGACAACGGGATCTACATCGTCGGCGACAAGAGCTGGTCCATCGACATGCAGCGCTACAACTTCCAGTTCACCGGCCAGCGGTTCTTCCGGATCCGCGACGGCCGGCTCTATGGGCAGCTGCGCGACGTCGCCTACCAGGCCACCACCACCGACTTCTGGAACTCGATGGAGGCCGTCGGCGGGCCCTCGACGTGGCGGCTCGGCGGGGCGTTCAACTGCGGCAAGGCCCAGCCGGGCCAGGTGGCCGCCGTCAGTCACGGCTGTCCGTCGGCACTGTTCCGGGGAGTGAATGTGTTGAACACGGTTGAGGAGTCCGGACGGTGATCCCCGCCCAGGAGATCGTCGAACTGGCGCTACGGGCGGCCGCGGCGTCGGGGCGCTGCGACGAGACTGTCGTCATCGTCACCGAGCGGTCGGACGCCTCGCTGCGCTGGGCGGGGAATTCGATGACCACCAACGGGGTGGCGACCAGCCGGTCGGTGGCGGTGATTTCCGTTGTCCGCAAAGGGGATACGGCCCATGTCGGGGCGGTGCGCTCCAGTGCGGTGTCGGAGGAGTCGGTCGGGGAGTTGGTGGCTGCGGCCGAGCGGGCCGCCCACGCCGCCCCGGAGGCCCGTGACGCCGCGCCGCTTCTGACCGGGACCGGCGAGCCCGCCGACTGGGGCGACCCCGTCCCGGGCACCGGTGCCGGGGCCTTTGCCGAGGTGGCCCGGGGGCTGTCGGCCGGGTTCGGCGGCGGCGACCGGCTCTACGGCTTCGCCCACCATGTCGTGGAGACGACGTTCCTGGCCACCTCCACCGGGGTGCGCCGCCGGTTCACCCAGCCCACCGGGTCGGTGGAGATCAACGCCAAACGGGGCCAGGCCAGCGCGTGGGCCGGGATCAGCACGCCGTGGTTCGCCCAGGTGCCCATCGACGCGATGCTGGCCGAGTTGTCGTTGCGGCTGGACTGGTCGACGCGGAGCGTCGAATTGCCGGCCGGGCGCTACGAGACCCTGATGCCGCCGTCGACGGTCGCGGACATGATGATCTACCTGGGCTGGTCGATGGACGGCCGCGGCGCCCAGGAGGGCCGCAGCGCCCTGTCGGCGCCGGGTGGCGGAACCCGGGTGGGGGAGCGGCTCACCGATCTGGGCCTGACCCTGTACTCCGATCCGCACGCACCGGGCCTGGAGTGCTCGCCGTTCGTGCACACCGCCACGGCGTCGGAGCGGATCTCGCTGTTCGACAACGGGATGGACATCGACCGGGTGGACTGGATCCGCGACGGCGCCATCCACGCGCTGCCCTACCCGCGCGCGGCGGCCGCCGAGTTCGGCACCGAGGTGGCCGTGCCGGCCGACAATCTGCTGATGACCGGTGGCACAAAGGATCTCGCGGACATGATCGCCTCCACCGAGCGCGGCCTGCTTCTGACCACGCTGTGGTACATCCGCACCGTCGACCCCACCACCCTGCTGCTGACCGGGCTCACCCGCGACGGGGTGTACCTGATCGAGGACGGCGAAATCACCGCGGAGGTCAACAACTTCCGGTTCAACGAGAGCCCGCTGGACCTGCTGCGGCGGGCCACCGAGGCCGGGGCACCGGAGATCACGCTGCCGCGGGAGTGGAGCGACTGGGCCACCCGCGCGGTGATGCCGACCCTGCGGATACCGGACTTCCACATGTCCTCGGTGAGCCAGGCGCACTAGGTTTGTCCGCCGGGCGGCACCCGGGTCGGCGTTAAGCCTTGACGCGGCCGAATGCCAATACGAGGAAATCGTTCGCCGTCAACTGCGGGGCGCCTGAAGATCGCTGACGCTGTTCACCCAGGCACGTCACCGTCCTCGGCTAGTCGGACGACGCCCGATTCGCCGTCGAGCACGACGCGGTCGCCGGTCCGGAACACCCGGGTCGCGGTGCGGGTGTTGACCACCGCGGGCAGCCCGTATTCGCGGGCCACCACCGCGCCGTGTGAGACGGCACTGCCGATATCGGTGACCAGTCCGGCGATGAGGCTGAAGTAGGGGGTCCAGCCGACATCGGTGATCGGTGCGATGAGGATTTCGCCGCGTTGCAGTGCAGCGGCCTCGTCCAGGTTGCGGACGATCCGGGCAACGCCGGTGACGCGGCCCCGGCTCACCGGCGCCCCGCGGACGACGCCGGGGGAGTCGGCTGCCTCCCGATCGAGATCGAGTCGCGCGGGCTCGCCCTGGAAGACGTCGGGGAACTCGTAGCGTTCCTGCTCTGCGAAGGCCTCCCGGCGGGCAAGGGCCGCCTGGGCGAGTCGGGTTTCCCCGCCCCGGGCCAGCCGGCCGAGTTCGTCATGGGTGAGGAAGAAGACCGCATCGGCATCCGGGAGCAGTCCCTCAGCGACCATCAGTTCCGCCAGGGCGCGATAGGCCCTCTTGAACCGGGTGGTGACCGCGACGAGACCGGACTTGGTCTCCTCCCGGGACCGGACCGCCCGTCGGGCCATCCCGGCCAACATCTTCACGACGAGGCCGGTCTCGGCGGTCTGGATGGCCGGGGCGCGGTGGGCACTGTCTGATCCGCCCTGACGCAGCGACACCTGCAGCGATCGGATCACCGGCAGCGGGTCCTCCCGCCACTCCGGCTGACGCAGTTCCAGTTCCTTGATGGCGCGGTGGCCGTGGGTGCGCAGATACCGCTCGAACTCCGCGCGTGCCGCCCCGGCTTCCGGTGAACGGATCCAGGCCAGCGCCTCCTCGGGCCGGGCGCGGACGAAGGATGCCTCGGCGTCGGGGTGGACGGCGATCTCCCGCGCGATGCGCTCGGCACCGGTGATGATGTCGGCGCTCTCCACCCCGTCGGCCCCGGCCAGCAGGGCGGCGGCGGTCGCATGGTCGGCTTCGGACGGGTCGCGGCCCTTGGCGATCACCCCGAGCAGGGTGGGCGTGAGGACGCCGGAGCCGGCCGAGGAGATCAGGTGGTAGTTCATCGCGTCGAAGATGGACCCGAAACGGCTGTCGATTTCCTGCCACGCCGCCGCCGCGGTCGGGGCATCAGGGATGTGCAGTTCGGCACGGAGGCGGCGCATGTCCCGGCGCGCTCTGGGTTGGCCGAGCAGATATCTGATGTAGCGGATCCCGTTGGCGGCGCGGCGCCGGCGCGGCGGTGGCGGTCCGCCGCTGATGGTGAACTCGGTGACCGGCCGCCCGCACACCGAGAGCGCCAGCTGCTGGGGGCTGGAACCGATTGCGTGCGTTGCGGTCTCGCTCATCGTGCTCAGATTGAGGAACAGATGCCCGGAGTTCATGATCAGGAAACGCATCTGAGGGAGCACGGACTGCTGAATCCCGATCTTCACGTGCATCATCTGCATGCCGACGTCGATGCTGCGCGCGGTGAAGGAATACGACAGCGGCGTGCAGGCGCCCGGGAACATCTCGCCGACGTTGCAGCGGGTGAACACGTGCGTCGGATCGGCGATCGGGGTGTCGAGTTCGTTGGGATCGGCCGGCAGGTTCGTGATCGGCCGCGCTTGCAGCCAATGGATCTCGCCGGCGCCGTCGACCGCCCACTCCAGGTCCAGCGGGCACCCCTCGGCGGCCTCGGCCGCCAGCGCCGAGGCCACCAGGCTCCGCAGGACGTCGTCATCCAGAACCGCTGCGGTTCCGGTGATTCGGGCTTCGAGGATGTGCCCGCGCCGGTCCAGGACGACATGGTCGGGGGAGGCGTGACCACTCACCAGCGCTTCACCCAGGCCCTCGACCGCGTCGACGATCACTCGGTCGCGCCGTCCGGTGACGGGGTCGGCGGTGAAGAGCACGCCCGCGGCCTGCGCGGGAACCATGGTCTGGACCACGACGGACATCGCCGATTCGCCGTTCACGGTTGCGTTCTGCCGGCGGTAGGCGGAGGCCCGTTGGTTGTGCAGCGATGCCAGACAGACGTCGATCGCCTCGCGCAGGGGGCCGATGCCGACGACGTCGAGGACCGTCTCGTACTGGCCGGCGAAGCTTGCCTCGGCGGAATCCTCGCCGAGTGCCGACGAGCGAACCGCGACGGGTCCGGCGCCCAGCCGCCGGTAGTGGGTCTCGAGATCCTCGGGCAGATCGCCCGGGGTCGCGCCGACGATCACGAAGGCCGCTGGCACCCGGAGGCCGAGTTGGGTGAGTTTCGCCAGACCCGCGGCCTTCCCGCCGACGGGGGTGTCCCCGAGGGCGTCGAGGGTCAGGATCTGAGCAGCGGTCATAGTGGTCCTTCCGCGCAGCGCCCGCGGATTCCTGCCGACTAGTGTGCTGCACCGACGGGTCGGGACGGGGCGAAACGCGCGCCGCGCCGCGACATCGGCCCCGGCACCTACGTCCGTGTCGCGAGGTAGACCGTCGCCGCCGAACGCCCTCCGGTCAGCGGGTTGTCGAACCAGACCGACCGGGCCTCGACGTCGCTGAACACCGACTCCAGGAGCGAGAGGAAGCCGTCGTCGGGGGGATCGTCGGACCACATGGCGAACACACCCCCGCCGTTGAGCCGCGCGGAAACCGCACTCAGCCCGTCGCGGCTATAGAAGTGCGCGTGGTGATCGGCCAGCAGATGCCGGGGCGAATGGTCGATATCGAGCAGGATCGCGTCGTAGGTTCGGCCCGGTTGGTCGGGGTCGAATCCCGCCGCGCCGGTGGCGGCGGCGAAGAAGTCCGCACTCACCAGTCTCACGCGGTCATCGGCGGCCAGACCGGCCGTCTGCGGTAGCAGGTCCCGGCAGTGCCAGTCGATGACCGCATCGGAGTACTCGATGACGGTCAGCGCCCGAACCCGACTGCACTGCAGGGCTTCTTGCGCCGTGTAGCCGAGGCCCAGGCCGCCGATGACCACGTCCAATTCGGTCCCCGCCGTGCGCTCCAGGGCCAGCCGGGCCAGCTCCCGCTCGGCGACGGTGAACAAGCTCGACATCAGGTGCTCGTCGTCGAGCTTGACCTCGTAGACATCGGCGCGC